>NZ_CAJNBO010000009.1:0-310435 GCF_905221015.1 Paraburkholderia nemoris | reverse complement strand
GCTCGACTACGTCAGCCCCATGACGTTCGAGAAAAACTGGTTCGCCGCTCAACAGGGACGAGCCGCATAAATCTCTCAGCTATGGGATTCGCTAAACAGGGGCAAGGTCAGTTCGATTATGGAAATTTCACGAGAGGAATATCTAGCTTCCGGAATGGTCCCCGGCTTCGTAGCGTTTTTTGGCAAACTGCTGTCAGGAAAGGAACCTCTATCGCTCACGTTGGACTTTACAAACAGCCGGCGTCTTCCTGCCGATTACGACACACGCCTTGGTCGTAGAGTGAAGGTGACCAGCCTTCAGCAATTGTTCAAGTCGTATTGGTGGGATGGCGGTTACCTCGAAGACAACAATGCCCGGCTGCGTGTCATCGACCGTAAGATTTCACGAGCCGTCCGAGCGGATTGCCAGACCTGGGAGTGGCTCTGGTTGCGTGCAGCACTGTTCGCCACAGTCGACTGGGCGTTCGGCGGTCGACAATCGCGTATCGACCGCTTTATGATGCAGGCGAACAACTCTAAGCATCTCCTGCTCACCAATCTGCGCGCGGCCACAGAAGCGTTGCTGATGGACAAAGTAGACCTCTCACTGTTTGGGCAGCGTGAACGGTCGGGACTTACGATGAATGCAACATGGGTCAAATTTTTTGCTTTGGCGTGCGCGGGCGTCATCTACGACGGACGAGTTGGAGCAGGCACGGGCTATCTGGTCCGCTTATATCTTGAGTCTTTGCCAGAAAATGAACGTTCATCGTCGGTTCCTGACGAACTTCACTTCCGTTGGGCCGCGGGTGAAGGTCGCCGCAATCGTAACCCCTCGTCAGGTCTGTATCGATTCGCGAAACTGACCCACAGCGACTCTGGCGCAATTCAATGGGCAAGATGCGCCGTGCAACTCAACTGGATTATTGCCGAAGCAATCACGGTCTCTGACGCCAGTTGGTGTTGTGGCACAGAAGGAAAAAGGAACGTCGAGGCTGCGCTCTTTATGCTGGGTTATGACATGCCCATTGAATATGCGCCGCGGAGGTCCGACCAGGTGAATCTCGTTTCGCTTCATTGGTGAACTGACTCAACGGCTCTCCATGAATTTGGGTACGTCAATAACACTGTGCCGGCCGCGATTGCCACAGACACAAATAATTCTCTACAAGGTGAAGTAGGTTGGGTAAATCTCGGGGGCTATTTGATACAGCATCGTCCGAAGGACTGAACAAGTCCGAACAACATTTAACAGCTATCGGAAGACGAGACGTTAGGTAGAGTATCACCGCCGCAGAGAGGTGCATTCGAGGGAAATACGGGGTGTAAAACTATGAAAACACTGAGACTAATTTTGACGGTTTTCGGCTTCGCAAGTAGTGCCGCAAACGCGATGACGTTCATTGCACCCAAGCACAGCCTCCCGGACGTCGTTACGTGGATGGACCAACATGGAGACACCACACGAATCTATGCCGACGGCGAGATAACCGCCACCAGCGCGAGCGAGCTGGAACAGTTCGTTCGCGCGAATCACATCGACCGTAGCATGGTGTTGTTTAATTCTCCTGGCGGTTCGCTAATCGGCGGAGTGGCGCTGGGCAACACTATTAGGAAGCTTGGCTTCGACACTGGCATCGCTAGGTACGCTTACGGAGGGATGGTCACGAGCGGCGTCTGCGCGAGTGCGTGCGCCTACGCGTTTGCCGGCGGCCGCGGCCGATATTATTCCGGCGGTAACACAAGGCTCGGCATTCACCAGTTCTACTCACCGGGCAATGACATAGGCAACGGCACGAGCCAGGAAGTCAGCGGCATGTTGGTCGCCTACCTCCAACGAATGGGAGTCGATGCGTTGGCATTCTCTGCCTCAGCGTCGATTCAGCCCAATGACATTCTCTGGCTAAGCGCGGCGGAAGCCAGCAGGCTTCACTTCTCAAATAACGGTATCGAGCAAACGACGGCAGAGTTGAAGCAGGTCAACGGTTCGACGTACCTCCGCGTCGAGCAGAAATACACAAGCTACAGCGCTCGCTTCATCTTCAGCTGTGCTCGCGACGGCCAACTGCTATTGATGGGGGGCATCGTCACCACCCCCCAAGATGCGAAGCAGAAGTATGACTGGGCGACGCAGTCCTTCTTCACTTTCGACGAGCAGACGATTCAAACTAAGCGAAAAGGCAGCGCGAACGATGGCCTTGCCCCGAATGACTCAACAATCTGGGTAACGCGCGTTCTCGCGCCCGCGGAGGTCCAGAAGCTGTTGACCTCGAAGACCATGGCGACTTGGGTGGCGGCGGACGGAGCCGTTGGGAACACAGGCGCCGTGGATATCAGCGGAGTTCGCGACAAAATCCAGGATTTTGTCAGCAACTGCCGCTTCCACCCACAAGTAGGCCAATAGTGGTGCATTTCGAAGCGATGCCCGTCGCGGCGCTGACGATAGCCACCAGGCTGTTGCCACGGAAGCGGTACACCTGACTTGCCGAAAGAGCTGTATGCGCAAGATTCTGGGAAAATTGTGGAGGTGCCAATCTAACGGTGCGCCTCCCGGCTTTTTTCGGGCAAATCTACTGCAGGAGCTGAATCACTCCTATACCGGGAGGAAGAAGCGTTCCGTGGACGCTACAGCCTCGCGATTGCTCTCAAAACCGGGGGTCGAAGCCCCAGATTTTTTGCAGATTACACAGAGCGCAGTAGAAGCGTTCCGCGCCACGTCCAGCAAGGGTTTGACGGTATTTTGACCCCCTACACGGAACGCATTTACGAGAGGTCACGGAACGCTTTCATTTGGTGCGAACACACAACACCCTTCCCAGCCGCCCACTCATTCCACCGTCACCGACTTCGCCAGATTCCACGTTTTGTCGACGTCAGGGAGGGAGGCATCAATGGCTAATCCCGCACGGGGTCTTTCGGAGGCGATGGGCGTCGTGCGGTTGCTAGGAGAAGAAAACGACGAAGCCTAGGTCACCACGCTGCGCCCTGGGCCGCTCTAGAGAAAATCGTTGGCGCACCACGAAAAGTATGTCTGCCGAGCAGCGCAGGCAGCAGAAGTCGGCCTGAAAAGCCGCCTCATGATTTTGCCGAGGTAGAGAAAACGACGGCCACCTCAACAAGGTGGCCGTCGTTCTTGCGGCTGTGACGTCAGTCAGGTGCCGTCATATGAGCTATCGGAGCGCATTCATCGATAAATGTCTCAGTGGATGCTTCCCAAAATCTCATATTATGGCTCCCGCTACAGACACCCTCAAACATCAATATTCCCCGCCCTCAACGCATTCGACTCAATGAAAGCCCGCCGCGGCTCCACATCATCCCCCATGAGCGTAGTAAAGATCCCATCAGCCGCAATAGCATCCTCAATCTGCACACGAAGCAAGCGACGCACAGTCGGATCCATCGTCGTCTCCCAAAGCTGCCCAGGGTTCATCTCACCGAGCCCCTTATAGCGCTGCTTGGAAATATTGCGTTCAGCATCAGCCAGCAACCACTTCATAGCGCTCTTGAAGTCGGTAACAGCCATACTCCGCTCGCCACGTTTAATGACAGCCCCAGTCCCAATCAACCCCTTAAACGTATTAGCGGTATTGATCAATTGTTGGTAATCAGCGGTCAGCTGAAAATCCTGATCCAGCACAGAAATCTTCTGATTACCGTGATGAGTCCGCGCAACGCGCAGCGAGCGCAGCTCACGCACCGGGTCATACATCGTCGTGACCTTAACCTCAGGCTTCAACGCATCATCCCGCAGCTTCGCTTCAAGAGCCGCCGCCGACACCGCAGCCGCTTCCTCGCTGGAAAGGTCGATAACAACCCCGTCCATCACAGCCTCAAGCGCCCCAGCGTCATACAACCGGCTCAGACGATTCACCACAGCTTGAGCCAGCAAATAAGCCCGAGCCAACTCCCCAAGCGCATCCCCAGTAATCGGCGTAGCCCCTTCCGAAGCCAACAACTCCGACCCCTGCAACGCCAGCTTCAGGATGTGAGCATTAACCTCAGCCTCATCCTTCAAATACCGTTCATCCTTACCCGCCTTGATCTTGAACAGCGGCGGCTGCGCGATATAGATATACCCACGCTCGATCATGTCCGGCATCTGACGATAGAAGAACGTCAGCAGCAGCGTGCGGATGTGCGCGCCGTCCACGTCAGCATCGGTCATGATGATGATGCGGTGATAACGCAGCTTGTCGAGGTTGTAGTCTTCCTTGCCGATCCCGCAACCCAGCGCAGTAATCAGCGTCACAATCTGCTCCGAAGAAAGCAGCTTGTCATAGCGCGCCTTCTCCACGTTGAGCACCTTGCCGCGCAGCGGCAAGATCGCCTGAAACTTCCGGTCACGCCCCTGCTTCGCCGAGCCGCCTGCCGAGTCGCCCTCGACGATATAAATTTCCGACTTCGCCGGGTCCTTCTCCTGGCAATCCGCCAGCTTGCCCGGCAGACCCACGCCATCCAGAACGCCCTTACGACGCGTCATTTCACGCGCCTTGCGAGCCGCATCGCGCGCCCGCGCCGCGTCGACGATCTTGCCGCAAATGATCTTCGCGTCGTTCGGCGTTTCCAGCAGGAATTCTTCGAGCGCCTTCGCGACCACATCCTCCACCGGCGCGCGCACTTCCGACGACACCAGCTTGTCCTTGGTCTGCGCGCTGAACTTCGGCTCCGGCACCTTCACCGACAGCACGCACGAGAGCCCTTCGCGCATGTCGTCGCCGGCCGTCTCGACCTTCGCTTTCTTCGCGACTTCGTGATCGGTGATGTACTTGTTCAACACGCGCGTCATCGCCGCACGCAACCCGGTCAGGTGGGTGCCGCCGTCGCGCTGCGGAATGTTGTTCGTGAAGCACAGCACGTTTTCGTTGTAGCTGTCGTTCCACTGCATCGCCACTTCCACGCCCACGCCGTCTTTCTCGCCGCTGATGTGGAAAATGTTCGGGTGCAGCACGGCCTTGTTCTTGTTGATGTACTCAACAAAACCCTTCACGCCGCCCACGAACGCGAAATCTTCTTCCTTGCCCGTGCGCTGGTCGGTCAGCTTGATCCGCACGCCGTTATTCAGGAACGACAGTTCGCGAATCCGCTTGGCCAGAATGTCGTAGTGATATTCGACATTGCCGAAGATCGTCTCGTCAGCCAGGAAGTGCACTTCGGTACCGCGGTTTTCGGTGTCGCCAATCAGCTGAATCGGCGAGACAGCCACGCCGTCGATCTCTTCGATCACGCGGTTCTGCGGCACGCCACGGTGGAATTCCATGAAGTGCTTCTTGCCGTCGCGGCGAATGGTCAGGCGCAGCCACGCCGAGAGCGCGTTCACGCACGAGACGCCCACGCCGTGCAGGCCGCCGGACACCTTGTAGCTGTTCTGGTCGAACTTGCCGCCGGCGTGCAGTTCGGTCATCACGATTTCAGCGGCGCTGCGCTTCGGATCGTGCTTGTCGTCCATCTTCAGGCCGGTCGGCACACCGCGGCCGTTGTCGGTGATCGAGATCGAGTTGTCCGCGTGAATGATCACCTGGATATCGTTGCAATGCCCCGCCAACGCTTCGTCGATGGAGTTGTCCAGCACTTCGAATACGAGGTGATGCAAACCGGTCCCGTCTGACGTATCCCCGATGTACATCCCCGGCCGCTTGCGTACCGCCTCCAGACCTTCGAGGATCTGAATCGAGGAGGCGCCGTAGCTGTTATCGGGTTGCGAATTGTTCGTTTCAGTCATGGATTTTTTCCGGTTCTGCGTTACTGCAAGGTTGCTGCTCGGGACTTTTCAAAACACCATAAAAACGCCAAAGGGGCGCTGCGCCCCTTGGTGTGTTCTTTGGTTTTGGACGCGTTAGATGCGCATCGGCATCACGACGTATTTGAATTCGTCGTTCTCGGGAATCGTGATCAACGCGCTGGAGCTGGCGTCGCCAAGGCTCACTTGCAACATGTCGACCTTCAGGTTCGCGAGCACGTCGAGCAGATACGTGACGTTGAACCCGATATCGACGCTGTCGCCGTCGTACGCGATTTCCAGTTCTTCCTGCGCCTCTTCCTGATCGGCGTTGGTCGACATGATCTTCAACTGGCCCGGCTCGATAATGCAGCGCACGCCCTTGAATTTGTCCGACGTCAGAATCGCGGCGCGTTGCAGCGAGCGCTGCAGTTCTTCACGGCCGATCACGAACTGATTCTTGTGCGACTTCGGAATCACGCGCTGGAAGTCGGGGAATTTGCCTTCCACCAGCTTCGACACCAGTTCGACCTGGCCGAACGTGAACTTCACCTGCGTCGGCGCGATGTCGATCTTCAGCGTGTCGTCGATGTCTTCCAGCAGACGCTGCAGCTCGAGAATCGTCTTGCGCGGAATGATCACTTCCTGACGCGCGAACGAGCCTTCGATCTTCATCGACGAGAACGCGAGGCGGTGGCCGTCGGTTGCGACTGCCATCAGTTGGTCACCATCTACCACCAGCAGCATGCCGTTCAGGTAGTAGCGGATGTCCTGCTGGGCCATCGAAAAATGGACCATGCCGAGCAACTGGCGGAACGTTTTCTGGGGAACCACCAGGTTCGCGCCGTAGTCTTTAGCCTGAGCGACGGTCGGGAACTCGTCGGCCGCCAGGGTTTGCAGCGCAAAGCGGCTCTTGCCGGATTGCACGGTCAAACGCTTGTCGTTCAGCGTGAGCGTGACCTGCCCGTCGGGCATGGCGCGCAGAATGTCGAGGAGCTTTCTTGCTGCCACCGTGGTCGCGACCGAATCGCCGCCCACGCCAAAATCGGCACGCGTGGTGATCTGCAACTCGAGGTCGGTCGACAGGAACGACACTTCAGGGCCGTTCTTGGTAATCAGCAAATTGGCGAGGATCGGCAACGTATGGCGGCGTTCGACGATGCCGCTCACGGTTTGCAGCGGCCTGAGGAGGTTATCGCGTTCGGTCTTGACCAGTTGCATAGAGTTCCTTCGTTGATATAACGGCCTGCGCGCCTGACTTGCCAGCCTTACAGCGCGCAACCGCGGCTCCCCGCCGGCGCCACGCAGCGCCTGTCACGGCGTGAATTCCGCCCGCGGCCGCCGGGCGGTTAAACCTGTATTGTGCCTGAAAACGGAACCGCTCCACTAAAATGGGGGCGAGTTTGGAAATAAACAGGTCGAATTTCCCGCCCGACCTGCTTAACCTTTCAGCGTTTGCTCCAGCACGTGCAGTTCGTGGTTCAACTGCGCGTCCGTGCCGCGCTCGGCGGCGATCTTGCGCACCGCGTGCAGCACGGTGGTGTGGTCGCGCCCGCCAAACAGCTCGCCGATTTCCGGCAAACTCTTCTGCGTCAGCTCCTTCGCCAGATACATCGCGATCTGCCGCGGCCGCGCAATGTTCGCCGGACGCTTCTTCGAATACATATCCGCGACCTTGATGCTGTAGAAGTCAGCCGTGGTCTTCTGGATGTTTTCCACCGAAATCTGCCGGTTTTGCACCGTCAACAGGTCTTTCAGCGCTTCTTTTGTCACTTCAATCGTGATTTCGCGGCCGTGGAACTTCGAATACGCGAGGATCTTGCGCAGCGCGCCTTCCAGTTCACGCACGTTCGAGCGCAGATGCTTGGCGACGAAGAACGCGACGTCTTCATTCAGGCTCACGAACTCCGATTGCGCCTTGCGCATCAGAATCGCGACGCGCATTTCCAGCTCGGGCGGCTCGATCGCCACCGTCAGGCCGGAGTCGAAGCGCGAGATCAGGCGGTCGTCGATGCCGGAGATTTCCTTCGGATACGTGTCGCTGGTGATGATCACCTGCGCCTTGTTCGCGACCAGCGCCTCGAACGCGTAGAAGAATTCCTCTTGTGTGCGCGACTTGCCTGAGAAAAATTGAATATCGTCGATCAACAGCAGGTCGAGCGAGTGGTAGTAGCGCTTGAAGTCGTCGAACGCCTTGCGCTGGTAAGCCTTCACCACGTCGGACACATATTGTTCCGCGTGGATGTAGCGAATCCGCGCGCCGGCCTTGTCCATTAGAAGCTGGTTGCCGATCGCGTGGATCAGGTGGGTCTTGCCCAGACCCACGCCGCCATACAGAAACAGCGGGTTGTACGAGATACCGGGGTTGTCCGCAACCTGAATCGCCGCGGCGCGCGCCAACTGGTTGGCCTTACCGGTCACGAAGTTGTCGAAGGTCAGCACGGGGTTGAGCTTCGAACGCTCGTACATCGAGTCGTTGTCGCCGTTGCCGTTCGAGCTCGCGCTTTGGCCCGGGCGCCACGTGCGGCGGGCGGCAGCGGCTTCGTTCGCGTCGAGGCTCGGGAGATCGAGGTCGGCGGCATCTTCAGCGGCCGCGCGTGCGTTCGCGTTGTGGTCAGCGGCAGCGCGTGCATTCGCGTTGAGGGTCGCCATCGCGCTGTTCGCGCCATTGGCGCGCGCGGCCTGCGACGCTTGTACGGCGCCGACGGCTGCGTCCACGGCGGCCCCACCGCCGTTTGCACCCGACGAATGGCCGCCGCCCATTGCACCAGGCGCGGAAGACGGACGCGACGGAGCCGGCGCCGACGTCGCCGCGGGGGCGCGCATGCCTGCTTTCGGGTCCAGCACAAACTGCACGTCGACCGGAGCGTGCCAGAAATCGCGGGCCATATCCGCGATGCGGCCGGAGAACTGGCTCTTGACCCAGTCGAGCTTGAAGCGGTTCGGCGCAGCGATGCTAAGCGTGTTCGCAGCGGCGTCGAAGGCGACCGGGGCCAACGGTTTGATCCACGTCACGTACTGCTGGGGCGTTAGCTCGCGCTCCAGCAATGCGGAACAGTGTTGCCAGAAATCGTTCATCGAGTTGCTGTCGTTATGATGTGCACGGCGGTTCGCCGCTGCCCCTGTCGCGCGTACGCAACAAGGCCCTGAGCAGTCAGGCCGAACCAGGCGTAATGGCTCCAGGCGCTTGTGCCACAAGGGTTTGCGGGGCAAGCGAGCCGGAGCGGCGTGCAGAATTTTTGGGAAGTAAGGCGAGATTCTAACGCCAAATCGTCGGCGAAAGGGAGTTATCCACAGGGACGGATCATCTGGCGAACTCCTCTTGGGGTCAGGCCGAAGCAGGCTAAACTATTGACGGCCAAAAGAAAACCGGTTTAAATAGCGGGTTCCGCGAAAACCAATTCTGTAAACCTCCGGCCATTGCCGCTTCAGCGATGATCGTGCGGTTAATTTTCGATCAGTCGATCAAGTGAGAGCAACATGAAACGTACTTACCAACCTTCCGTTACCCGTCGCAAGCGCACCCACGGCTTCCGCGTTCGCATGAAGACCGCAGGTGGCCGCAAGGTCATCAACGCACGTCGCGCGAAGGGCCGCAAGCGCCTCGCCATCTAAGGTTGGCGAGCGGATTGCGCGCTCTGTCTGTGTCTACAGGCGAAGCCCGCGGTGAAGCGGGAGCGGCTGGGGCGCCGCAACTGGGCTCGATTCCGTTGCGAGCGCAAGCCGCCTTCCCCAAAGCCGCAAGGCTACTGAAAACGGATGAATTTTCATCCGTTTTTCGTTTGCGCCCGTGGCGCCGCACCGCGCACTTCGTGGTGTACGGCCGGCCCACCGGTAACGACGCTCGCTTAGGTCTCGTGATCGGCAAGAAGTATGCGCCGCGCGCGGCCACGCGTAATCTGGTACGTCGACTCGCGCGTGAAGCCTTCCGGCTGCGTCGCGCGGAATTCGGCGGTTGGGATGTGCTGTTGCGTCTGCACACGCGCTTCGACAAGAAAGCTTTGCCGAGCGCCTCGTCGCCGCCGTTGAGGGCGCTGTGCCGCAGCGAAATAGAGACGCTGCTCGATAAAGCAGCGCGCGAAATTGTCCGTCGCGAGGCGCCGCCCGCGGAAGCGCCCAAGACGGAATGACGCTCAAGTGACCGCCCGCTTTGCAGTACAGGCCGCCAAAGTAGGTCGGGCAGCCAGGCTGCGCGGGCGTCGCCCGGTACTCCACGTTGCGCGGCGCCGTCAGGCCGCACCAGTCATGCAAACGGTACTCATCGCTTTATTGCGTTTCTACAAGGTTGCCGTCAGCCCCATGCTCGGCAACCGGTGCCGTTTTTACCCTTCCTGCTCTGATTACGCGCGCGAAGCAATCCAGTATCATGGCGCCGCGCGCGGGACTTATCTCGCCGCCAGGCGTATTTGCCGCTGCCACCCGTTTTCCGCGGGCGGCATCGATCTCGTCCCGCCTCCCACTTCTGAAAAGCGCTGACGCGCCGTTCCATCGACACTGAGACAACGCATGGATATCAAACGCACCGTCCTATGGGTCATCTTTTTCATGTCAGCGGTCATGCTGTTCGACAACTGGCAACGCGACCACGGACGCCCGTCGATGTTCTTCCCGAGCGCCAACCCGACCAAGACCGTCGGTAGCGCCGCACCGGGAACCACGACGCCGGGAACCCAATCCGCCGATCTGCCGGCCACTAACGCTGCTGCGCCGGGCACTGCGCCGGCTGCCGCGGCTCAGGGCCAGCTGATCAGCTTCAGCACCGACGTCTATAACGGCGAGATCGACACCCGCGGCGGCACGCTGTCGAAGTTGTCGCTCGTCAAGCAAGGCGACGGCAAGCAGCCCGATCTGGTCATCACGCTGTTCGACCGTACCGCGAACCATACGTATCTGGCGCGCACCGGTCTGCTCGGCGGCGATTTCCCGAACCACACCGACGTCTTCACGCCGGTGCCGAACCAGCCGCACGATCTGACGGGCGACGCCAAGTCGTTCCAGCTCAGCCTCGAGTCGCCGGTGAAGGGTGGCGTGAAGGTCATCAAGACCTACACGTTCACGCGCGGCAGCTATGTGATCGGCGTCGACACGAAGATCGAAAACGTCGGGACCGCGCCGGTTACGCCGTCGGTCTATATGGAACTGGTGCGCGACGACACGCCGGTGGAAACGCCGCGCTTCTCGCACACGTTCATCGGACCGGCTGTCTACACCGACCAGCACCACTTCCAGAAGATGACGTTCAGCGACATCGACAAGAACAAGGAAGACTTCGTCAATTCGGCCGACAACGGCTGGATCGCGATGGTGCAGCATTACTTCGCGTCGGCGTGGATTCCGCAGCAAGGTGCGAAGCGCGACATCTACGTCGAAAAGATCGATCCGACGCTGTATCGCGTCGGCGTGAAGCAACCGGTGGCGACCATCGCCCCGGGCCAGTCGGTTGATGTGTCCGCACGCCTGTTTGCCGGTCCGGAAGAAGAGCGCATGCTCGAAGGCATCGCCCCGGGTCTGGAACTGGTGAAGGACTACGGCTGGGTCACGATCATCGCGAAGCCGTTGTTCTGGCTGCTCGAGAAGATCCACAGCTATGTCGGCAACTGGGGCTGGTCGATCGTGCTGCTCACGCTGCTGATCAAGGCCGTGTTCTTCCCGCTGTCGGCAGCAAGCTACAAGTCGATGGCGCGCATGAAGGCGATCACGCCGCGTATGCAAGCCCTGCGCGAACGCTTCAAGGGCGATCCGCAGAAGATGAACTCGGCGCTGATGGAGCTGTACAAGACCGAGAAGGTCAATCCGTTCGGCGGCTGTCTGCCGGTCGTGATTCAGATTCCGGTGTTCATCTCGCTGTACTGGGTGCTGCTGTCGTCGGTTGAAATGCGCGGCGCGCCGTGGATTCTCTGGATTCACGATCTGTCGCAACAGGATCCGTTCTTCATCCTGCCGGTGCTGATGGCCGTCTCGATGTTCCTGCAGACCAAGCTGAACCCGACGCCGCCGGACCCGGTTCAAGCCAAGATGATGATGTTCATGCCGATCGCGTTCTCGGTCATGTTCTTCTTCTTCCCGGCCGGTCTGGTGCTGTATTACGTGGTGAATAACGTGCTGTCGATCGCCCAGCAGTACTACATCACGCGGATGATGGGGCAGACGAAGACGAAAGCGGCCTGATTGATGTCTTGCCTGCAGCGGGTGGTGGTAGCGCCCGCTGACAGGCAGAAGCTAGCTGTGAAAAAGCCGCCCGGTTTGCGCTGGGCGGCTTTTTTTATCACTCAGCCGATTGGCCCTTATCTTTCGCTGTCGTTGTCGATGTCGATGCGTCTTCAGGCGCGGCGTCGGTTTCCTGTTGCGTGCCGCCGTCGAACTCCGTCATCAGTTCTTCCACCAGATTGCGCTGCTTCGGCGACAAACCCACGAAGCGGTTGGCCATCTTCGTCACCAACTCGATCGTTTCCGGCGTCATCGGATACTTCTCGCCACGGGCAAGCGGCTTAGCCTTGCCGGAAGGCGTCGGCCCGTAGTGCAGCCAGTGAACGTCCTTCTGCAGCCACGTCGCTAAAACCTGCAACTTGTCGCGCTTTGGAATCGTCGTACCCGCGAGCCATTTGTGCGCGGTTTGTGGTGAGACGGCAGGGCCACTGCTGTAACGCAGATTGAATTCCCTGGCCAAATCGGTCCCACCCTTAATGTCTTTGGGGAGTGAGTCTTTCAGCCGTTTGGCGAAAGCTGCTTTTTCTTTGGAGGTCGGCATGGGCCCGATTGTGCAATTCGGCGCATAATCAGCGGACAACTAAACGCGCAATTTTATTGCTCAATTAAGCTAATTTTAGCCTGAAATCGGCAGCTAATAACGCGTTTCACGATTTTATAGAATTCTGTCTTTTCCTTGTGTGGCGTGTGTTTTAGGCATTCGGGGGCGCCAATCTATCGCAAATGTGTCTTAGGCTATCTTAGCTTGTGTGAGATAAATCCTTATTTGTCTTATGAGACTCATGTAGCGTTAGGAATCGGGCCTGAGTTCAGAGCCGGTGGATGTCCCCGCGTTACAATGCCCGGCGCTTACTCGTGCGCATCCAATCCCTTCTGACAGCCTCGTTCCCATGCTCGCCACCGATTCCGATCCGATCGTCGCCATTGCCACCGCCCCCGGCCGAGGCGGGATCGGGGTCGTGCGGATTTCGTTCGGCCGTGTCGGGGAAGCCGCCGCGCAGCCGTTGATGCAAGCGCTCACTGGCCAGGCACTCGCGCCGCGCCATGCGAGCTATGTGCCGTTCCTTGATGACACAGGCAGCGCGCTCGATCGCGGCATCGCCCTGTACTTTCCCGCGCCGCACTCCTACACCGGCGAACACGTGCTCGAGTTGCAGGGTCACGGCGGTCCGGTCGTGCTGCAGTTGGTGCTGCAGCGGTGCATCGACGCCGGTCGTGCGTTCGGTCTGCGTCTTGCGGAGCCGGGCGAATTCACGCGACGCGCGTTTCTCAACGACAAGCTGGATCTGGCGCAAGCGGAAGCCGTCGCCGATCTGATCGAGGCCAGCACCGAAGCCGCCGCGCGCTCGGCGGGCCGCTCGCTCGACGGTGCGTTTTCGCGCGACATCCACGCGTTGGTCGAAGAGGTCATCACGCTGCGGATGCTGGTCGAAGCGACGCTCGATTTCCCGGAAGAAGAGATCGACTTTCTCGAAGCCGCCGACGCCCGCGGCAAGCTCACGCGGATTCGCGAGCGCCTCGTGCACGTGCTGAGCGAAGCGCGCCAGGGCGCGTTGCTGCGCGAGGGTTTGTCAGTGGTGCTGGCGGGGCAGCCGAACGTCGGCAAGTCGTCGCTGCTGAACGCGCTGGCCGGCGCGGAGTTGGCCATCGTCACGCCGATCGCCGGTACGACGCGCGACAAAGTCGCGCAGACCATCCAGATCGAAGGTATTCCGCTGCATGTGATCGATACAGCCGGCCTGCGCGATACCGAAGACGAGGTGGAGAAGATCGGCATTGCGCGCACTTGGAGCGAGATCGAGCGCGCAGACGTCGTGCTACATCTGCTCGATGCACGCACCGGCATGACCGCCGAAGACGAAACGATCGCTGCGCGGTTCCCGAGCGGTGTGCCGGTGGTGCGCGTGCTGAACAAGACGGACCTGACGGGGCTCGCGCCGTCGGTGACACCACTCGACGCGGATCTCGAACTCAGCGAAGTGGGGCTGTCGGCGAAACGGGGCGATGGCGTTGCGTTGCTGCGTGAGGAATTGCTGCGCATCGCCGGCTGGCAGGCCGGCGCGGAGAGCGTCTACCTCGCGCGCGAGCGGCATCTGATTGCGCTTCGCGCGGCTCAGGAGCATCTGGCGACGGCGGCTGCGCACGCCGATCAGAACTCTCAAGCGCTCGATCTGTTCGCCGAAGAACTGCGCCTCGCGCAGGATCAGCTCAACTCGATCACTGGTGAATTTAGCTCGGATGATCTGCTCGGAGTGATTTTCAGTCGGTTTTGTATCGGCAAGTAAGAAGGGTTGACGACTTTCGGACGGAAGGCTTACCCAGCTTGCGTAATAAGGCCTTTCCGCGCAGCCCTCTGGACGAGCATCAAACGTCATCTGTTGACCCAAATCCCCACATTTCTTTGGTACACAAAAGACAACCGGTTTAAAATCCCGGCTGTCCGTGCATCAAACGATCCGCCATGCCAAAACTAGCCGCCCCCCTCACCGAAACGCAGATCCGCGCGCTCGAACCGCGCGCCACCCGGTACTGCGTCGCAGACGGCAACGGCCTCGTCATCGAAATCATGACGACGGGCACCAAGGTCTGGCGCTTCCGCTATTCACTGAACGGCAAGCGCCAGCCGCTCGTCACGATCGGCGATTACCGGATGATTTCGCTGCGGGTCGCGCGCGCCAAGGCGCAGAAGTACGCGGAGATGGTCGCGAGCGGCGTCTCGCCGGTGGCCACGGCGCGTCGCGACCGCGGTGCGGAAAGCAAGGCAGAGGTACTGCGCGAAGGCGCCGAGCTCTATCTCGCGACGGAGATGGCCGGTAAGTCGGCGGAATATCAGCGCACCACGCGGCGCGCGCTCGAAAAAGATGTCCTGCCCGCCATCGGCGCCAAACCGATCAAAGCCGTGACGGACGACGACATCCGCGCGATCTGCGACCAGATCAAAAGCCGCGGCTCGCCCAAAATGGCATTGCACACGCGCAACGCCATCAAGCGGCTCTACGAATACCTGATCGCCCGGCAACTCGCTACGACCAATCCGGCAGAACTCATCCCGGCACGCTTCATCGCAACGCCGGACAGCCGTACCCGCGTACTCGATCCGGACGAAATCGGCGCCACGCTCCGGGCGATCTACGCATCGAACATTCGACGCCCGCTGAAATTGGCTTTACACCTGCTGGTGCTAACGATGGTGCGGAAATCCGACCTCGTCGAGGCGGCCTGGTCCGAATTCAACCTCGACGCGGCACGATGGACGATCCCAGCTGAGCGCATGAATAAGGACCGCAAGCACGTGGTGCATCTCTCGCATCAGGCGGTCGCCCTGCTTCGCGAGCTTCAGAACACGAAAACCAGCCGGAATTTCGTATTCCCGAGCGTCAGGGGCGACGACCGGCCGATCGCGAAGAGCACGCTCAATCAAGCCGTCAAATCGCTCGGGCTCGACGTCGAGCATTTCGTCCTACATGACTTTCGACGCACCGCCGCGACCCACTTGCGCGAGATGGGACAGTCTGCGGACGTGATTGAGAATGCGCTGGCGCATGCCGTCAAAGACGCCCCGGACGGAGGCCATCCCGCTGAACACGCCGCAGAACGGCGTCGGACGTTGCAACTATGGGCAGATTTTGTCGACGCCCAGATCGAGAGCAACCGACAAGGCGTGACAGGCTAAATGCGGCAGGCGCTGTAAACGCCGCGGGCGTCGGCCACCCGCCGCAACCCTCCCCGCCCGTGGCCAACAGCACACTTTTGGTACACAGAGAAAGAAGGGCAAGACGCAAATGCCCACCCAGAAAAAGAAAACCACCTCCCTCACTAGGTTCTCAATCCCCCCACACCACGCCCCACAAGCCCAACCACGTCAATCCCACCGCCCCGGCACCCAACCGTTTAAAGCGACCTTTTTTCTCGCCGTTCATCGTCTAAACTAAAACATCGATGCACATCGGGACGGAGGCTCCCATGTCTGAACCGTTAATGGCTTATTTGCTGGGACCCCTGGTGATGCTGGTGGTCGGCGTGGCGATCTGGGCCGCGTCCCACTATCACGAAAAGACGAAGCCGGAGCGCCTCGAACGCTGGCTCGACACGCATTATGCGGAGTGGTTGCATCACAAGCACTGAGCAGAGATACCCAACAAGAAAAGGCCGTCGCACCCTGCGACGGCCTTTTTCTCTCTCTAACGCGCGAGCATCAAAGCTGCGCGTGTCTGCTCACGTCCTTTACCAGCCCTGTTGAGGCTGTTGCGGATACCCATACTGTGCGGGCGGCGGCGCACCGCACGCGACATACGCACGCTGGTACTGGTCATAGCAGTATCCCGGCGGCGGCCCCGCGTACACAGGCGCCGGCTGATACACCGGCTGCGCATACACCGGTTGCGCATAGACCGGCTGCTGGTAAGCGACCATAGGCGCCGGATTCAACACGGACGTCACCACCGCGCCCAGCACGGCGCCGCCGATCAGCGCACCGACCACATCGCCGCCATTGCCATGCGCCGACGCTTGACCCGCCACGCTCAGGCTCCCCACCATCAACAACGCCACCGCAATCTTTTTCATGTTTCTCTCCCGCCGTTCAGGCATGGAACAGATTGTGTATGGCGCGCGCAGAAATAGATGCTGCAGTTGGTAACCGGCCATTACGGGTGTAACGCGTGGCTGGGCAACCGCCTCATCGACCGCCATCCATTCCCACGATCAATGTAAAATTCGCCGCATGACCCGTCGGACAAATCCGACGTCCGCAAAGCTTTCCGATCCTTCGACCCCGAGACCCACAAGTCGACATCGGGCGTCGAGCCCAAGCAAAAAAGTTAAGGGGGCGTGCGCGTGAAACAATGGACCATCCGGCAACGGATTCTGTGCAGCTTCGGGATCGTGCTGATCGTGATGCTGGCAATGGCAATCGTCACTTTCGAGCAACTCAGCGGAATCGATCGCGACGCGAAGAGTCAGCAGGAAGACTCGATGCCCGGCCTCTACTACGCGACCGCGATGCGCGCGGCCTGGTTCGAGAACTACACCGTCACGCAGCGTCTCATTTACGTTGATACGGACCCTGAGTCCGTCAAGCGCGACACCGCAGCTTTGCAGGACACCGAGCAAACGCTTCAGAAGCTCCTCGGCGACTACGGCGCGACCATCTTCCGCGACAACGATCGCGAGTTTTTCAACGACTTTCGCCAGCAACACGCACAGTACCTGCCGATCCAGGCATCCTTGTTGAACGTCTTGCCGAGTTCGAAAGAGAACGCCGCGCACCTGTTCAACACGCAACTCACGCCGATCTGGGAAGCGGGCCGTGTCTCGGCGCGCAAGCTGGTCGAGAACAACAAGGTCGACGCCGACAAAGCCGCCGAAAACATCCGCAGCTCGGTTGAGACGACGCGTGTCGTGCTGCTCGTGATGCTGCTGGTTGCCGCCATCGCCGCCGTGCTGGCCGGCTACTGGTTGCTGCGCGCGGTCACCACGCCGATGGCGAAGGTGCTGCAAGTCGTCGACGTCATGCGCACCGGCGACCTCACGCAACGTTTGCAGCTGAACCGCGCGGATGAAATCGGCGCGCTCGAAGCCGGCTTTAACCGCATGACCGATGAGCTCACCGCGCTGGTCGGCCAGGCGCAGAAGTCGGCGGTTCAGGTCACCACATCGGTGACGGAGATCGCTGCAACATCGCGTGAACAGCAAGCCACCGCGAACGAAACCGCGGCGACCACCACCGAGATCGGCGCCACATCGCGCGAAATCTTCGCGACCTCGCGTGACCTGCTGCGCACGATGAACGAAGTCTCCGAAGTAGCCGGCCAATCAGCCGCGCTCGCCGGCACCGGCCACGCCGGTCTCGCGCGCATGGAAGACACCATGCGCCTCGTGATGGAAGCCGCCGGCTCGGTCAACGCGAAGCTGGCGATCCTCAACGAGAAGGCCAGCAACATCAATCAGGTCGTCGCCACCATCACCAAGGTCGCGGATCAGACCAACCTGCTCTCGCTGAACGCAGCAATCGAAGCAGAAAAGGCCGGCGAGTACGGCCGCGGCTTCGCGGTCGTGGCAACCGAGATTCGCCGCCTCGCGGATCAAACCGCCGTGGCGACCTACGACATCGAACAGATGGTCAAGGAAATCCAGTCGGCGGTGGCGGCGGGCGTGATGGGCATGGACAAGTTCTCCGAAGAAGTGCGGCGCGGCATGCTCGATGTGCAGAACGTCGGCGGCCATCTCACGCAGATCATCCAGCAGGTGCAGCAACTCGCTCCGCGCTTCTCGATGGTCAACGAAGGCATGCAGACGCAAGCCACTGGCGCCGAGCAGATTACCCAGGCGCTGACGCAACTCTCGGAGGCCGCGCAGCAAACGGCGGAATCGCTGCGGCAGTCGACCCAGGCCATCGACGATCTGACGCACGTCGCCAATAGTCTGCGCACCGGCGTATCGCGCTTCAAGGTGGTGGCCTGACGCGTCGCGGCGGGCTCACTGAAGCACGCCGACGCCGATCCACCCATACGCCTCTCCTACAGCCCAGCCCACGCCGATGCTCTTCATCCTCTTCACGCTCGATAACGAACGCTACGTGATCGACGCGACGCAGGTGGAGCGTCTGATGCCGCTCACGCCGCAGTCGCCGCCGAAGACAATCCCCGGCGCGCCGTCGTGGGTCGCGGGCGTGCTCGATTACGAGGGCGCGCCGCTGCCGGTGATCGATCTGCCGGCGCTCGCGCTCGGCCGTCCCGCCGCGCAGTTGATGTCGACGCGCGTCGTGCTGGTGCGCTATCCGCATGCGGGCACGGTGCGCCTGCTCGCGCTCCTGCTCGAAGGCGCAACGCGCACCATCCGTCTGGACGCCGACGCGTTTCATGATGCCGGCATCGACATGCCGAACGCGCGTTATCTGGGCCCAGTCGCAAGCGAGGCAGGCGGTCTGGTGCAATGGATTCGCATCGAGCATCTGTTGCCCGACGACGTCAAAGCCCTGCTGTTTCCCGAGGCGCACGCATGAACGCGCATCACGACAACGCGCCGCTCTATCGACGCTTCGCCGATCTGCTGCATCGAACCATCGGGCTCGATGCAGCGTCGCTCGGGCATCAGTCGATCGAGCGAGCGGTCGATCAGCGCGCCGCAGCCTGGTGCGCGGACGGTCACGCCGACGCCACGCTCGCCGACTACTGGGAAGCCACGTACGCGTCGCCTTCGATGGTGCAGGCGCTGGTCGAAACGGTGGTGGTGCCGGAGACCTGGTTCTATCGCGATGCCGACGCGTTCAGAGCGCTCGCGCGTCTCGCGCACGAACGCCTCGACGAGCGCGGCACCGCACTGCCGCTGCGAATTCTGAGTCTGCCCTGCTCCACCGGCGAAGAGCCGTACACGATCGCGATGACGCTGCTCGACGCCGGCATCGACGCGACGCACATGCGCATCGACGCAATGGATATCAGTGAGCGCTCGCTGGCCCTCGCACAGCGCGCCGTGTACAGCCGCAACTCGTTTCGCGGCAATGCGTTCCCGTTCCGCGACGCCCACTTCGCGCGTACCGAAGATGGCTGGCGTCTCGCTCCGCGCATCGTCGATGCAGTCCGGTTCTCGCGCGCGAACCTTATGCAACTCGATGCCACGGCACTCGGCGTCTACGACTTCGTGTTCTGCCGCAACGTGCTGATTTACTTCGACCGCGACGCACAGCAGAAGGCCCTGCATGCGCTCAGCAGCGTGCTGGCTGAAAACGGCACGCTGTTCGTCGGTCCTGCGGAAACCGGGCTGTTGATGCGTTATGGCATGCAGTCGGCGAAGATTCCTCTGGCGTTCGCGTTCCACCGCGCGACGCCCGCTGAAGCGCAGATGAACAGCTGGCACGCCGCGCCGCTTGCCACCGCCGCTGCACTCGCGATGACGCATTCGCCAGTGCCCGCGCTTGCGCCGTTGCAAGTGTTTTCGGCCGAGCCTTTCGCGTGGCCCGATCCGGTTGCGCGCACGCCGTTCAACGGCGGTTTGTCGCAGACGCCGTTTAATGCGAAGTCGCCGCTCATGCCGTCGGATGGAATCTCTCAACGCACGTCATTGACGGGTATTTCTCAGAACGTGCTGTCGAATGACATTTCACCGCGCACGTCTTTAAGCGGTATTCCGCAACACACGCCGAAGCCGTACAAAACCGCGTCGCAGTCGCACGAGTTTGCGTCACCGCACATCACCTCGCCGACCAACGCCGCACGCGACACGCTGCAAGCGGCGCACGCACTGGCCGACGCGGGCCGTCTGACGGAAGCCGCGAACGCGATCAACGTCTATCTGGAACAGCACGCCCCGCACGCCGACGCGTTCTACCTGCTCGGTGTGCTGGCCGACGCCAGCGGCGATACGAACCTCGCTCGCGGCCAGTATCGCAAGGCGCTCTACCTCGACCCGCAGCACGCCGAAGCGCTCGCGCATCTGGCGACGCTGCTCGAACTCGAAGGCGATCGCAACGGCGCGCGTCTATTGATGGACCGCGCGTCGCGCGCACAGGGAGCGCAACGTGGTTGAAGAACGCACGGTGACCTTCGACGATTGCTGGAACCGCATCGGCGTGCGCGGCGATTCATCGTGCGAGCGGCTGGTCGAATACGTGCGCTGTCTGAATTGCCCCGTGTTCGAAGCGGCCGCGGCCAAATTGCTGGAGCGTCCGATTCCGCTTGTGGATCTCTCGCTGAAAGACGCCGACACGCCGGCGCGACAGCTACGACACGACCAGCAAGACGCGAGTGAATCGTTCCTCATCTTCCGTATCGGCGGCGAATGGCTCGCGCTGCCCACGCCGATCTTCAAGCGCATCGTGCAGACGCGGCCGATTCATACGTTGCCGCATCGGCAGCATCGCGCGGTGCTGGGCGTCGTGAACGTGCAGGGCGACTTGCTGGTGTGTCTGTCGCTCGCGCATCTGCTGGGTTTCGAAACCGACACCGCTGCAGGCGACGACAAAGCGCGTCACGATCTGCCGCGTCTGCTGGTGGTCTCGCGCGCAGAAGAGCACGCGGTGTTTCCCGTCGATCAGGTCGACGGCGTGCATCGGATCGCGATTTCCACCTTTTGCCCACCGCCCGCGACGCTCTCGCACGCCGCCGCTGCGCATACGCGCGCCGTGGCTCCGTGGCGCGGCATGACGGTCGGCCTGCTCGACGCCGATGCTTTGTTCGACACTTTGAACCGGAGTCTCGGATGACGGACGACCCGCGCCGCCCGTCGCTGATCGATCTCTTCCGCGAAGAAGCGCGGACCCAGGCACGCGTGCTGAACGACGGCCTGCTCACCCTTGACCGCGCGCCGAGCGATGCCGCCGCGCTCGAGGCCTGCATGCGTGCGGCGCATTCGCTGAAGGGTGCAGCGCGTATCGTCGGCGTGCAGGTGGGTGTCGAACTCGCGCACGCGATGGAGGATTGCTTCGTCGCGGCGCAGGAAGGACGCGCGTTGCTCGATGCGGCCTGGATTGATGAGTTGCTGCGCGGCGTCGATATCGTTGCGCGCATCGGCAATGATGAGGACGAGTCCGCGCGTGATGCGGTCAGCACGTGCGTGGCGTCGTTGCAAGCGCGGATGGTGGGTGTGGTGCCGCATGGAGTGGCAATGCGAAGGGACGCTGTGCCACCGGCTGCTCCTGCTCGTGTCGACAGTTCTGCATCTACACCCAGCGCAACCACCAAACCGCAAACCGCATCGGCCGACGCCAACCATGACGCTGACGCCGCATTCAATCTGCTAGCCAGCGCCCTGCGCGCCGAAGCGACACCCACCTCAGCCGCATCGGCCAGCGCGAATGCCGACACATCCGCGCCCGCTTCAGGAGCCGCGTTTGCTCCTGCAAGCGCCTCAGCATCCGCCTCTGCGACCCCGTTCGCTTCTTCGAACGCCTCAGCGTCCGCCGACGCAACCTCGGCCGCGCCTGCAAGCGCCTCCGGGTCGCCGTCCGCAACCGCGTCCACCGCGCACGAATCAAACGCCCCAACAACAGACCCCGGCCGCATGCTCCGCGTACGCGCAGACAACCTCGACCGGCTGTTGTCCCTATCCGGCGAATCCCTAGTCGAATCGCGCTGGCTCAAACCCTTCGCGCAATCGATGCTGCGCGTCAAACGCGTTCAACGCGACGGCACACGCGCGCTCGACCAACTACACGAAACACTCGCCGACCTGAAGCTCGACCCGCGCGCGCACGCCGCGCTCGAAGAACTGCGCCGCCTCACAGCAGAATCGCAGCACTTGCTCGCCGAACGCCTGGCCGATCTGGAAAGCTTCGACCGCCGCTCGACCCATCTGTCGCAACAGCTTTACGACGCCGCACTGCAATGCCGGATGCGCCCCTTCGGCGACGGCACCAGCGGTCTCGCGCGCATGGTGCGTGACGTCGCGCGTTCGCTCGGCAAAAAGGTGCGCTGGCAACTGGTCGGCGAATCGACTCAGGTCGACCGCGACATTCTCGATCTGCTCGAAGCGCCGCTCGGCCACATGCTGCGCAACGCGATCGACCACGGCATCGAAGCGCCTGCGGTCCGTCTCGCGCGCGGCAAGCCCGAAGAAGGCACGCTTACGCTCGACGCCCGTCACACCGCCGGCGCCCTGCTCATCTCCGTCTCCGACGACGGCGCGGGCATCGATCTCGACGCACTACGCACGTCGATCGTTCGCAGAAAACTGGCGAGTGCGGAAACGGCCGCGCGTCTGTCCGAAACCGAGCTGCTCGAATTCCTCCTGTTGCCCGGCTTTTCGCTACGCGATCAGGTCACCGAGGTGTCGGGCCGTGGCGTCGGACTCGACGCGGTGCACGACGTCGTCAAACGCGTGCGCGGCACGGTGCGCATCACACACGAACCCGGCGTCGGCACGCGCGTGCAGTTGCAGTTGCCGCTCACGCTCTCGGTGATTCGCAGCCTGCTCGTCGAAGTCGCAGGCGAGCCGTACGCCGTACCGCTCGCACATGTGAACCGCACGCTACACGTGAGCCGCGCGGATATCGAATTGCTCGAAGGCCATCAGCACATCGCCTTCGACGGCCGCCGCATCGGCGTCGTCACCGCGCATCAGATTCTCGACACCGCGCCGCCCGCCAACGAAGGCGATACCGTCAGCCTGATCGTGATCGGCGACGGTGAAGAAACCTACGGCGTGGTGGTCGATCGCTTTCTCGGCGAGCGGATGCTGGTCGTGCAGCCGCTCGACCCGCGCCTCGGCAAGATCAGGAACATCACCGCCGGCGCGTTGATGGAAAACGGCGACCCGGTGCTGATAGCGGATGTCGATGACTGGCTGCGCTCAGTCGAAAGACTCGTCGCCGGCGGCGATCTGAAACACACGCAGCACGGCGCTGCCCTCACCGCCCGGCGCGTCACGCGGCGCGTGCTGGTGGTCGACGACTCGCTCACCGTGCGCGAGCTCGAACGCAAGCTGCTGGCGACACGCGGCTACGACGTGACGATCGCCGTCGACGGCATGGACGGCTGGAACGCGGTGCGCGGCGAACACTTCGACCTCGTGATTACCGACATCGATATGCCACGCATGGACGGCATCGAACTCGTTACGCTCATCAAGCGCGATCCGCAACTGCAGTCGCTGCCGGTGATGATCGTCTCGTACAAGGATCGTGAAGAGGATCGCCGCGCCGGCCTGAACGCGGGCGCGGATTACTATCTGGCGAAAGGCAGTTTCCACGACGAAGCACTGCTCGATGCAGTGCGTGATCTGATCGGCGAAGCTTACGGTTAAACCCACGGGTAAAACGGATGAAAATCGGAATCGTCAATGACCTGCCGCTCGCTGTCGAGGCACTGCGCCGCGCGCTTGCTGCGCGCCACGACTACGAGGTGCTATGGGTCGCGCAGGACGGCCAGCAGGCGGTCGATTTCTGCACCGCGCAGCGACCCGACATCGTGCTGATGGACCTCGTGATGCCGAACGTCGACGGCATCGAAGCCACGCGCCGCATCATGGCGAAGGCGCCGTGCGCGATCCTGATCGTGACCGTCGACGTGGGCGCGAATGCGTGGCGCGTCTACGAAGCGATGGGCGCAGGCGCGCTCGATGCAGTGGATACGCCCTCGCTGAGCGGCCCTGACGCGAACAAAAGCATCGCCACCCTGATCGCCAAGATCGACAGCATCGCCGCGCTGGTCACGGAACGCAATGCGCCTGGCTCAGCAGCTGCGGCGGCGCCCAGAGCCGCGACGACCCGCGACACGCCGCTGGTTGCAATCGGCGCTTCGGCTGGCGGCCCGGCAGCACTCGCTACCTTGCTCGCCGGCTTGCCGAAAGACTTCCCGGCAGCAATCGTCATCGTCCAGCACGTCGACGCGGCCTTCGCCGCCGGCATGGCCGACTGGCTGAACCAACAGTCGGCGCTGCCGGTGCGGATCGCCAACGAAGGCGACCGGCCGCAAGCGGGCATCGTGCTGCTCGCCGCCACCGACGACCATTTACACCTGAAACTGCCCAACGTACTCGGTTACACGAACGTGCCGGCGGAAACGCCCTACCGGCCTTCCGTCGACGTGTTTTTCCATAGTGTCGTGGCGCGCTGGCCGGCGCGGGCGATCGGTGTGCTGCTGACCGGCATGGGCCGCGACGGCGCGATCGGGCTTAAGGCGATGCGCACCAAGGGCTATCACACGATCGCGCAGGACGAAGCGACCTGCGCCGTGTACGGCATGCCGAAGGCGGCCGCGGCGCTCGACGCCGCCGCCGCGATCCTGCCTCTGCCCCGTATTGCCGCTGCGCTCGCTGCGGCCGTCGGCACACGTTAAGGCCCGATAGGCGCACACTAGCCGCACATTAGCCCGCTACGACTCACTGACATTCATTCTGGCTGACCAATATGGACACTCCTAAACCGCATCAGACCGCCACCGCGCCGGAGCTCGCAGAACAGGACGCGAACGCGCAGGCCTACGCGGAGGACGCACCCAATAGCGCCATCGATGACGCGTTAGCGCGCATCCTCGGCAATCCGCCCGCGGCAGAGTGCCCGATCATGGTGTTGCTGGTCGACGACCAGGCGATCATCGCCGAGGCGGTCCGCCAGGCGCTGGCCGACGAAACGAGCGTCGACTTCCATTACTGCGCATCGCCTGAAGAGGCGGTGCGCTGCGCCGAGGAAACCCGCGCGACGGTGATCCTGCAGGACCTCGTGATGCCCGGCACCGACGGCCTTACCCTCGTGCGCCAATACCGGCAGAAACCGGCAACGCGCGATATTCCGATCATCGTGCTGTCGACCAAGGAAGAGCCGCTCGTGAAAAGCGCGGCCTTCGCCGCCGGCGCCAACGACTACCTGGTGAAGCTGCCGGATCGCATCGAGTTAATTGCGCGGATTCGCTATCACTCGCGCTCGTATCTGAACCTGTTGCAGCGCGACGAGGCGTATCAGGCCCTGCGCCAGTCGCAACAGCAGTTGCTTGCAACCAATCTGGAATTGCAGCGGCTCACGCATTCGGACGGTTTGACGGGTTTGTCGAATCGCCGTTACCTCGATCAGTACCTGGCCGCCGAATGGCGTCGCGGCACGCGCGACAAGACGGCCCTAGGTTTTCTGATGATCGATGTGGATAACTTCAAGGCCTACAACGACACCTACGGACACGTTGCCGGTGACGAAGTGCTTAAGCGCGTCGCCCACACCGTCGAGTCGTGTCTGGGCCGTTCACCCGATCTCGCGGCCCGGTTTGGCGGCGAAGAGTTCGCGGTGGTGTTGCCGGGAACATCCTCGGGTGGCTTGCGCTTGCTTGCCGAGAAAATCCGTCTCGCAATCGAAGGACTCGCGATTCCGCATGCAGGATCGGCGGCGGGCGTCGTGACGATCAGCATCGGCGCCGCGAACATCGTGCCGTCCGCTACCGAACCGGTGACCACCTTGATCGAAGCCGCCGATGTCGGACTGTATCGGGCGAAACGCGACGGGAAGAATCAGGTCTCGGTGAGCGGCTGATCAGCATTGCCACGAAGCAGCGCCCACGGGCGCATCGCTTCGATACTGGCTGCGTGCTTCGGCAAGCACGCTCGCATCGATGGCGCCTTCGTCCACCAGCGCCTTCAACGCCGCGATCACGATCGACTTGCGGTCGACCTCAAAGAACTCGCGCAACGCCTGCCGCGTATCGCTGCGACCGAAGCCGTCCGTGCCGAGCGTCACATAGCGGCGCGGCACGTAGGCCCGGATCAGTTCGGGCAGCGCGCGGACATAGTCGGTCGCGGCAATGATCGGGCCGTGCGATGCTTCGAGCGCTTTCGTGACGTAGGGCGTCTCTGCCGGCTCCCCAAGACGCGCGTTTCTCTCCGACGTCATGCCGTCACGCTGCAACTCGGTGAAGCTGGTCACGCTCCACACCGCGGCTTCAATTTGCCAGTCGTCCTTGAGCAGTTGCTGCGCCGCGATGACTTCACCGAGAATCGCGCCCGCGCCGAGCAACTGCACCTGCGCTGAAATTGCCGACGTTACCGCCTGCGCATCCCCGCCAAGCGGATAGATGCCCTTGAGAATGCCCTCACGCAGCGCCTGCAAATCACCACCCGGCACTGAAGGCTGCGCGTAGTTCTCGTTCATCACCGTCACGTAATAGAACACGTCGCGTTGCTCTTCGACCATCTCACGCATGCCCTCGTCGACGATCGCGGCAACCTCGTAAGCGAACGCCGGATCGTACGCGCGGCAGTTCGGGATCGTCGATGCCGCCAGATGGCTCGTGCCGTCCTGATGCTGCAGGCCTTCTCCGCCGAGCGTCGTCTTACCCGACGTCGCGCCGATCAGAAAACCTCTTGCACGCTGATCCGCCGCCGCCCAGATCAGATCGCCGATCCGCTGGAAGCCGAACATCGAGTAGTAGATGTAGAACGGCAGCATCGGCAGGTTGTGCACGCTGTACGAGGTCGCCGCCGCAATCCACGACGACACCGCACCCGCTTCCGAAATCCCCTCTTCGAGAATCTGCCCGTTGGTGTCCTCGCGGTAGTACAGCATCGAGCCGAGGTCTTCCGGCTCGTACAACTGCCCGAGCGGTGAATAGATGCCGACCTGCCGGAACATGTTCGCCATGCCGAAGGTGCGTGCTTCATCCGCGACGATCGGCACCACACGCGGGCCGACCTCGTTGTCCTTGAGCAGCGCGGTCAGCATGCGAACCAACGCCATCGTCGTGGACATCTCGCGACCGTTCGAGTCCAGCGCGAATTGCCCCCAGGAGGACATCGGCGGGACGATCAGCCCCTTCGATGCCACTTTCCGCCTTCTGGGCAGATAGCCTCCCAGGGCAGCCCGGCGAGCATGCAGGTATTGCATCTCCGGGCTGTCGTCCGCTGGCTTGTAAAACTTCACCTGTTCGACGTCCTCATCCGTGAGCGGCAGGCGGAAGCGATCGCGAAACGCCTTGAGGTCGTCGAAACCGAGTTTTTTCTGTTGATGCGTGGTCATGCGGCCCTGGCCCGAGGTGCCCATGCCGAAGCCCTTCATCGTCTTCGCGAGAATCACCGTCGGCTGGCCGCGATGGCCGAGCGCCTTCGCATACGCCGCATGCAGCTTGCGCACGTCGTGGCCACCACGGCGCAGGCGGTCGATATCGTCGTCGCTCAGTTGCGCGGCGAGCGCCGCAAGTTCCGGGTTCTGGCCGAAGAAACGCTCGCGATTGTACGCGCCGTCATTAGCCGAGAAGGTCTGGAACTGGCCGTCGACGGTATGTGCGAACGCGCGCAGCAGCGCGCCGGTGCGATCGCGTGAAAACAGCGCGTCCCAGTCGGAGCCACACACCACCTTGATCACGTTCCAGCCGGCGCCGATGAAATGCGCTTCGAGTTCGTCGATGATGCGGCCGTTGCTGCGCACCGGTCCGTCCAGGCGCTGCAGATTGCAGTTGATGACGAATACGAGGTTATCGAGCCCTTCGCGCGCCGCAATCGAGAGCGCGCCGGTCGATTCCGGCTCGTCCATCTCGCCATCGCCGAAAAAGCCCCACACCTTGCGGCCTTCCGTTTGCACGAGGCCGCGATTGGCGAGATAGCGCATGAAGCGCGCTTGATAAATCGCGTTGATCGGACCGATGCCCATCGAGCCGGTGGGAAACTGCCAGAAGTCCGGCATCAGCCACGGATGCGGATACGAACACAACCCCGGCCCGCCGATCTCGCGGCGGTAGTGCTGCAGATGCTGTTCGGAGAGAAAGCCTTCGAGATAAGCCCGCGCATACACACCCGGCGACGAATGCGGCTGGAAGTAGACGAGGTCGCCCGTGCCCTCCTCTCCGCCCGGCGCCGCGGCGCGAAAGAAATGATTGAAGCCGACCTCGAACAGATCCGCCGCCGACGCATAGCTCGCAATATGGCCGCCGAGTTCGCCGTACGCCTGGTTCGCGCGCACCAC
Source organism: Paraburkholderia nemoris (assembly GCF_905221015.1). Lineage (NCBI taxonomy): Bacteria > Pseudomonadati > Pseudomonadota > Betaproteobacteria > Burkholderiales > Burkholderiaceae > Paraburkholderia > Paraburkholderia nemoris. The sequence continues at coordinate 282,155 of NZ_CAJNBO010000009.1, read as the reverse complement.
CATCGCCAGCGCATTCCAGCGCAACGCGCCGGCCAGACGCTCTTCGAGGTCGAGATTGCCCGGATAGCGCGGCTGTTGATCGAACGGAATCGTGTTCTGGTACGGAGTGACATTGGTCCGCGCCGATTCCACACCCAGCGACAGCGCATGCCCCGCGAGCTTGTCGAACAGAAACTGCGCACGATCACGGCCGACATGCTCGACCACGGCATCGAGCGCTTCCAGCCATTCGGCGGTTTCCTGCGGATCGGCATCTTCCGGCTCCGCACGCTCCGCGCGCTCGAGATCCAAAGACTGCAACTGCTTGCTACCGCTGGACAAATCCGTCATGGCACCACTCCCGCATCAACGCGTTCGGCTCAAGATCAAGTGAGTCAATGGTAACCACGTGCTCACAAAATGAGCATCTCATTTGCTTGTGATCCCGCACTGGGATAGGCTATTTATTCCGGATTTGGCCCACACGACAGAATATTTACTCTATGACCACACCACCCAGACGACTCGACCGCATCGACATCGGCATCCTGAGCCAGTTGCAGCAGAACGCGCGCATCACCAATGCGGATCTGGCCCGTTCGGTGAATCTGTCGCCCACACCCTGCTTCAACCGCGTGCGCGCGCTCGAAAAGCTCGGCCTGTTCAAGCAGCAGGTCACGCTGCTGAATCCGGAACCGCTCGGGCTGCGCATCAACGTGTTTATTCAGGTGAGTCTGGAAAAGCAGGTGGAAGACGCGCTGACTCGCTTCGAGCAGGCGATTTCGGAGCGCCCCGAGGTGATGGAGTGCTATCTGATGACGGGCGACGCCGACTATCTGCTGCGCGTCGTGATGCCGGATATGCAGACGCTGGAGCGCTTCATCGTCGATCATCTGACGAAGATTCCGGGCATCTCCAACATCCGGTCGAGCTTTGCGCTCAAGCAGGTGCGCTACAAGACGGCGTTGCCGCTCCCGTCGTCGGGACTGACGCTGGCCGATCCCGACGACGTTTCAACCGACTGGCGCTAGGGGGTTCACCAAGCGCGCACCAAGCCAGCGATTACCCGCGTGTATAACGCGCAGCCGGCAGGCTGTGCGACAGGTTCGGCCCCAGATGCTGGCGAGCGGTGTTGAAGCGCTCCCAATCGGCCGCGTCCGGCAAGGACGGAATCGTCACGAGTTCATGCTGGTCGAGGCCCACGAGCGCGGCGTCCACCATGTCCTCGGCGGTCATCACGATCTGCGACGGCAGATGTTCGACCGCGAGACCGGCGCGGTCCCAGAACGCGGTACTGGTGGCGCCCGGCAGCACGGCCTGCAACTGCACGCCCTTGTCGCCCACTTCATGATGCAGCGACTGCGTCAGGTTCAGCACATAGGCCTTGGTGCCGCTGTAGGTACCGTTCAGCGTTTCCGGCGACAGCGCGACGATCGACGAGATGTTGATCACGATACCGTTGCCGCGCTCCACGAAACCCGGCACGGCTGCCGCCGTCAGGCGCGTCAGCGCTGTCACGTTCAGCTCGATCATGCCGTCGAGGTCATCGATATTCGAGTCGATCAGCGAAGCCGTCGCGCCGACGCCCGCGTTGTTGACCAGCATGGTGATGCCCCGGTCGGCGCGCAGACGCTCCTCGATACGCCGCTGGTCGGCCTTGACGGTCAGATCGGCGGCAATGGTCTCGATATGGCGGCCGGTTTCCGCGGTCAGGCGCTCGGCTACGCCCGTCAGACGTTTGACGTCGCGCGCCACCAGAATCAGGTCGTAACCGCGCCGTGCGAGGCGGTCCGCATAAACCGCACCGATGCCCGACGATGCGCCCGTAATCAATGCCGTGCCCTTGTTTGCTTGCGTTGCCATGGTGAATCTCCTTGCGGGCTTGGCGCGTCACGCCTGAGCCCTGATCGATGAATGGGGAAACTGAAACCTCCGCCGCTGCGCCTTCTTGGTGGGCATCGCGGTGTTGACGAGTGAAGTCTAGGCGCGTAGCCTCTTGTCTCAAATGTCGTATTTACCTCGTTTTAGGACATCGCAATGAAGCGCGTCGGCGTGGTGGTGTTTCCCGGCTTCCAGATCCTCGATATGGTGGCGATCTCCGTGTTCGAGCTGGCCAATCTCGAGGTTGGTCAGCCGGAATACGAGGTGGAAGTCATCTCCGAACAGGGCGGGATGGTGCGCAGCTCGGCGGGCGTCGAAGTTGCCACAAAGGCGTTCGGCGACCCGGCGTATGACACGGTGGTCGTGACGGGCGCGATGCAGATCGAGCCGTCGTCGGCGGGATTGCTGGAGTTTTTGAACGACGCCCTCGCCGCCTCGCGCCGCACCACCAGTATCTGCACCGGAGCCTTCGTGCTGGCCGAAGCGGGCATCCTGGACGGCCGGCATGCCACCACCCACTGGTTCCACGCCCGCGACTTGCAGCAGCGCTTTCCCGATACACGGATCGACGACGACCGCATCTTTATCGTCGACGGCAGAGTGTGGACCTCTGCCGGCATGACGGCGTGCATCGATCTGTGTCTGGCGCTGGTCGAAAGCGATCTCGGCGTCGAGGTCTCGCGCGCCATCGCCAAGAAGCTCGTGGTCTATCACCGGCGGGCGGGCGGGCAATCGCAGTTCTCAGCCATGCTCGACCTGGCGCCGAAGTCCGACCGCATTCAGGACGCGCTGTCATACGCGAAGAACCATCTGCGCGAGCCGTTGACGGTCGAACAACTCGCCGACGTCGCGCATCTGAGTCCGCGCCAGTTCAGCCGCGCCTTTCGCGACGAAACGCGCCAATCGCCGGCCAAGGCCATCGAGGCGTTGCGTGTAGAAGCCGCCCGCGCCATGCTCGAAGCGGGCCGTCACTCGATGGAAGCCGTCGCGGCCGAAACCGGCTTTATCGATACCGAACGGATGCGGCGCGCCTTTCTGCGCGCGTTCGGCCAGCCGCCGCAAGCGATTAAACGGGCAGCGCGCGCGATGTAGCAGTGTGTTGTAACAGAGGTGGTGGACAATATCGCCAACAGCATCTCCACTTTGAACCGTACGGCAACTAGAGGACGCGTGATGAACTACGACGACAGCAATCCCTTCGCGAAGATTCTGCGCGGCGAATTACCCTGCATCAAAGTGGCGGAAAGCGATGCCGCGCTGGCCTTCATGGACCTGATGCCGCAAGCCGACGGCCACATGCTGATCGTGCCAAAGGAAGCGGCGGTTGAGATCTTCGAGTTGTCGGATGCGTCGACGGTGGCCTGCATGCGCATGACGCAGAAACTCGCCATCGCCGTTCGCGCGGCCTTGCGCCCGGACGGCGTGTTCATCGGACAGTTCAATGGCGCCGCGGCGGGACAAACGGTGCCGCACGTGCATTTTCACGTGATCCCGCGCTGGGAAGGACAGCCGCTGCGCATGCATGCACGCGATGTCGCCGATGCGGCCACGCTCGAAGCGCTCGCCACGCGCATTCGCAACCATTGGCGCGCCCCTGCAGACGGCGCGAAGGCCGAGGACGACGCAACTGGTCACGCCCCGTAATATGTGTAATGGCTGGTGAAACCAGCCGCACGCGCTAGACGGCTAGACTGGCGTCTGCCTTGTACCCGCAAGGCATTGAGTGTGGATCTCTTTTCAGCCTGCCCGAAACGGCAGGCTTTTTTATTTGCGGGTTTCGTTCGCGGGTCTCACGCGATGCGCCCTCGCCTTGCAGCGCGATGATCGATGCATTCCACTGAAAGGGTCAAACCCGATGCCGCGAGCGGCGCAGCGGATGCCGCCAGTCACGGCGCGGCTTCGTGGGCTCAAGATGCAGGTCATGCAGATGACGATGCTCCTGCCACAACTCGTCGGAGAAAAGAAACGCGACGATGAGCAGCGGGATGACCAGAAAGGCGCCTAATATCAAGTGCTCGATCACGGTAGCCTCCATCGCAAGAGCATGATTTCATTGTAGAGCACCGCATGTGCCCACACGGTGCCGAGCCCCTCACAAATTTACGATAAGCGGCCTGCGACAACGCGACGCCCCACCCTTGTCGAACCCGCGCGACGCCTCGCGCTTCGCAAGAACGGGCTGCGTGGGCGCGAGGCGTTGTAAGAACTCCCCGCGCTAAGGTCTGACTAACAGGAAACGCAGGCTTGAGTTCTCACGCTGAACCTGTGCAATCAAACCAATAATTCTCAAGGGGAATCCAATGACTATCGAACGCAGCAGCGAACTGACCCTGCGCCCGCTCGAGCGCACCGATCTGCGCTTCGTCCACGAAGTGAACAACAACGCAAAGATCATGCGTTACTGGTTCGAAGAGCCTTATGAAACGTTCTCCGAACTGACCCAGCTCTACGACCAGCACGTGCACGACCTGCGCGAGCGCCGCTTCGTGGCGATCGACAACGACGGCCAGACCGTCGGCGTCGTCGAGTTGATCGAGCTGGACTATATCCACCGGCGCGGCGAGTTCCAGATCATCATCGCACCGGATGCGCAAGGCCGCGGCTACGCCACCATCGCCACTCAACTCGCGATCGACTACGCGTTTTCGGTGCTGAACCTGCGCAAGGTCTACCTGATCGTCGACAAGTCGAATACCGCGGCCATCCACGTCTATGAGAAGTGCGGTTTCCGGCACGAGGCCGAGTTGATCGAGGAGTTTTTCGGCAACGGCCGCTATCACAATGCGTTGCGCATGTGCATGTTCCAGTCCGAGTTCTTCAAGACCAATCAGCACGGCTGAGTACCCTCAAACCGCGTCACCCAGGCACGCCCTGCTGCGTCGCCTGGGGCACCTGGCACCTTTTATCTTCTGTATACACACCGTTATTTCGTGATTTTTGATTAGTCGGGTGAATGACTTTGTGTGCAATGCACCAAATGCCCGCATTAATTGTAGTAATTCACTTAATTGGTGCCTCTCGTTTACGCCAATACGCACCGCAAAGCTTTACTGGTTAAAGCGGCGCACCCTGCCCGTCTTTTAGTTATCCGTTTCAATCAGCCCTGTTTAAGCGGCTGCTCAAGGCTTAAGCAGGTGCGACAGGTGGTGCGACAATTCGCCGCTGTTGCGACCGCACACAAGATGTGCTTGTCGTTCTTGCGCGTTCTCCTAAAGTGCAAGGTGCGGGTTCGACGTTAAAGTTAAATACATAGCTAACCTGAGTAATTCAACCCGCACCGGAGGAAAATATGAAAACGCGAATCGCCCTTGTTTTCGCCATTGCGGGATTGGCTGCCGCTTCTGTTCAGGCTCAAGACGCCATGGTCAAGCCGCAGCAAACAATCCAGTTCAAGGCCAACGCGTATGGCTGTCTGTCGAAGGATAAACTCGACGCCGCCGATGTCCACGCGCAAGCCGGTGAACAGCAAAAGATGCAGGAATTCTTCTCGGGATATCAGTGCGTTTCGACGCCAGAAAACTCGAGTTTCCGCGTTGTTCGCGTAGTCGGCCATGACGTCGAATTCGTGAATGCCGGCAATAGCGATACACAAGGCCTCTGGGCAAACGATCGATTCATCAAACAATAAGCTAAACGCCAATACTCCGGGTAAACGCCCGGTTTAATTTTCGCTATAAACCCTCTGATATTAAAAACTGAGGGGCTGCGAACCTGCGAGTTAAAAATCGGCTGGGCATTACGTGCCCGGCCGCTTTTTATTTCTGCGCGCGCTTTGCATACGCGTTTTCCATAACGTGACGCCGATAAAAAAGCCGATGCGGGCTTTCGATCCGCATCGGCAATACGCCTTCTCGCAAAGCGCAGGGAGAAACGGCTAACCGTTCAAAAGATCATCAATGCGAGTCGCGCGGCACCGGCGCGCCGCTCGATCCGACCAGGAAGTCCAGATCCGCCCCCTGGTCCGCTTGCAACACGTGCTCGACGTAGAGCTTGTAGTAGCCGCGCGTAGGCGGCGCAGGCGGCTGCCAGGCAGCGCGCCGACGCGCGAGCTCTTCGTCGGTGACATCCAGATGCAGGCGGCGGGCGTCGACGTCGAGTTCGATCATGTCGCCGGTTTGCACGAACGCGAGCGGCCCGCCCGCGGCCGCTTCCGGCGATACGTGCAGAACCACCGAGCCGTATGCCGTGCCGCTCATGCGGCCGTCCGAAATGCGCACCATGTCCGTAATGCCTTTTTGCAGCACCTTCTTTGGCAGCGGCATGTTGCCGACTTCAGCAAAACCCGGGTATCCCTTCGGCCCCGCGCCCTTGAGCACCATGACGCAGTGCTCGTCGATATCGAGCGAGTCGTCGTCGATCTTCGCGTGCAGCTCCTCGATGTTCTCGAACACCACCGCGCGGCCGCGATGTTTCAGCAGATGCGGCGTTGCCGCCGACGGTTTGATCACCGCGCCGTTCGGCGCCAGGTTGCCCTTGAGCACCGCAATGCCGGCCTTCGGCTTGAACGGCTCGGCGAACGTCGTGATGACCTTCTCGTCGTGATTCGGCGCGTTGCGCACGTTGTCCCAGATCGTCTTGCCGTTCACCGTCAGCGCTTCGCGATGCAGAAGACCTTGCTCGCCGAGTTGCTTGAGCACGGCGGGCAAGCCGCCCGCGTAGTAAAAGTCTTCCATCAGGTACTCGCCTGACGGTTGCAGATTCACGAGACACGGCACGTTCGAGCCGAGCTCCCAGTCTTCCAACGAAAGTTCCACGCCGATGCGCTTGGCCAGCGCGATCAGATGCACGACCGCATTGGTCGAGCCGCCGATCGCCGCATTGGTGCGGATCGCGTTTTCGAACGCCTGACGCGTGAGAATCTTGTCCATCGTGAGGTCCTCGCGGACCATATCGACGATGCGCCGGCCGGCCAGATGCGCGAGCACTTGCCGGCGTGCATCGACGGCGGGAATCGCGGCGTTGTGCGGCAAACCCATGCCGAGCGATTCGACCATCGAAGCCATCGTCGACGCCGTGCCCATCGTCATGCAGTGGCCGCGTGAGCGGTTCATGCACGACTCGGCTTCGGTGAACTCTTCCTGTGTCATCGTGCCGGCGCGCACTTCCTCGGACATCTGCCAGACGCCCGTACCCGAGCCGATGTTCTTGCCCCGAAACCGTCCGTTGAGCATCGGTCCGCCCGACACGGCCAGTGCCGGCAGATTGCACGACGCCGCGCCCATCAGCAGCGCCGGCGTGGTCTTATCGCAGCCCACCAGCAGAATCACGCCGTCCATCGGATTGCCGCGAATCGACTCCTCGACGTCCATCGAAGCCAGATTGCGAAACAGCATCGCCGTAGGCCGCAGGTTGGTCTCGCCGAGCGACATCACCGGAAACTCGAGCGGCAAGCCGCCCGCTTCGTGCACGCCTTTTTTTACGTACTCGGCGAGCTCGCGAAAATGCGCATTGCAGGGCGTCAGCTCGGACCACGTATTGCAGATACCGATCACCGGACGTCCGTCGAATTCGTCGTGCGGAATGCCCTGGTTTTTCATCCACGAACGATGCAGAAAACCGTCGCGGTCTTTGAGGCCAAACCACGCCTGGCTGCGCAGCGGCTTTTTAGTCTGGTTGGAATCAGCCATGAAATCTCCTGTTGACAAGCATGTAGTGCGGGGCGCGTGTCAGTGCACGCGCTTGCTGCGGCGGTACTGATCGAACAACACCGCGAGCAGCAGAATCCCGCCGCGAATCAGGTATTGGTAGAAGGTCGGCACGTTCATCAGGCTCATTGCGTCCTGCACGGAACCCATGATCAGCACGCCGACCAGCACACCGGAAATCGTTGCGACGCCGCCCGTCAGCGAGACGCCACCGAGCACGCACGCAGAGATCACGCCGAGTTCGAGACCGACCGACGTTTTCGGGTCGCCGAGACTCATGCGTGACGCCAGCATCACGCCGGCAAAGCCCGTGACGAGGCCCTGCAATACGAACACTGTGATCTTGATTCGGGTGACCGGCAAGCCCGCGAGCAAAGCGGCCTCGCTATTGCCACCCACGGCCAGCACGTTTTTGCCGAACACGGTTTTCTTCAGCAGAAAACCGAACAGCACGAAGCCGACAATGTTGCTCCAGATCGGATAGGAAATACCGAGGAACGCGCCGCCGCCGAGGTCGAAGAAACGCTCTTCGGAAATCATCACCGCGTCGCCGTTCGACGTGATGAAGGCGAGGCCACGCACGACCTCCATCATCGCAAGCGTGACGATCAGCGAGTTGATCTTGTAGCGCGCAACCAGCACGCCGTTGACCAGTCCGACCGCGCCACCCGCGAGCACGCCGGCGGCGATGCCGAGCGTCACGCTATGCGTCGCGGTAATCAGGGTCGACGCCACCACGCCCGCGAACGCAACGATCGACGCTACCGACAAATCCACTTCACCGAGCGCGAGCACGAACATCATCGTTACGGATATCGAACCAATTAGCGTGACGGAGAGCAGCAAGCCTTGGATGTTTCGCGAGCTCAAGAAATCCGGCACGGTGAACGACAAAGCCGCGAACAGGATGATGAACACCATCACGATGCCGGACTTGTTGATCAGGTCCCAGGTGCGCGCGGCGCGCGCGCTCAGGCCCGAGGAAGCGATGGCTGGCGTGGAGGAGTCGGTTGAGGGTGTCTGCATGATGTCTATTCCGTTTTCGATGGCGTGACGCAATTGCCGTCGGTTGCATTCAGTGTTCTTCGGTTGACTGGCGAACGCGGTGTCCTCAGCGTGGCAGCGCAAGCTTGATCAGCGCATCCGGCGTGGCTTGCGCCTTCGGCAGATTGCCGACGATGCAGCCTTCCTTCATCACGATCACGCGATCCGCCACGCCGATCACTTCGGCCAGATCGCTCGACACGACGATCACCGTGCGGCCCGCTTCAGCGAGCCCATACAGCAGGCCGTAAATTTCGCTGCGCGCGCCGACGTCGATGCCGCGCGTGGGTTCATCCATCAGGAACACATCGATGTCTTCGGCGAGCCAGCGCGACAGAATCACCTTCTGCTGATTGCCGCCGGAGAGGGTGCCGATCGGTGTTTCGCCGTTACGCGTTTTGATCGAGAGCTTGCCGATGAACTCTTTGGCGGTCTGCGCTTCCTTGCGGCCGTTGAGCACGTTGAAACGGCTGAAGTGACGGCGGCAACTGATGTTGAGGTTGTCCGACACCGAAGCAATCGAGACGATGCCTTCCTGTTTGCGATCTTCCGGACACAGTGCGACGCCCGCACGCACGGCATCGCGCGGCGTGGTGAAACGCACGCGTTTTCCCTTCAGCGTGATCTCACCGGCGCTCGGTTTGACGGCGCCGTAAATCAGTTTCATCAGCTCCGAACGGCCTGCACCGACCAGACCGAAGAAGCCGACGATTTCGCCTTTGCGTGCGGTGAACGAGGCCGGTTCGCGCAAGCCGCGTCCCATCAGGTCCTTGACTTCGAGTTGCAGGCCGCCCAGTTCGCGTGAGCGGTAGCCGTACACGTCGGCGATTGAACGGCCCACCATGCAACTGATCAGGCGATCGCGATCGAGTCCGTCGCCGGCTTCGAACGTATCGATGCGGCGGCCGTCGCGAAACACTGTCACGCGGTCGCATAGTTCGTAGACTTCATCCATCCGATGTGTGACATAGACAATCGCGCGGCCCTCGGCCTTCAATGCGCGAATGATCCGGAACAGCTGCGCAGTTTCACGCGACGACAACGAACTCGTCGGTTCGTCGAACGCAATCACACGCGCATCGCGCATCAGCGCCTTGCCGATTTCGATCATCTGGCGCTGACCGATCGAGAGATTCTTCACCTGCTGCGACGGGTCAATTTTTTCGCCGAGTCTTTCCAGCTCGCGCACCGCACGTGCGATCAGCGCTTTTTCATCGAGCACGCCGAAGCGGTTGGGCAGGGCGCCCAGCATCAGGTTTTCTGCAACCGTCAATTCAGGCACCAGATGCAGTTCCTGATAGATGATCGCGACGCCCGCCGCGATGGCCGCCTTGGTGGTGACAAACTGCTGCTCGACACCATCGAGCAACAAGGTGCCCGCCGCCGGCTGGTTCACGCCGGACAGCACTTTGAGCAGCGTCGATTTGCCGGCGCCGTTTTCACCCATCAAACCGTGCACCTCGCCGCGCCGTACGTCGAGCGACACCTGGTCGAGCGCGAGCACGCCGGGAAAGCGCACGGTGATGCCGTCGAGTTGCAGATACGGATCAGTCGACGTAAGCGTAGGCGAGGGCGCTTGCGTGGGCGACGCCATTTCGCCAGTGTGAGAAACCGTCATCAAAAGCCTCTAGCGGGTGGACAAACTGTGCGGGCCGATCTCGCGTTGACGTCAGCGTGAACGTGAAAAAAGGCCCGCAGTGTGCAGACTCGAATACCGCTTAAATTCCGAGCTCTTTACGCACGTCCTGCCAGTTGCCGCGCACCATCAGCTTTCCGGTGGTTTGCGTGTCGGCGGGCGGCTGCTTGCCGTCCTTGATCCACTCGACGAGGTTCTCCGTGCTCTCCTTGCCGTGCATCGTCGAGCTCACGGCGATCGTGCCGTAGAAGCCCGTCGGTTCCTTCTTCTGGAACTCGGCAAACGCTTCGCCCGCACCGTTGATGCCCACGCCGATCACGTCCGCCGCCGGAATGTGCAGTTGCTCAGTCGCGCGAACGCCGCCCAGCACGCTTTCCTCGTTCAACGCGAAGATCACCCACTTCTTGATGTTCGGATGCTGCGCAAGCACCGGCGACGATGCGTTGAAACCGCCTTCGTCATCGGTGGTCTTTTGCGGCGCGTCGAAGATGTTTTCCTTCTTGAAGCCGCCGGCCAGCAGCGATTCCGTTGCGCCGTCGGTGCGCAGTTTGGCGGTCGGCAGTTCGTAGTTCGTGATGCGCAGCGCGCCGACTTCTTCCGGCTTCCAGCCGCGGCGCTTCATCTCTTCGGAGATCGCCGTGCCGACCTGATTGCCGATCTTGAACGCGGACATGCCCAGATGCGGCACGTTCGGCAGCGGCTTGCCGGTGGAGTCAACCAGTTGATCGTCGACGGTGACGAACTTCATGTTGTAGCGCTTCGCACGCGCCTGGATCGCCGGTCCGAGCCGCACGTCGGGCGCGCAGATCACGAAGCCTTTGGCGCCTTGCGCGCCGAGGTTATCGATCGCGGCCAGCACTTTTTCACCGTCTGGCGTGCCGATGTTGACCACCGAGAAGCCGTCCTTCTGTCCGAGCGCGGTTGCGGCTTTCTGTTCGTTGATGAACCACGCCTGTTCCGGCATCTTCACAAGGAAGCCGACCTTGAGCGGCTGATCGGCGTGCGCGGAGAATTGTGCGGCAAAGGGTGCGGCGAGTGCCGCGGCGGCGATCGCGGATAGCGTCAAACGGCGAAGCTTGCTGGTCATACTTGTCTCCTGAGGTTGGAAAGCTGCATTGGTTTCGTTTATTTGCAGCGGGGAATGCACGGCGGCGTCAGCCGGGGCGTGGATGGGCGATGGGGTTAGCCGTTCGAATCGCGGCAGCGTGCGCTGTGCAACACGCGGCATGCTGAGCGATGAGATTCGCGGCCGGGTGAACTGCGAGATACACGGCAGCTACGGCGCCGCAACGGGCAGCGGACTGAGCCGTGGGAGATGTGGCGTGGTAAGCGAGTCTCATGGCCATCAACCCGCGACGTAGGCCGTTTTCACGGCCGTCCAGAACGCTGCATCGGTGGCGCCGTAGGCCGATGCCTTGCGACCGCCACCAGGCGCGTGGTGCTCGACGGTGGTCGTCGGCAGATTGATCGTGACGAGGCCGCATTGCGCGTGGCGGCGGAAATGCCGCGCGCGACTCAAGGAGCGCGTGCAGATGCCGGCGCATAGACCGTAAGCGGTGTCGTTCGCGAGATGCAGCGCGTGGTCGTAATCGTCGGCTTTCAGCACGACGGCGAGCGGACCGAAGATCTCTTCCCGTGCGATGCGGTGTTCGGGTTCGCCGATAAACAATGCCGGTTCGAAAAAGTACCCACGTGTCGCGCGCTCCAGCTGTCGGCCGCCGTGCAGAAGTTGCGCGCCTTCCTCCTGACCAACGCGTACGTAGTCGAGATTGCGCTCCAACTGCGCGGCGTTGGCGACCGGGCCCATATCCGTGCCGTGCTTCAGTGCGTGATCGACGTTGAGTCTCGCGAGCTTCGCTCGCAATGCGTCGACGAACGGCTCGAATACTGCACGTTCGACGATCAACCTCGACGCCGCCGTACTGCATTGACCGGTGGAGCCATACGCGCCGCTGAGGGCGGCATCGACAGCGCTGTCGAGATCGGCATCGGCCAGCACCACGAAGGGATTCTTGCCGCCCATTTCCAGCTGTACGCGTGCTTGCCTTGCCGCGGCAACCTGCAGGACACGTGTGCCGGTCTCTGCGGACCCGGTGAAACTGATCGCCGCCACCAACGGATGCGCAACGATCCGCGCGCCGACCTGCCGGCCGCTGCCCATCACCAAATTGAATACGCCGGCCGGCAAACCGGCGCGGCTGATAATCGATGCCAGCGCCGCAGCGCAACCCGCTGCCGATTCGGCCGGTTTGAAGACTACGCAATTGCCGTAGGCGAGGGCGGCGCCGATCTTGGCGGCGGCAATCGCCAACGGCGAACTCCACGGCGCGATGATGCCGATTACGCCGAGCGGTTCACGCGTAACATCGATCTCGACGCCGGCGCGCGCCGACGCCACGGGCTCGGCAAATGCGCGAAGCGCCTCGGCGGCTAAGAATTTGAAAAGCTGGCCGGCGCGCGTGGCTTCGGTCAAGGCTTCGGGCAATGGCTTGCCGATCTCGCGCGCGAGCAGCCGGCCGAGTTCGTCACGCCGCGCCAGCATCTCGCTGCCGATCGCATCGAGCGCATCCGCGCGGCGCTGCGCCGAACCCAGCGACCATTCGCGGAACGCCGCGCTGGCCGCTTCAATGGCTATATCGGTTTGCCTTGCATCGGCCCGCACGTAATCACCGACCGGTTCATCCAGATCCGACGGATTGAGCGACACGCCGGTGGTCGCGCCCGTCTCCCATCCGCCATTGATGTAATGGCGAAACGGACTGGCAACGAGCGGGACGAGCGGATCGCGATTCATCGACGGGAGGGCGCCACATGGGGAAGCTCAGAAAGTCCACGAATGGTATGAGCCGCCCCAATAACTTTCCAATCCCTTTTTCGGCCATCCCGATATCAATTTCGATATGGCATGATGGAGACTCAACGACGGCAAATCGTCCGACAGATGGCATCGAGCCGCATAGGGAGACAGGCCATGACGCGTAGCTACTCGAACTGGTTCGTGCGGGCGCGGCTTAAAACACGACAGTTGCTGCTGCTCGCGGCAATGGAAGAGGAGGGCAACGTCCGGCGCGCCGCCGACGTGCTCGGCATGACCCAGCCCGCCGCGTCGCGGCTCCTCAAAGAGCTGGAAGACATGCTGGAGGTGAGTCTGTTCGACCGCACGCCGCACGGCATGCACGCCACGCTGTATGGCGAAGTGATGATCCGTCACGCGCGCATGGTGCTCTCGAATCTCAGCCACGCACACGATGAAATCTCGGCCCTGCGTGCCGGTCTGGCCGGCCAGGTGCGGATCGGCGTGATCGCCGCGGCCGCTGCGACGATGGTGCCGCGCGCCATTGCCAGCGTGAAGGAACGCTATCCGCAGTTGCAAATCTGGGTGGAGGTGGAAACCTCGGACGTGATGCTGCCGAAGCTTGCCGAAGGCGAACTGGACATCATGATCGGCCGGGTCCTGGAGCGGCAAAACCAGTTCAAGGCGGAAGTCCGTTATGAACCGCTCGCCGACGAGCCGCTATGCGTGGTGGCGCGTCCCGGCCATCCTCTCGAAAATGAAACAGGTTTGACACTGCGTGGAATCGTCAACGCGAGTTGGGTTTTGCACCCGCCGGGCAGCGTTTTGCGTCACCGCTTTGATCTGATGTTTTCGCAGATCGGACTGAATCCGCCCCAAAACGTCGTCAATACCAACAATTTTTTGGCAATTTCGAGCTTATTACTTCAAAGCGACATGTTGGCGGTTTTACCTGACGAAGTGGCGCGTCAGTACCAACAGTACGGTGTTCTCAAGCAGGTACCGATCGATTTACCGTGCAGAATGGATACATTCGGTATCATCACGCGCCAGTCGCATCTGCTTTCGCCAGCGGCCTCCGTCGTGCTGGAAGCCTTGCGGCAAGCCGCTGCCGAGGTGTATGGCACTGCTTTCGAGCCGACAGTGGCGCGATAAATGCTTCTCCCGTTGCGATAGTCGCAATTGCAGCCGGTTTTTTCGGCCCGGGAGGAACACGCGATGTACAACAAACACGGAAAACGGCAACGCGCCGTCGACGATTCTTTTTCTGTTCGCTCCGGCTCCGGTGGAGTGAGCGCCTGGTTTAGTAACGGCATGGCTCTCAAATCGACGATTTACAAGGCGGAACTACAGATCGCCAACATGGACCGGCACTATTACGCCGACCATTCCCTGACGATCGCCCGCCATCCCTCGGAAACCGACGAACGGATGATGGTCCGCGTCGCCGCGTTCGCGCTGTTCGCGCAGGAACGCCTCGAATTCTGCAAAGGTTTGTCGGATGTCGACGAACCGGATCTGTGGCAGAAGGACCTCACCGGCGCGATCGAAACCTGGATCGAAGTCGGCCAGCCCGACGAACGGCGCATTGCCAAGGCGAGTGGCCGCTCGAACGAAGTGATCGTGATCGCTTATGGCGGCCGCACGTCGGACATCTGGTGGCAGGGCGTGCGCAGCAAGGTCGAACGCATGCGCAATGTGACGGTATGGACGCTCGGCGAAGACGTCGCCGCCGCGCTCGGCTCGCTAGCTGAACGGACCATGCGTCTGCAATGCACCGTGCAGGACGGCGAAGCATGGCTCGGCAGCGCCGATGCCGATGCGGTGAAGATCGAGTGGACGGTGTTGAAGGCGCCCGCCAACGCCTGGTAGCCTGCTACCCTTGTAACTTGGTAAAGGCCTTGGCAGCGCCCATTACAGCGACGTCACACGCGCCGCTTCGGGTGGCCCTTTGAGCTCGACCATATTGCCTTCCGGGTCGAACAGATACAGCGACTGCCCAAACCCATCCGCGCCATAGCGCAAAGCCGCCTCGCCCGGCCGCGCGCCGTGTTCGGCCAGATGTGCCTTGAGCGCCTCGGCGTCGAACGGTTCAACCCGCAAACACACGTGGTCCATATTCCGCCCCGCGCCCGGCACGCCGTTTTCGGGGTGATCGAGCTTGGCGCCGACCTTTAACAGGTCGATCAGCGAGCGCCCCGCGCGCAACTGCGTCAGGCCCAGATCGGGTTGCTCCTTCTCGACGCTGCAACCGAGCACCTCGCAGTAAAAGCGCGTCATCTCCGGAACGTTCGACGCCCGAATGACAATGTGATCGATCTCGCGAATGTGGATTTTCATATCGAACGCCCCTTGCGTGGCTCGCAGAACGGATGAACAGCCACCAGTGTAGGAGAAAGGACGGCGCCGCGAGAGCGGGCGATCAACCGGCCGCAAGGGACAGACCAAAAATGTTCAGACGAAAAAAAGCCCGCTCTATGTGGAGCGGGCTGAATCCATATCAGGAGGAGACATGGAGGAGACAGGTACTAATATACACATGGGGTTGATGCGACGCAATAACTTTTTAAGGGAAAACCCGATATCGGGCCAAATTGTCGCAGTTTGAGGCGAAACGGGCGCCCGGCGGGGCTTCCGGCCCTACGAGGAAGCGCAATGACAGAGCAAGAACCGGAGCGTAGTGTTTCGGCATGCGGCCTACATTGGTGAGCATCGACACCGCCTTTCCGGGACCATCATGAACCGCACCGAGACTACCGAGATCAGCAACGAAGCCGCTGCCAGCACGCCGCGCTGGACCACCGACGCCGAGCGTTGGGAGGCCGTCACCCGCCGCGACCCGCAGGCCGACGGCGCGTTCTTCTTCGCCGTCAAAACGACGGGCGTGTTCTGCCGCCCGTCGTGCGCGTCGCGCCAGCCGCGTCGCGAAAATGTCGCGTTCTTCACCGACGCAAACGCCGCGCGCACCGCGGGCTATCGCGATTGCAAGCGTTGCCAGCCCGGCGGCCTGCCGCGCGAGCTGGAGATCGTCAATCGCGCCTGCGCCGCGCTGGATGCCGATCCGCAGCAGCGCCTCACGCTCGCGCAGCTAAGCGACGCGGTGCACGTCAGCCCGTTCCACTTGCAGCGCCTGTTCAAGCGCGTGGTGGGTGTTTCGCCGCGTCAGTATCAGGCCGCGCAACGCGGCGCCGCGTTGCGCGACGCGCTGCAGAGCGGGTCGGACGTGACACGCGCTACGCTCGACGCCGGCTTCGGCTCGCCATCGCGGATGTACGACAGCGCTTCAGCCGAATTGGGCATGGCGCCATCCGCGTTTCGCCGCAAAGGCGCCGGGCTTACCGTGCGCTACGCCAGCGCGTCGACCTCGCTCGGCTTCGTGCTGATCGCCGCAACCGACAAAGGCATCTGCAAAATCGGTTTCGGCGACGATGAGGCGATACTCGTCGACGATCTGCGTGGCGAGTTCGCCAACGCCGAACTGGTCGAAGACGCAACGCGGCTCGCACCGTTCATCGCCCAGATCGACGCGTATCTGCGCGGCACCCGCCAGGACTTCGATCTGCCGCTGGATATCGCCGCCACCGCGTTCCGGCAGCGTGTGTGGGACGCGTTGCGGCGCATTCCCTACGGTGAGACGCGCAGTTATTCGCAGATCGCCGAAGCGGTCGGCTCACCGCGCGCCGTGCGTGCGGTGGCGAGCGCGTGCGCGACGAATCCGGTCGCGCTGGCGATTCCGTGTCACCGGGTCGTGCAGAAGGGCGGGGCGCTGGCGGGATACCGCTGGGGCCTGCCGCGCAAGGCTGCACTGCTCGATAACGAAGCCCAGCACGCAGGCGACGTTTCGCGCGACGAACCCAAGCGCCGCGAGCACGCGGCAATCGCAACCACCACCAACCTGGACCACGCCGCGTGAGCACGCTTGACGACGTCGCAACACTCGAACTTCCCTTCAAACCACCCTTCGACTGGCCGCGTCTGCTGCGCTTTTTCGGCGGGCGCGCGACGCCCGGCGTCGAAGCCGTCGAAGACGGCGCCTATCGCCGCGCGATCGACTGGGCCGGCGACAGCGGCACGTTGACCGTACGGCTGCATCCGCGCAAGCGCTGCATCGTCGCGAACATCGACGGCCCTGCGAGCCGTCACGCCGACGCGCTCGCCGCGCCGATCGCGAGGATGTTCGACCTGCACGCAGACCCGAAGAAGATCGGCAACGAACTAGGCGCCGACCCATGGCTTGCGCCGTTGATCGAAGCCGTGCCGGGCTTGCGCGTGCCGGGTGCGTGGTCGGGTTTCGAATTGGTGGTGCGCGCGATCGTCGGGCAGCAGGTCAGCGTGAAGGCGGCGACCACGATCATCGGACGATTGGTGCAGCGTGCCGGCGAACGCATCGAAGGTCACCCGCATGAGAACACCGCGTGGCGTTTTCCGACGCCCGCCGCGCTCGCGGCTGTGGATCTGGAGAAGATCGGCATGCCGGGTAAACGCGTAGCGGCGTTGCAGGGCTTCGCGCAGGCAGTCGCTTCGGGTGACGTGCCGCTCGACAGCAACGTAGCCGATGCCGACAGCCTGCGCGCAGCGTTGCTCGCACTGCCTGGCATCGGGCCATGGACCGTCGAGTATGTAGCGATGCGTGCATGGCGCGATGCCGACGCCTGGCCTGCATGGGACCTCGTGCTGATGCAGGCGATCTGCGCGCGCGATCCGTCGCTCGTGCGGCCCACGCAGCAGCGCACCCGCACCGACGCGTGGCGGCCGTGGCGCGCGTACGCGGCGATGCATCTGTGGAACGAGGTGGCGGATCGGGCCGGCGCCGCGCGCGGCGGCTGAGGTGGTGTAGCGGTCGGGGGAGGGCAGCACGGAACTGGCGGACCGTGGGCGTGGGCACGCGGCTAGCGTGGCGGCTGCACTCGGGACGCTAAGCGAATCGCGCGTCGAGCGCGCGAAGGGTAGCGTAAGGCGCAGGGCAGCTACTTTCGTGCTGAATCGTGCTGAAATCAGGCCAGGTTGTGTCGTCGGAAGGCCGTCCGGAGCGGCCTCAAGCAGCCGTCGTGGCGAGATGTTAAAGTGCCCGCTACCCGAAAATTCCGCCGAACGTTGTCAACCGCGCAGTGCTGCACCTAAGCAGTGAAGCGGCACATGGCGGCCGACAACGCCCGACTCGCATCAATGCCAAACACGACACCTTCCCGCACGAACGACACGTTCTCGCACCGCCTGTCCGTGCTCACCACAGGCCCGCAGCGCGACGCGCTGATACGCGGCCTGCGCGGCATCGAAAAGGAAAGCCTGCGCGTGACGCACGACGGCAAGCTCGCCATGACGCCGCATTCGCGCGCGCTTGGCTCGGCGCTCACGCATCCGTCGCTCACCACCGACTATTCCGAAGCGCTGCTCGAACTGATCACGCCGGCTGAACACGATGTGGCGATCACGCTCGAGAAGCTCGATACGCTGCATCGTTTCGTCTACGCTGAACTCGGCGACGAGATCCTGTGGAACAACTCGATGCCGGGCCTGCTGCCTGAAACGGACGAAGGCATTCCGATCGCGCATTACGGCACGTCGAATATCGGCAAACTGAAGTACGTGTACCGCATTGGCCTCGCGCTCCGTTATGGCCGCACGATGCAGTGCATTGCGGGCATCCACTACAACTATTCGCTGAACGAAGAAGTGTGGCGGGTATTGCATGCCGACCAGCAATCCACGGCAAACGCCGTCGATTTCCAGTCCGACCGTTACCTGGCGCTGATCCGCAATTTCCGCCGCACCAACTGGCTGCTGATGTACCTGTTCGGCGCATCGCCGGCACTGGATCGCCGCTTCCTGCGCGATCGCCAGCACACGCTCGATACCTTCGACGCCGACACGCTGTATCGCCCGTACGCGACCAGCTTGCGCATGAGCGACCTCGGCTACTCGAACACCACGGCGCAAGCCGCGCTGCAGGCCGACTACAACACCTTGCCGGGCTACCTCGACGCACTCGCGAAGGCCGTGAGCCAGCCGTATCCCGCGTATGAAGCGATCGGCACGCAGCGCGACGGCGAGTGGGTGCAGATCAACACGAACGTACTGCAGATCGAAAACGAGTTCTATTCGACGATCCGTCCGAAGCGCGTCACGCATCCGGGCGAGCGTCCGCTGCACGCGCTGGCTGCGCGCGGCGTGCAGTACGTCGAGGTGCGCTGCATGGACATCGACCCATTCGAGCCGACCGGCATTTCACTGGAGACGTCGCGTTTCCTGGACGCCTACCTGCTGGTCTGCGCACTCGACGACAGCGCAACGCTGCCACCGGACGCGTACGCGGAGGCCAATCAGAACTTCGGCCGCGTAACGATGGAAGGCCGCAAACCGGGCCTAGAACTGACGCGCAACGGCAATGCGATTGCAATGACGGACTGGGCGAACGAACTGTTGATCAAGATCGACGCAGCCGCGGCAACACTCGACGCGCTGCACGGCGGCGACTCACACGCACGCGCCGTGGCGGTTCAACGAGCAAAACTGGCGGATGCCTCGCTGACACCGTCCGCACGCGTATTACAGACGATGCGCGACAAGCAGCAGAGCTTCCTCACCTTTGGCCTTGAGCAAAGCGAAGCGCACGCCGCCTATTTCCGCGCGCGCCCGCTGGATGCCGCACAGACGAAAGAATTTACCGACCTCGCAACGCAATCGCTTGCAGAGCAGGCCAAACTTGAGCGAGAAGAGGTGGGTTCATTCGACGCATTCGTCGCGGCCTACAGGGCATACACGTTGAACCGGTTTAGCGTCTAAACGACGACGAACGTAGGCAGCGCGTCGGAAAAAGCAGGCTAAGAACTAATGCCGTTCAGCCATCGCTGAACGGCATTTTCATTTGCGAAGCAGGAAGCGGCCATGAAGGGCCGCTTTTTTATTGCGCCTAGGTAACGTCTACGCAACGCTTCGCTGTCGGCCCAACTGCATCGGCAAATTCTCCGTCCGTTTAACCATTCGCAAATGCGTATGAAACACTGTGCTGGGGCTACGGTCCAACTTAGACGACACGCTCCAGAGAGGGAGGCTTCACCGCGATGAAAAAAGGTCTGTTGGCTGTAGTGTGCGTAGTGGCGGCGGGGTGTTCGACGCAGGGGCAGGTGAACCCGGACGTGATGCAGATCGCGACGACGCCGTTGACGTGTTCGAGCAAGGCCGAGTGTGACATGTGGTGGCAGCGAGCGCAGACGTGGGTAGCGGGCCATTCGACGTACAAGATCGAGTCATCGACTGACACGTTGATCCAGACATCGGGCCCGGACGGCGGCAAGCGCGCGCTGGCGTACCAGATAACGCGCACCGCGAACCCGGACGGCACAGCAACGATCGGTTTCGCGGCACATTGCGACGGCTCAATGGGTTGCAAACCAAACCCATGGGAGGCGGGCGCCGACTTCAAGCAATACGTACGAGGCAACACACCGGGCGCACCGCAAAGCGACACAAAACCATCGCAACCATCACCAACGGCGATGCACCCCGACGCATTGCAAGGACAATCGGTCCCGGGAACAAGCGGAGAAGCGATAACGCAGTAGGAGAGGAAAAAGCGGCAACGCGATCAGCGAAGAACGAGTTCGCGATCCTCTCGAGGATGGCTTCACCAGATTTTGCTTTTAGAACGATCTGACCGGCCTTGCACAAAAAAATCAGACACTCCCACCACCGACGCAAAAGCACGACGAGGGTTTTAGGAACTACTCTTCGGCGCGCGCAGCGCCGCCGGAAGTATGACGCCCTTGTCACTGGCGTATGCACGGGCACGAACACAGATTCCAGATGCACCACTACCTGTTGCGGGCTACGGTGCCCACTTAGCATTAGCGGTTTGAGCCGCTTTCTTTGCTTATCTTTCTTTGCGGCGGCAAAGAAAGTAAGTGCCGCCCCGCACAGGGGCAGCGCTAATAGACCACTAACAAATCAAGGAAAGGCACCGCCCCAGGAGTACAAACATAGAGCTCAAGCACGCCAACGATCCGACAACAAAACCCACCACCGCCGAAGGCAAAAAACCGCTCAATGCCCCATAGAAGCCCCAACCCCCTTCCTGGGCTTAGTAACCCAAACAAGCACAGCAAGCACAAGAAACGCCGCACAAGAAATACGAAAAAAATCATTAGTGGCCATCATGTAGGCCTGCGCAGTAACAACCTGATTTAACTGAGCGGTGAGGCTATCCCCAGAAAGCCCAATACTCCCCAACGCATTGGTATAAGCATTGGTATTAGCCGAATAGACGTTAACAGAATCAGTCAACATCGCATGATGATAGATAGTGTCATTCTCCCAGTACGTCGTACTAATAGCCGTCCCAATCGCCCCAGACAAAGTCCGAAAGAAGTTGGACAACCCGGAAGCACTAGCAAGCCGCTCATCCGACACGCTGGAGAGCGTAATAGTAGTCATCGGCACAAAGAAACAGGCAACGCCAATCCCCTGCACCAACCGTGGCCAGATCACATGATTGAACGGCACGTCGAGCGTAAAAGTCGAATTCCAGAACGACACAAACGCAAACACGATGAACGCAAAACTCGCCACCACCCGCAGATTCAGCCGATGCATGTTCTTGCCGATCATCGGCGACAAAAACAGCGCGAGAATGCCGACCGGCGCCGTCGCCAACCCGGCGAGCCCAGCGGTATACCCCATCACCGTCTGCAGCCAGAGCGGGAAAATCACCACTGACCCGAAGAACGCCATGAACCCGAATGAAATGATCACCACGCCGAGCGCGAAGTTACGATCCTTGAACAGCGAAAGATCGACAACGGGTTCCTTGTCCGTCATCTCCCACACCAGCAGAAACGCAATCGACACCACCGCGATAATCGCCAGCGTGATGATGAACGTCGAGTTGAACCAGTCGCGATCCTTACCGAGGTCTAGCACCATCTGCAGGCAGGACACGCCGATCACCAGCAACGCGAGGCCGACCGCATCGATGCGCTGTTTGGTGACCTTGGTTTCGCGGCCACGCAGCAGCAGGAACGCGCACACCGCCGAGAACAACCCGATCGGCACATTGATGTAGAAGATCCACGGCCACGTGTAGTTGTCGGTGATATAGCCGCCCATCACGGGACCGAAAATCGGCGCGCAAATCACCGTCATGGCCCAAAGGCCGAGTGCGAGCCCGCGCTTTTCTGGTGGGTAAGAACGCATCAGAATCGTCTGCGAAAGCGGGACCATCGGCCCCGAGACGAGCCCTTGCAGGAGCCGGAATGCGATCAGCGACTCGAAGTTGTGCGCGAAGCCGCACAGCGCCGAGGCGATCGTGAAAAGCAGAACGGACAGCGTGAACAACCGCACCTCGCCGACGCGCCGCGCCAGCCACCCGGTCAACGGCACGGCGATCGCCGAGGCCACGGAATACGACGAGATGACCCACGTGCCCTGACTGGTGGCCACGCCAAGGCTGCCGGAGATAGTCGGCACGGCGACGTTCGCGATCGAGGTGTCGAGCACTTCCATGAACGTGCCGAGCGCAAGACCGACGGTGAGCAAGGCCAGCGTCCCGCCTTTGAGTGGAGCGGGTTCGGCGGCGGTTAGGGCGTCGGCGGAAGCCGTGGCAGCCATATGTGTTTCTCCTCAGCCGGGAAAGCTTGTCGCGGCAGCTTTATCGCACCCATCAAGCGGCGCGCTTACATGCCGGATCACCCTCTGCCCAGACAGACATTTTCAAACGATGGCGCTTTCAAAAGCGCCTCTTGGTTACTGTCCGCCGTGACCTGGCGGAGGTTCTTCGGGTGAGTCTTCCAGCGAGTCTTGCGATGGTCCGACGCCGCAACATGCGCTTCCTCCCGCATCGATCCCGTTCGCAATGAAACGGCCGAGCAGGTCGAGCAGGGCGGCGTGGTCGGCGGCGGAAAATCCGCGCAACTGCTCGTTCAGCACGGCGGCGCCCAGACTGGGCAATTGCCGCGCCGCTTCGTGGCCCTGCGGCGTCAGCTCCAGCTTGACCATCCGACGATCGGCGTCGCTGCGCGTACGCACGATAAAGCCTTTCTTTTCAAGGCGATCGAGCAGACGCGTCATGGATCCGCTGTCGTATGACATGACGCGCGATAACTCGAACGGCGTGCTCGCACGTTGCGCGGATAACACCAGAATCACGCCGATTTGCTGGGCGGTCAGTCCTAACGGTTTGACCGCGCGGTCCATCCGCTCGACCAGCACGTTTCGCGCTTTCGTCAGGTAATAGCCGAGACTCGATTCGAGGTGAATCTCATCCGCGTTGTAAGGGCCGTCTGGCATCGTGTATCCGGGAACATCGTCAAGCAGAACGGATTCTAGCTGCCTAAGCAGACAAGTCAAATTTCATTTCGCGTCGCGCGAACAGCGCAAAAAACAACACCGCGGCTGCGCGCGAGCAAAGTATCTTGAAATTTAATTGCATAGTCAATATTATTATAGGCAACGAGTTACGCGCGACCCGCGCCACCCGAGACCATGTTCTGACCGATTGTCTGCACGCCGCAATGGCGCCGTGCCAAAAGGATTTCCCTGATGCTGTACCTCAAAAACACCCTTGGCGGCTTGAGCCGCTCCCTGACCGATTCCGCGCTGAGCAGCTTTCAAGGTCCGCATCGCTGGTGGAAACTCGCGTTGTTCGCCGTGCTGTTCGTGCTGCCCGGTGGATCGGTGGGCGTCGCGGTGTTGGCGTGGGTGGAGCATCGGCGAGGGCAGAAGGGGACCAAGGTCGTCCCGGTGGAATCGGTGGGGTCCATCGTTGCGGCGGGGAGTGTCGTCGCGACCGCCGCTGCTGCTGCAAGTCCGGTTGGCCCTTGCCAGGCACGCTCAGGCGCGCCGTGTCGCGCCGCGGCTGGCAAGCAGGCCCGGCAACCCACGTCATCGGATTCGCGCGTTTGATTCTCTAGTCGAGGGACGGCCTTTGTTGCCTGTGCGGCGCTTTTCCGCCGCCAGAGCCAACTACGCCGGTAACAGCACGTAACCATCCCGACACGCTAAGTAACACACCTCCGCCTCCCCCCGCATTACCCTTTCAGTTTCCCGCGCCCAAGCGGTCCCATACGCTAACATTCCGGCAGAGCCATGATCTCGCCCGGTCGACAGTGCCGCCATCGGCCGCACTGCGGCGTCCAGAAGGAATCCATTGCATGCAGTTTGAACGAATCTCGCGCGCGCGGACGCTTGCGCCTCGCGCCCTGACTATCGCGGTCGCCGTAGCCCTCGCCACCGTGCTGGCCGGTTGCGTGGTCGGCCCCGACTACAAACGGCCCGCGGCCGAGATCCCCGCGTCTTACAAGGAAGCCGCGCCCGGCTGGAAAGTCGCCCAGCCGGCCGATCAACACGACCGCGGCGACTGGTGGACCATCTACCAGGACCCGCAACTCAACGCGCTCGAAGACCAGTTGAACGCGTCGAACCAGACCATCGCCCAATTTGCCGCCGCCTATCGCCAGGCACGTGCGCTGGCGGGCGAAGCGCGCGCGGCGTATTTCCCGACCATCGGTGCATCGGCAGGCGCCACGCGCTCCGGAAACGGTTCGTCGTCCGGTGGCAACTCAACCGTCTCAAGCCGCTCCGGCGTCAGCAACAGCTTCAACGTACAACTCGACGCAAGCTGGGAGCCGGACCTGTGGGGCTCGGTCACGCGTTCGGTCAATTCGCAGAAAGCCGGCCAGCAGGGCGCGGCCGCCGATCTGGCGAATGCGCGGCTGTCCGCCCAGGCCACGCTCGCGCAAACCTATTTCTCGCTGCGCGCGCTCGACTCCACCCAGAAGCTGCTCGACGACACCGTCGCGGCCTACCAGCGCTCGCTGCAACTCACGCAGAACCAGTACGCGGCCGGCGTTGCCGCGCGCTCGGATGTGATCCAGGCGCAAACGCAGCTGCAATCGGCACAGGCGGCCGCGATCGACAACGGTGTGCAGCGCGCGCAGGACGAGCACGCGATCGCCGTACTCGTCGGCGTACCGGCCTCGACCTTCTCGATTCCGCCGATGCCGCTCACCGCCACGCCACCGGCCGTGCCCGAGCAGATGCCGTCGGCGCTACTCGAGCGGCGCCCGGATATCGCGTCGGCTGAACGCAAGGCCGCGGCGGCGAACGAACAGATCGGCGTCGCGATTGCGGCGTTCTTCCCGTCGCTGACGCTGTCGGCCACGGGTGGCTTCGAAAGTTCGGTGTTCTCGCAATTGCTGACCGCGCCGTCGCGTTTCTGGACGCTCGGCCCGCAACTCGCCGGCACGATCTTCGACGCGGGCCTGCGTGAGGCAAAGACCGAAGCCGCGCGCGCTGCCTACGACCAGAACGTCGCCGCCTACCGTCAAACGATTCTGACCGCGTTCCAGGACGTCGAGGACAATCTCGCCTCGCAGCGCATCCTCGAACAGGAAATCGTCGTGCAACAGCAAGCGGTGGATTCAGCGCGTCAGGCGCTGGCCATCGTCACGAACGAATACAAGGCGGGTACGGTTGGCTACGTCAACGTGCTGACCGCGCAGACCACGGCCTTCCTGGCTGAGCAGAAGCTTGAGAACATCGCCGGGCAGCGGATGGTGTCGTCGGTGGGTCTGGTGAAGGCGCTCGGCGGCGGCTGGGACGTGTCGCAGATGAACCGCGAAACGGGTGATATGGTGGCGCCCTCGCCGCAGCCGGCAGCGTCAGCGACGCCGGTGGCGCAAAGCGGAGCCGCGCCGCGACCGGCGCAGAGCAACTAGGCAAAGAACTCGCCCGGGCAAGGCAAAGCAAAAGAGGCATGGCCGCGAAATGCAGCCATGCCTCTTTTTTTACGACCCGCGGCTCAGCGCCTCAGTGCACGAACGTCAACGCGACCGTATCCGGTCCGCTTGGCCGGCCCAACAGATTCAGCAGTCCCGCGAGGTTGTCGCGTGCTTCCGGGGCGGCGCTGGCTGTCCCACGAAACGATGTCGAGACGGCGGACACCGTGCCATTGCCGGTCAGCATCAGTGGCCCCTTGAGAGTCGTCAGATCCAGCGTGGACGACACACCCTGCGCCTGGAACAGCAACCGGTAAGAACCCAGCGGCTTGACCAGCGAAACGCGCGAGCTGACATCGTTCAGGGTCACGGTCAACTGGCCGAACGCTTCCTGATTGAAGCTGCGCCAATCGGACCATGCAAGGCGCACGTCACCTTGCAGATCGAGCGTATTGAACGGCGCGCCGAGGCCGCTCAGCAGCGAAGCCGGCACCGCCATCGCACCCGGCGTGATGGTCGCGCTGCGCAGGGTCGCATCGACGGTGATCGGGTCGGGCATCGCTTCGCTGTGCCGCATGGTCATGCGCACACGGCCGGTGAAGAGCGGCCAGAACGCCGTGCGCCATTCGATCCGCCCCGGCAGCAGGGTCGCCGCGCTCATGTCGGAACCGGCGGCGAGCATCAGCGTGGCCGAGCCGTGCCACAGCGAACCGGACGGATTGACGAGGTTGACGTGGCCACGGGTTTGTCTGGCGAACTGCGGCGTGATCCAGGCGGCCGGCAACAACGTGAGCATCACGACTGCGTTCGCCAGCAGCGCGACCGCCAGCCAGGGTAGCGCGACGCGCAGGCGCCGCATCCAGTAAGTCATGCGAAATCCTGTAACGGCGCGGTCATTTCGCGGTAGACGGCTGCATCGACGCCGTCAGATCCACCTGGCCGTCTTCCTTGAGCGCGGTCACGTGCGCCTCGGCGACCTGCACCTTGAACTGCCTGCGCGCGTCGTCGACCCAGCTCGTCCACGCGGGGAACGCCACGTTCTTCATCTGGATCTGCACCATGTTGCCGATCACCTGCACCTGGGTCGCGGCAAGGCCGTGATCGCCGAGCGAAGCGGTGAGCGCGTCCTTCAGCGCCGCGCCGGTCGGCGCGACACCTTGAGCCGCGGCGGAGAGCTGGCGCGCTTCGTTCGCCTGCGCAGTCATCTGCGCCAGCTGACGCTGCAAAGTAGGCAGCGATTCACGCAGATGCGCGCGGCCGTCCTGCGCCGGCGCCCACAGCACCGACCATGCAATGACGACAGCCAGCACCCCGCCGCCCCATGCCAGCAGCGTTTTTTCGCGCTCGGTGCGCTGGTCCCAGAATCCAGCCCAGCTTTGGGCAAGTTCAGCTTTCATTGTCCGTTCCTGATGGTCCACTTGCCGGTATTGCTGTCGATCGCGCCGGTCAGGCCGTTGCGCGCGAGACGTTTGGCAAAATCGGGGTCGAGTTTCACCTCGGGCTTGAAGGTCACATCGAGACGCCGGTCGTGATAGTCGAGCGCGGCGATGCCGTTGACTGGCACTGGCGCCAACGAACGCGCAAGGCCATCGGCGAGCGACAGGAAATCGTCCGGTGACAACTCACCCGCCGCCACCCGCAACTGTTGCAACTGCCGCGACATCTGATCGGGCGCATCGAGCACGACCGTCGTCTTGGGGAAGGCGTTGAGGAGCAGCTCGGTCATCTGCGTGTTGATCGCATCGCGCTGGCGCGCGAGCATCAACCACTGCACGTTCGCACCGA
Source organism: Paraburkholderia nemoris (assembly GCF_905221015.1). Lineage (NCBI taxonomy): Bacteria > Pseudomonadati > Pseudomonadota > Betaproteobacteria > Burkholderiales > Burkholderiaceae > Paraburkholderia > Paraburkholderia nemoris. The sequence continues at coordinate 254,681 of NZ_CAJNBO010000009.1, read as the reverse complement.
TAATCGCGATCACCAGCGCACCGACCGCCAGCGCGACCGGCAGGCGCAGACGCCGCAGCGTCGCGCGATCGAGCCGCCACGGCTGCGAGGCGAACTCGAACTGACACAGGTCGAAACGGCACTCCAGGGCACGGCGGGCGAGTTGCTCGAACGGCAGCGGGCTGGCCCCATGGATATGGGCCGCGAGCTTCGCCGGGCTGGTTGCCGCGAGACTCGGCTCATTGCCGGGCACTTCCGTCAGCATGTAGAGCGAAATCGGCGCCGCGCCGGCAAGCGCGCTGAGCGTCGCGTTCACAGAATTAGCCGGCACCGCGAGCCCTTCGCCTTGCACGCCGCGCGCGATAGCCAGTTCGACGCGCGGTGCACCACTGACCGGCGCGCTTTCGACCGCACTCCCAAGCAGCAATGCGGGCGCGGTCTGGACGACGGCGCCGAGCACGGCTGCCACCATCGGCACCACCGACGCGACGCCCGGCGCCATCACCGGCGCCACACCCGGCAGCGACGTTGCCACGCTCGCCGAGCCCGCCATGACCGGCTCGCCCGCGTTGACCATTTCCGCGACTTCGGCGGGCGTGTCGAGCGCGACCGCTTGCGGCAGACAGCGCGTCACCGGCACGGCGCGCACGCTGCGATGGCCGGCAGCGGCAAACGCCTCGCAGATGAAGCGGAACCAGCCGCGGTCGATGATCGCGAGCAACTGCCGGCCGCCCGCGACCGGTTGCGGATCGACGGCGATGTGACAGGTTTGCGGGTCCTGGATCAGCTGATCCTCGACGACGTTCGGCAGCGCCTGACGCAACCTCGGGCCACGCAGAGGCGGCAGCTTGGCGGGCATCATCAGCAGGTCGCGGGCGGCGACCATCAGCACCGTCGACGTAGCGCGCGGCAGCAGCGCGAGCGCCGAGCGGCCCGCGCGTTGGGTGCGGCCCGACTTGTCGAGCAGCACGAACGGCAACTCCGGCAGTTGCCATTCCTGCGATGGCACCGCCGGATCACGCGGCGGCAGTAGGACGATCAGTGTGCTCAAAGGCCACTCTCTCTGGGAAAGGCGTTATTCATAGTTGGTCTTGTACCCGCACGATACGCGTAGTGTGAGTCAATGCGTCGCGATAGACGAGGGTCGTGCGGTCCACTTCCGCGCGTTCGTGCTGCACGCGGCCGTGAATCAGAAAGTAGTTCGTGTTGACATCCATTTCACTCGGATCGATCCCGACCTGAGGTACGCCGGCGCCGCTCAAGGCGAGTTGCACATCGCTGACGTTATGGAAAAACACTGTCTGCCGACGCGCGACGAAGGCTTGCGCGGCGGACAGGTTCATCCCCGGCACGATCGCCGCGATCACTTCGGCGGAGGCCGTATTCATGTTGACTGCCGACACCGTCGGCAGCACGGTGACGAACGGCCGCAAGCGCGCGACCATTTCCGGCGTATAGCCGGGGATATCGAGCAGCGAATCGACGCTGGTCATTTGCAGCGGCGCGACGGCCGCGTTGTCGTCGCCGTCTTCCATACCGGGTTTGTCGGTGAAGCTGCCGCTCGTGGCGCCGCCACCCGTGCTGATCGGGGCTGCCGGCGTGCCGGTGGTGGACGTAACGGTCTGGAAGCGTGTTGCCGATTGACCGAGGCTCGCGCGCATCTGCAAGGCCGTGTTCTTTGCCAGTTGGCTATTCACGCCGAGGGATACCAGCAGGCGTTGATAGGCGCCGATCTGCTCCGTGTTGATCTGCATGACGCCCGGCGCGGGGCTCGAGACGAGATTACGGAGGTTGAATTTCGCCTGGGCGTCTTCGATCGAACCTGAGAGATAGGTTGCCTGGCCTTGGTCGGCTCTGACTTCGCCGATTTGCCCGAGGAAATCCGACAGACGGGTTTTGGCGATGGGGACGCCCCATAGGCCACCCAGGTAGGTGATGCCTGCGGAGGTGTCGCCCTCCGAGCGGAGGATCAGGCGCGTCCAGTCCAGTGCGCCGCGGGCGACCCATTGCGCTTGGGAGAGGAGGCGTTGGTTTTCGATCCTTCGGATTTGGACTTGCTGGCGCCAGAGCATGCCCGAAACTAATATCGCTGATAGCGCGACTACTAGTAGGGCGCTGATTATGGCTGCTCCGCGTTGGGTTGCCTGCGCGGCGCTTGGGTGTTTGCCTACGGTGTTGGGCTTTGATTGGCTTTTTTGCCTGTTTTGCGCTTTTGTCTGTGCGCTTGCGGTGTTGGCCTTTCCTTGATTTGCTTTTGGTCTATTAGCGTTGCCCCTGTGCGGGGCGGCACCTACTTTTCTTTGCCGGCTGCAAAGAAAAGTAGGCAAAAGAAAGCAGCTCAAACCGCTAATGCTAAGTGGGAACCGTAGCTCAGAACCGCCAGTGGCTCCGTGGAATCTGTGTTCCCTCACATTCGGCGTCAGTGACAAGGGCGTCATACTTCCGGCGGCGCTACGCGCGCCGAAGAGTAATTCCGAAAACCAAGGGGCGGGTTTGTTTGCTGCGGGAGCCGTCGGCTTCGCCTCGGCGAGGTGCCTGATTGGTTGGTTGCGCGTTGCACGCGCGACCGAAGTGGAAGGCATCCGTTGCGAATGGGGCGGAATCAGGCGAACCACTGGTTTGTTGAATGGCTCTTCCGGCGAGCACGTAGTGCGAGATGGGAGGTATGACGCCCTTGTCACTAGCGTATGGAGGTGCACGAACACAGATTCCAGATGCACCACTACCTGTTGCAGGCTACGGTGCCCACTTAGCATTAGCGGTTTGAGCCGCTTTCTTTTGCCTACTTTTCTTTGCGGCGGCAAAGAAAAGTAGGTGCCCCCCCGCACAGGGGGAACGCTAATAGACCAAAAGCAAATCAAGGAAAGGCCAACACCGCAAGCGTGCAGACAAACCCGCCAAGCAGGCAAAGAGGACCAAACCGAAAGGCACCCCAGCACACGCCCAACCAAAGAGCGTCGCAAAGACAACAACAAACCAGAAGACCCAGAGCGTCGCGGAGACAACAAAAAACCCTTCATCTCATTCTCCGACGAGAAAAACCCGCGTTACAGGCCGCGCCAACGACTTAGCCCCCACACTCACTTCCAGCCCAGTCACCGACCGCGGCAGCGGCGCATTCCCCAACTGGGGCACCTTCAAATTATTATCGTTCTCCGTAATCGCACTCTGCACATCCTTCATCTGCGTGGTCCAGCCAACCTTCGGCACATACAGCCGAGCAGAAATAGCCCCGACGCCTCCCATCAAAGGCACCGCCGTCCAGCCATTCCCCTCACCACCGCGCAGCGCACCCCGCAACTCGCCCACATTCCCCAGCGGCGGCGACGCATACCGCACCACGCGTCCCTCGGACACGCGATACCTCACCACCTGCAAGCGCGGCGCCGTCCCCGGCAATACCATCTCCCGCACGATCTGCAGCACATTGCCACTCACCGATACGGCCGCCTGGCCAGACTCATCATCCGACGCGGCCTGCCGCACATCAATTCGCATCTGGTCGAACAGCTGCGCAAAGACGCGCTCGTCTTCCATCGCGTTCGTGATCGTCTGCCGGCCACGAATGATCTGGTCCAGCCCGCGCCACGACAGCACGGCAATCACCGCCATGATCGCGATCGCGACCAGCAACTCGATCAGCGTGAAACCACGCGCGCCCGATCGGCCGCGGTGCTCAGAGCGAACGGTTGTTTTCATTCGCGACCACCGTGACCATCTGGGCGAGATTGCCGGAACGCCCCGGCGTCGTCACCATCACTTCCACCCGACGAAACACCGGATTCGGCGTCGCCGTCACATGCTCGGTACAGATCAACTCCAGATTGCCCTGCGAGCAGTCAAAACTCGTCGAGCCGACGTTCGGCCAGCCATGCGTCAAATGCAGTTGCGCCAGCGTGTTGTCGGCGCTCCATCCCGCCAGCAACCGTCGATGCAGATCGGCTTCGCCGCTCGCCAGACTTCCCACCGCGCGCAACGACGCCGCCAACGCGATCGCTATGATCGCCAGCGCCACTAGCACTTCGATCATCGTAAAACCGCGCTCTGCGCCGTGGACCATCTCGCGAGCGCCCCTGTTCCTGCAACGACGCATCTCAGTGCACCTCATAGCGGCCATTGCCGGTGCCGATGATCGTCGCGCGCCCCGCGGCAGAAAACAGCGTGATCTGCACGGGTACGTCGATCGCTTCGGTGCCGAACACGACACGGCTCGGGTGCGAGTCCGATCCCGGGTAATCGATCGTGACGCCGGTCACACCACCTTCCCAGTTGCGCGGCCCCAGCAGGTCGTCACGCAACGGACGCCAGCCGTCTTCGGTCCGCAGATCGAAGCGGAAGCCGCCATCGAGCGGTTGCCATGCGATCGGTCTTGCGCGCACCTGGGCTTCGTCGCCGGCCGATTCGAACAGCAGCGCGAGACGCTGCGCTTCTTCGTTCAGATCGGTGCGCGGATTGCGCGTCATGGTCAGCGCAGTCAGCGATACCAGAATGCCCGCGATCACCAGCACCACCATCATTTCCAGCAGCGTGAAACCCGCCGCACGCTTCCGGCGGCCTGCACTGAAATCACGCGCGCCGGCGCACGCCGTGCCCGGCAGCGACGCCGTACACGGAGTGTCCACACGGGACTTGCAAGCGGACAGTCGCATAGTGCCGGCCACGAACGATCAACTATCCGTCTATTGCCACGACCCTACGTCGGCGTCGTTGCCTTCGCCGCCCGCTTTACCGTCGGCGCCATAACTGAACACGTCGATCTCGCCATGCACGCCCGGATTCAGATACTGATAGCTATTGCCCCACGGATCGTTCGGCAGACGTTCGAGGTAGCCGCCGTCCTTCCAGTTGTTCGGCACCGGGTCCGTGCTCGGCTTTTCGATCAGCGCGCGCAGGCCTTGCTCCTGAGTCGGATAACGGCCGTTGTCGAGACGGTAGAGTTTCAGCGCCTGCATCACGGTGCCAATATCCTGCTTGGCGGCGACACGCCGCGCTTCGTCCGGACGGCTCATGATTTTCGGCACGATCAGCGCGGCCAGAATACCCAGAATCGCGATCACGACCATGATTTCAATCAGCGTGAAACCGCGTTGACGACGGCTGCGCGGACCCGCGATTTCATGACGGCGAAGGGTCGACAATTGCATAGCTTGCTACCTCTTTTCAGGTGAAATTTCGATCGGGCGGAATTCGCGCGTCAGGCAATCAAGGTGCCATTGAACACGCCCGGCCGGTCATTTTAATGTCATGTTCTTGAAGGGTTGCGGGAAACCGCCAGGCACCCCAACGCAATTTTCACAATAGTCCGTACAATAAGCGCATGAACGCTATCCAAATCCGCCTTCTGTCGCTCGCACTGTTCGCCGTGTTCTGCGCGACGCTGACCTACTGGGTCATCACGATCTCCACGACGTCCGGCGCGCCGTTGCCCGCCGCCGCCGCGCATACGCAGGTCTCGACCGATCAGGCGGCTACGCTGTTCGGCGGCCAGCTCACCCGCAGCGCCAACCAGGACGTGCATCTGTTCGGCATCCTCGCTTTGCGGGAAGGCGCCGCGGCCATCGTCAGCGTCGGTGGCGAACCGCCGCATGCGGTGTCGCTCGGCAGCGCGCTCATGCAAGGCGCCAAACTCTCCGAAGTCCGCGCCCGCTCGATCATCATCGACCGCAATGGCGCGCATTCCGAAGTGTTCCTGCCGGCCAATCCGGCAGGACCTACCATCTACGTGCGCTGAGCCAGGCGTTCTGCCCGGCTTCGGCCTTACTGCACCAGGTTGTTCAACTCGATGATCGGCAGCATCACCGCCAGCACGATCACCAGCACCACGCCACCCATCGCCAGAATCAGCAAGGGCTCGAGCAGACTCGTCAGGAACATCGTGCGACGCTCGAGCTCACGTGCTTCGCCGTCGGCCGCACGATCGAGCATGGTCGTCACGTCGCCGGTCGCTTCACCCGAACGGATCAGGTGAACCAGCACCGGCGGAAACGTCTTCGTATTGCCGAGCGCGCGCGACAAGGACGTGCCTTCGCGCACACGCACGATCGCATCGTCGATGTTCTCGCGCATCGCGACATTGCTGAGCGTTTCGGCTGCGGCTTGCAATGCGCGCAGGATCGGCACACCGGCCGCCGTCAGAATGCCGAGCGTGCTGGCAAAGCGCACGGTGTTGTAGCCGCGCACGAGTTTGCCGAGCAGCGGGGCGGTCAACAGCCAGCGGTCGAAAGCGAGGCGCGGGCCGGGCTGCTTCAGGATCGAGCGCACCAGATACACCAGCACGACCACGCCGATCAGCATCGCCCACCACCAGTGCCGCACGAAACCGGACAGCGCCATCATCATGATGGTGAGGATCGGCAGTTGCTGTTTGGTGCTGGCGAACACGTTCACCACTTGCGGCACCACGTAGCTCAACAGGAACGTGACGATGCCGAAGGCGATCAGCGTCACGATCGCCGGGTACGTGAACGCGAGCACGATCTTCTGCTTGAGCGCGTTGCGTTGCTCGATGTAGTCGGCCAGACGCGAAAGGACGAGACCGAGCTTGCCGGTATGTTCACCGGCGGCCACGAGTGCCCGATAGATCTCGGGGAAGTCTTTGGGGTGTTGCGTCAGCGCGTTCGCAAGCGAATGGCCGCCGAGCACTTCGGCACGAATCGACGCCATCAGCTCGCGGATGTAGTCGCGCTCCGATTGCTCGGTCAACACCGATAACGCTTCATCGAGCGGCAGACCGGCAATCAGCAGGCTGGCCAGTTGCCGCGTGAGAATTGCCTGCTCGCGCTGCGACAAACGCCGTCCTAGCGACAAGCGTTGATTGCGCTCACCGCGTGTGCGCGTCGCAGCCGGTTCGACGACGAGTGGCGTCAGTCCCTGCGAACGCAGATTGGTCCGCGCGCCGCGCGCGCTGTCCGCGTCGAGCACGCCTTTTTGCGCTTTGCCCGCCGCATCGATTGCTTCGAAACGAAATGCCGGCATGCGCTTATGCTCCGCCCGTCACGCGAATCACTTCTTCGAGCGACGTCAGCCCGGAGGCGAGCCAGCGGTCCGCGTCTTCGCGAAGCGTGCGCATGCCTTGCGCGCGACCCGAAGTGAGAATTTCCGCATCGGATGCATTGCGGTGAACCAGCGTGCGGATTTCGTCGTCGATCAGGAGCAGTTCGTAGACACCGCGACGTCCCGCATAACCGGACTGGCCGCATTTCTCGCAGCCGACCGGATGCCAGCGCACGCTGCCATCTTCCTCGACGCGTTCTTCGCGGCACACCGGGCACAAGCGCCGCACCAGCCGCTGCGCCAGCACGCCGAGCAGCGACGACGCCAGCAGATACGGCTCGACGCCCATGTCGGTCAAACGGGTCACGGCGGATGCTGCATCGTTCGTGTGCAGCGTCGCCAGCACAAGGTGACCTGTGAGCGAAGCCTGCACCGCGATCTGCGCGGTCTCCAGGTCACGGATTTCACCAATCATGATGACGTCCGGGTCCTGCCGCAGAATCGAGCGCAGCGCCCGCGCGAAGGTCATGCCGATCCGCTCGTTGACCTGCGTCTGGCCGATGCCTGAGAGGTCGTATTCGATCGGATCTTCGACCGTCATGATGTTGGTGGTCGCCGTCTCAAGCCGCGACATCGACGCGTACAGCGTGGTCGTCTTGCCCGAGCCGGTCGGGCCGGTCACCAGCACGATGCCGTGCGGTTTGCCTATCAGCTTGTCGAACTTGACGAGCGTGTCGGGCGCCATACCAAGCGCTTCGAGATTCAGGCGCGAGGCGTCCTTTTCCAAGAGACGCAGCACCGCGCGTTCGCCGTGACCGGTGGGCAACGTCGAGACGCGCACGTCGACCGGACGTCCGCCGACGCGCAGCGTGATCCGGCCATCCTGCGGCAGACGCTTCTCCGCAATGTCGAGCTGCGCCATGATCTTGATCCGCGAGATCAGCGCGCCATGCAGCGCTTTCTTCGGCCGCACGACGTCGCGCAACGTGCCGTCGACGCGGAAGCGCACCACTGACGAAGTCTCGAACGGCTCGATGTGAATATCCGAGGCCTGTTCGCGTGCCGCCTGCGTGAGCAGCGCGTTGATCATGCGGATGATCGGCGCGTCGTCTTCCGACTCGAGCAGATCCTCGATCTCGGGAATGTCCTGCATCAAACGCGACAGATCGACTTCACCTTCCACTTCGCCGACCACCTGCGCCGCGCTGCCATCCTGGCGCGCGTAAGCCTGATTGATCGCGAGCGCCAGTTCGTCAGCCGGCACACGTACCACGGACAATGCGCCGAAATTGCGTGCGACTTCGGCAAGCGCAGCATCGCTGGTGCGTTCGCTGATCCAGACTTCGAGACTATCGGCGTGCTGATGCGCGACCAGAATCTGGCCGCCACGGGCGAAGCCGTAGGGCACGAGGCGCGCAGCGACTGCCGACGGTGCGATGCGTTCGGCTTGCTCCGCCACGACTGCCGGCGAAATCGCCGCGGCTTGCGTCGATGCAGCGACGCGCGCCGCTGCGGACGATCCCGAAGCTGGCGGCGGCGTGGACGGCGTGCTCACGGCTGCACTCCAGGCGACGCCGTGGACGGTGCCGTGGGTACCGGATTCGTCTGCACAGCGCCACCGCTCGTGACCGGGTTCGTCTGCACAGCGCCACCATTCATGACCGGCGGCGCCATCTGCTGACGGCGCATCCTGTCGAGATCGAACAGGTTCATCGCGGGCGAACCGCCCTGGCTCGGGCCGATCGGCATCGGCGGAACCACCGGGTCGTCCTTGTCCTTGATCAGGTTGTTATCCGACTTGTACGCACCCGTCACGCCCTGGACGTAGTCGTAACGGTTCGACGTCACGGCCTGCGCGGTATCGCGATCGGTGATGATCACGGGGCGCAGGAACACCATCAGGTTGGTCTTGGCGCGGGTCTTCTGTTCCGAACGGAACAGCTGGCCAATCCACGGGATATCGCCCAGCAACGGCACCTTGCTGTTGCTGACCTGGTAGTTGTCCTGCATCAAGCCGCCCAGCACGATGATCTCGCCGTTATCGGCGAGCACGGTCGACTGGATCGAACGCTTGGTGAACTCGGGACCCGCCGGATTGGTGGCCGCGTTGGTCGTGCCGTTCACGATCGCCGAGTCTTCCGTGTAGAGCTGCAGCTTGAGAATCCCGCCCTCGGTAATCTGCGGTTTGATGTGCAGCGTCAGGCCGACATCGACGCGGTCGAACGTATTGAACGCGTTGCTGGTGGTGCCGCTCGTGAGGTTCGAGTACGAACCCGTCTGAATCGGCACGTTCGTACCGACAACGATCTTCGCTTCCTCGTTGTCGAGCGTGATGAGGTTAGGCGTGGACAGCACGTTCGCATCCTGAGTCTGCGAAAGTGCCTGCAACAGCGCGCCGAGTCCCTGCACACCGAAAATGTTGTGAATCCAGCCGACGTTGAGGCCCTGCTGGATACCGCTCCCGCTTGCGAGCGCCCCGGCGAGACCGCCGGTCGCGCCCGTCGCTGCGGCCGCAGCCGTCAGATTGATGATGCTGTTGCCATTGCCGGTCGCCAGGTTGGTGCCGGCAAAGATCGAATTGTTCGCGACCTGCCACTGAATGCCGAGGTTGGCGTTCGTGTTCGAGTTCAACTCGACGATCAGCGCCTCGATATAGACCTGCGCGCGCCGCGCGTCGAGCTGGTCGATCACCGCTCGCAGGTTGCGGTACACCGGCTCAGCCGCCGTGATGATCAGCGAGTTGGTCGCCGAGTCAGCCTGAATCATGCCGCCCGGCTGATTGTCGTCGTTCTTGTCCTTGTCGCCGCCGAGCAGGCCGGCTGAACCCGAACCGCCGCTCGAACCATATCCGCCCCCGCCACCGCCCAATGGTGACGCGCCCGAGCTGCCGTTGAGTCCGCCCGACGGCAGCGGCGGCGTACCCGACGTGCCCGTCGAATTGCTGCCGAGGCCACCTCCACCACCACCGTTCTGGTTGAACGAATTTGCTTCGTTCGAGCCACCCGACGAGCCGGTGTCGCCGCCCTTACCGAGCATCCCGCGCAAGGTCTTCGCGAGCTTCGTCGCGTCAGCGTTGCGCAGCGCGACGACGTGCATGTTGCCGGGCATGGTGGTCGGCGCGTCGAGTTCTTTCGCCAGTTGCTTCGCGGCCGCGAGCCGGCCGCCGTTCGATGCGCGAATCAGCAGCGAGTTGGTGCGCGGATCCGCGGTGACCGACACCTTCAACGTCGCGTCGGTGCTGCCGATCGCGCCGGGGTCGAGCATCTTGGTCAACTGCGTGGCGATGTCGATCGCGTTGGCATTCCTCAACTGCACGACCGATACCGACTGGCCCGCCGCCGTATCGACACCCGCGATGATCTGCGCGATACGCCGGACGTTGTCGGCGTAATCGGTCACGACAATCGAGTTGTTGGCCGGGTAGGCCGCCACCGTATTGTTCGGCGAGATCAGCGGACGCAACACCGGCAACAGGTTATTAGCCGATTCGTTCTTCAGCACGAACACCTGCGTGACCACCTGGTCGCCTCGTGCCACCGGCGTATTGCCGACGTAGGTCGGCACGCCTTGCAGCTTGGCATCGGCCTCGGGCACGACCTTCAGCACGCCGTGGTCCTGGACTAGCGCGAAGCCCTGCATCCGCAAAGCGGATTGCAAGGTCTTGAGCGCCTGATCTTCAGGCACTGCATTTTCCGACACGAGGTTCAGCTGACCCTTCACACGTGGGTCGACGATGATCGTTTTGCCGGTCGCCGCGCCGATCGCCTTGGCCACCTGGTCGATATCGGCGTTCACGAAGTTGAGTGTCACCTGTGCCTGTGCTGTCTGCGCGGTGATCAATCCAGCCACCAGCAGCGCCGTTGCGACGCGACGCAATGCCATACGATTTCTTCTCATGGAATATGGGATCGATGCCGACGGCCGCAGCCGCCAACGGTCATGCAGTGCGAACATTTGAGCAGGCCGCCGCCCTGTCGGTCTGCCAGTCGGCTTCACAGGCGATCAACGCCCTGGATGCCTTACGTCCAATGCCCGAAAAAAAGGAACAGTAACAGTTTTTCATGTCGGATTTGTCACAAAACGAACAGCTCCGTGCGATTACTCTAAAGACCGTCGCAGACTGTCAAACAATTGAAAGCAAACGAGCTTGTGTGCGCCGAACCGCAGAAGCGCTTCGTTTTACGGTTGATTATGTCGGTTAGCCAACTTGACGCGTGTAAGTCTGCCGGTATGATACGAGCCGTTCGAGGTACTGGTTGTGACTTGGCAACGCGGGTTTTCCCCGATGACCGACGAAGGCCCTGCCAGTACGCCTCACCGGCTTCCAGAGACTGAAGTATGGCCGACGCCTGGCCTTACCAAACCTTACCCTTGCGATTTGATTAGTCGTCTTGACTGATGAAACGAACCCTCGTCACCGTCGCCGCTGGACTTGTCGTGCTGATCGCAGCAGGGCAGGCGCGCGCCGATTGCTTTGACGAAGCGGCCAAGTATCAGAAGGTCAACCCCCTGATTCTGCGCGCAATTGCGTGGCAGGAGTCACACAATCGGCCGGACGCGCAGCATAAGAACGCCAACGGCTCGACCGACTACGGCGTGATGCAGATCAATTCGATCCATCTGCCCGTACTCGCGCAGTACGGCATCTCGCAAGGCACCCTGATGGAGCCTTGCAAGAACGTCTACATCGCGGCGTGGCATCTGCGCCGCCAGATGAACAAGTACGGCAATACCTGGCAGGCGGTCGGCGCGTACCACTCCGAGACGCCGGCACTGCGTGATAAGTATGCGATGCAGATCGCCGCAATCCTGCGCAAGTGGAATCTGATGCCGGCTGCTGCACGCTGACTCCCGCACGTCCCGATCCGGCCCGTCACGCGGCCGCTTCCCGTTTGATGCACAATGCGGCATCGTGCTGCCGTCGGTGTTCGGCCATCTTCCGGCCCCGGAATCATGCGACCCCAACCCGGCACGCCTTCCAATCCTCTTGTTTTTCCGTACTGCGATGAACCAGCCGCTATTGCCCGTCACCGTGCTCTCCGGTTTTCTGGGCGCCGGCAAGACCACGCTCCTGAACCACATCCTCGCGAATCGCGCCGGTTTGCGCGTCGCCGTGATCGTCAACGATCTGGCCGCCGTCAATATCGATGCAACGCTCGTGCGCGACGCCGCCGCGCTCTCGCATGTCGAAGAGCAGCTCGTCGAATTGTCGAACGGCTGCATCTGCTGCACGTTGCGCGACGACTTGCTGGTCGAGATCAAGCGGCTTGCCGGTGAGAAGCGCTTCGATGCGATCCTGATCGAGTCGACCGGCGTGGCCGAGCCGATGCCGATCGCCGAAACCTTCACCTTCGTCGACGATGACGGCGCGTCGCTGTCCGACGTTGCACAGCTCGATACGATGGTGACGGTGGTCGATGCGTTCAACTTCCTGCGTGACTACGGTTCTTCTGACGCGCTTTCCGAGCGGGGCATCGCCGCAACCGAAGAGGACGACCGGACGCTGGTCGAATTGCTGATCGAGCAGATTGAATTCTGTGACGTGCTGGTGGTGAACAAGGCCGATCTGGTGAGCGCCGATGAGCTCACGCGTTTGCAGCGCATCCTCGCCCGCATCAATCCGCGTGCCGTGCAGGTGGTGAGCCGCTTCGGCGAGGTACCGCTGGCTGAAGTGCTGAACACCGGGCGCTTCGATTTCGATGAGGCATCGAGCGCACCGGGCTGGCTGGCGTCGCTTAACGACGAACATGGGCACGACCACGGTTATACTCATCACGGCGAAGCAGACGAATTCGGCATCGGCAATTTCATTTACCGCGCACGGCGGCCGTTTCACCCGGAGCGGCTGTGGGCGTTGCTGCATCAGGAGTGGAAGGGCGTCTTGCGCAGCAAGGGCTTCTTCTGGCTCGCAACGCGTAACGACATTGCCGGATCGCTGTCGCAGGCGGGTGGCGCTTGCCGGCATGGTCCGGCCGGGATGTGGTGGGCCGCGCAGGATCGCAGCGAATGGCCGGACGGAGATGACGAGCTGGCCGCCGAAATTGCCGCCGACTGGTACGGCAATCCGGACGATCTGAGCATTGGCGATCGCCGCCAGGAACTGGTGATGATCGGCGTCGGGATCGACCCGGCTGTCTGGCAAGCCAAGTTCGACGCATGCCTCCTGACCGATGAGGAATACGCGGCGGGACCAGAAGCGTGGCAACAATTCGCCGATCCGTTCCCGGCATGGGACTTCGACGAAGACGACCACGATCACCATGATCACGACCACGGCGGTCATGGCCACGGCGAAATCGTGCATCGCCACGATTAAGCTCGAGCGGCCTTTGCGCTCGGTGCTGACTGTTTAGCCGCGACGGGCGTCGCGGCTAAACAGAAATCGCAGACGAAAAAAAACCCGCCGTTGGCGGGTGTCAACTGCCAGGCAGTAATCTGCTTAGCGCTTGTTGACTGCGTCCTTGAACGCCTTACCAGCCGTGAACTTGACGGTCTTGGCGGCCGGGATCTTGATAGTTTCGCCGGTCTTGGGGTTACGACCCGTACGTGCTGCGCGCTTGCCCGAACCGAAGCTGCCAAAGCCGATCAACTGGACCGCGTCACCCTTCGACACAGACTTCTTGATCACTTCAAGCAACGTGTCCAGCGTCTCACCGGTTTGAGCCTTGCTGGCGCCGGTCTGTCCTGCGACGGCGTCGATCAGTTCCTGTTTGTTCATTAAGGTTCCTTTCTGAGTTTAGGTTGACACGAACAGCGCGAACGCGCCGATTATACGTGCGCGGGCCGCGCCGTCGAGCAGCTGCGGCTCCGGATCCCCTCCGGACAATTAGCGCCGGGCAGTGACTGCCCGTCGGCCGTGCTGCCGCTCCCTTCGCGGCGCTTGCTATGATAGCGCAGCGCAAACCCAATCAGGATAAGGGTTTCGAAGATTTAAGCGGTTCTGGGGCAGATATCGAGGGGAAACCCTTCCTTTTCCTCCTCGCAGGACCCAATTGAAGGCTGAAACCCAGTATGGACGGGGCTTGGCGTTGGTTTTTGCCAACGTTGCAACACGTCTTTTTCGCCGCCCGGCGAGCTGCGCGCGCTGGCGGTAACGTCTGACTCGCTCTTTCGAGCGTCATTTCCGCCGCGCATGACCGATCCGCTGATCCCCGCCGTCCTCGCTTTTCGCGACAACGGCACGCCTTTTTCGCCGTTCTACGACGACATCTATCACAGCGCTGTCGGCGGTCTCGAGCAGGCTGAATACGTCTTTCTCCGCGGCAATGGACTGCCGCAGCGATGGGAGGGCCGCCGCGTCTTCACCGTGCTCGAAACCGGCTTCGGCATGGGGATCAACTTCCTGATGACTTGGGCCGCCTGGCGTGCCGATCCGGCGCGTTGCGAACGCTTGCACTTCGTCTCGACCGAGAAGCATCCGTTTACTCAAGCCGATTTGCGCAGCGTCTATGCGAAGACGATTTCAGAATCCGAGATCGCCGCGCTCGCAGAAACGCTGGCCGCTGAATGGCCGATGCTCGTCCCCGGCACGCACCGGCTCGAATTCGAGGGCGGGCGAATCACGTTGACGCTGGTGTTCGCCGACGCCGCGCAGAGCCTGCCGGCGTTGAGGTTGCGCGCCGATGCGTTCTATCTCGACGGCTTCGCACCGGCGAGAAACCCCGAAATGTGGGCGCCCGCGATCTTTAAGGCGCTCGCCCGGATGGCCGGCGAAAACGCCACGTTCGCGACCTACAGCAGTGCCGGCGACATCAAGCGTGCGTTGACGCAAAACGGCTTTGTGTACCAAAAAGTCGATGGCTTCGGCTGGAAACGCGCGATGCTGGTCGGCCATTTCGCGCCACGCTGGCGTGTGCGCCGCTATGAACCGCCCGCGCCACTTGAAGTCGATGAACGGCATGCAATCGTGATTGGCACCGGACTCGCGGGTTGCGCGTCGATCGAGCGCCTGGCCGCACGCGGTTGGCGAGTCACATCGCTGGAGCGGCACGCGTCGGTCGCTCAGGACGCCTCGGGCAATCCGGCCGGCGTGTTCCACCCCATGATCTCGCGCGACGACAGCGTCGCTTCACGCGTCACGCGCGCGGGCTTTCTCTACACGCTCAGACGCTGGGCCGCGCTCGAACGGCTGGGCTACCGTCCATTGCGCGGCGCGCCAGGTCTGTTGCAGATCGCAGCGGACGAAGAAGAAGCACGCTCGATGAGCGAGGCAATCGCCGCGTTCGGTTACCCGGCGGAATATGTGACGCCCGTTTCGCTGAGCGAAGCACAAAGGCTTGCTGGAATGCCGCTCGCGCAAAGCGGTTGGCTCTTTCCCCAAGGCGGCTGGATCGACCCGGCGTCGCTTTGCGCCGCGCAGTGCGCAGCTGCGGGCGGGCTGCTCGAACGCCGCTTCGGAGTGGATGTGGCGCGCCTCGAGCGATCCGGCAATCAATGGACCGTGTTCGACGCAGCGGGACAAGCGATCGCGCGTGCGCCGGTGGTCATTGTCGCGAGCGCGCACGACGCCGCGCGGCTCGCCTGTTTGCAGTACGCACCGACCCGCAGCATCCGCGGCCAGTTGACTTTGCTGCCGCCGGGCACGGTGCCTCCACTCGAGATGCCGGTTATCGGCGAAGGCTACGCCGTCCCACTCGCCGACGGCGCTACGCTGACCGGCGCCACCTACGAACTCGACGACCCGGACACAGCGCTGCGACCGGATGGCCATCTGGAAAACCTCGAGCGTGTAGCGCAAATGCTGCCGGCCTTTAACGGCGTCGTCGATCCGGCACAAGCGGCGGCGCTCGACGGGCGCGTCGCGTTTCGCTGCGTCACGAGCGACCGGATGCCGATGATCGGCAACTTCGCCGATGAAGCCGCCTCGGCACGCGACGCCCAGCGCCTGCGTGGCGCATGGCCGCTCGATCTGCCACGCGTCGACGGCTTGTACGGCGCCTTCGCATACGGTTCTCGCGGTCTGGTATGGGCGGCACTTGGAGCAGAGTTGATCGCCTCGCAGATCGAAGGCGAACCGTGGCCGCTCGAACGGGATCTGGCCGAAGACATCGATCCAGCCCGCTTCCTCTTGCGTGCGTTGCGCCAGGGTACGGTGAGTTAACCCGTAGTTAACCGCGCGCGCCGCACATCGCCGCACATCGCCGCCAGGAAAAGTTATCCACCGAAACTTGTGGATAACCGCGCCGTTTACCGAAGCAACTCGTGTGGAACCGTTGTGGACGTAAACGGGGTAACTTCGACGCGGCCGAAAATCGCGAAAAGTTACCCTTGTATACCCGCCGCTGCCGCACACGCTGTGCATCCTGTTATGCGAGCGGCAAGCCGATGAATCAATTCGGTAAACCCGAGTTATCCACAGAAAACGAGTCACCTTGTTAACTGTTACTACGTATACATACGGTAAACCTGTAAACAGAAAGGCCGTGCCGAGATCGAGCGCAATCGTTGAGCCAGAAGCGTCGAAAGTTGAAGGAAAACGGTTCTGGCCGTGTCCCAGGAAACACATCTGCAACGTCAGATCTGTACGCTATGAGAGCCCGACCCGTTTTTAAAGCGGTCGCTTTTTCCTCATCTCACGAAGATAACGTACGTTTTTACCGTTTTGCCTGCATGTTCCTGTCTTTTCGGTCAAGTCTGAAAAAGCTATGGCACAATCGCCGTTCTTTTCCGCGTCGCGCCTCGCCGCTGGCCGCACGCGCTGCAATGGAACGGTGCCGCGCAATCAGAATCTGATTCAAAGTCGACGGCGTTCTTTCACCGTGCCGGGCCGGTAGCTACGGCCGCCCCCAGAATGCGCTGCGCCCCTTGCGGCTGCAGCACATTCAGATCATCCGATCGTTGAAAACTCGCAACGCGGGTCACGCGAAGCGATCGCGACAGTGAACGCCTCATGCGTTCATCCGCTCGCCGGTGTTTGCGCCGGTTCGTGTTGTCTGCCGTTGCTGCCAAGGAGAACCCATCACGATGAAGTCGGCGTTTTCATTTTTCCCAGCCTGGCCACTCACACCCGACGCCATTTTTTGGGCTGGTCTTGCATTGCTCGCCGCGGGTCTGTGCGGTGAACTGTGCTATCGCGCATGGCGTTTGCCGCGCATTTCCGGGTATGCGGTCATTGGTCTGGTAGCCGGCGCAGCCGGTTTCGGCGTAATCGACGCCGATTCCGCGAGCGCCGCGCGGCCATTGCTCGACGTGGCGCTCGGTTTGTTGTTATTCGAACTCGGTAGCCGGCTTGATCTGCGCTGGATTCGCCGCAATCCCTGGCTGATTCTGTCGAGCATCGCCGAAGCTACGCTGACGTTCGCGCTGGTTTTGCCGGTTTTGTTATTCCTGAAAGTGCCGCTGATCGTAGCGACGGTGCTTGCCGCAATTGCCATGGCGACTTCGCCGGCTATGGTGATCCAGCTCAAAACGGAGCTACGCGCGGAAGGTCAGGTGACTCAACGTCTATTGACCCTTACCGCATTGAACAGCATGTATGCGGTGGTGGTCGAAAAGCTTGTCTCGAGCTGGTTGCATCAGGAGGTTTACGGCAACGTCTACGCCACGATTCTGCAGCCGCTGTATCTGCTGGTCGGCTCACTCGTGCTGGCCTATCTGCTGGCGCGCACCTGCACGTTTTTTTATCGTCGTCTGAACATGCAGGACGAGCATTCGTTCGTCGCGCTGTTCGGCCTCGTGCTGCTCGCCATTGCGGTGGCGCATGTGTTCAAGCTTTCCACCATTCTCGCGTTGCTGGCCGCGGGCATCATCGTGAAGAATCTTGAAGCTCGCCCGCAGTTGTGGCCGGAACATTTCGGCACGGCCGGCTGGTTGTTGACTGTGATTCTGTTCGTGCTGACGCTGACTTCGTTCGAATGGAAAGACATCGCGTTAGGCGGTGTCGCCGCGCTGGGTCTGATTGTTGCGCGTCTGGTTGCGAAACTGGTGGGCGTGATGGCTTTCGCCAAGCCGAGCGGCTTGAACTGGAAGCAGGGCATGGCGCTCGGTTTGTCCTTATCGCCCATGTCGGCGCTCGCGTACCTGCTCGTCGACGATACCTACAACCTCTATCCGAATTTCGATCCGCAACTGCGCGCGATCGTGATGTGTTCGATTTTCGTGCTGCAGATTCTCGGGCCGTGGCTCGTGTATCGCAGCCTGGCGCTGGTGGCTGAACGGCGCGAAGAGTAAGCGCACGGTAAGGGCACGCCGCTGTCCGATGCGCTGTCTGACGCTTTATGCGCCTGATTTGCGCGCTTTATCCAACTTATTCGATTCAAAAACGGCCGGGCGTGTGACACAGACATGTGACACACGTCGGCCGACCTGACTCAGGGGACGCCATGTCACTCGAACCCTTCATCGATTCGAAACCGTTCACTTTCGGTGTCGAACTCGAGATGCAGATCGTCAATACGCACGACTATGATCTGACCAAAGCCGGCTCGGATCTGATGCGCCTCATCAAGGACGAAAAAATTCCCGGCAACATCACGCCGGAAATCACGGAAAGCATGATCGAGCTGTCGACCGGTATCTGCACAACGCATGAACAGGCCGTCACCGATTTGCGCACGATTCGCGACACGCTGGTGTCCGCGGCTGACCGTCTGAACGTCGGCTTGTGCGGCGGCGGTACCCACGCATTCCAGCAATGGAGTGAAAGGCAAATCGTCGATACGCCACGCTTTCAGTATCTTTCCGAGTTGTACGGTTATCTTGCCAAGCAGTTCACAGTGTTCGGCCAGCACGTGCACATCGGCTGTCCGGATCCGAACAGCGCGCTGTATCTGCTGCATTCGATGTCGCGCTTCATTCCGCATTTCATCGCGTTGTCCGCTTCGTCGCCGTTCGTGCAGGGTGTGGACACCGGTTTTCATTCGGCACGACTGAATTCCGTGTTCGCATTCCCGCTCTCGGGCCGCGCGCCGTTCGTGTTGACGTGGGACAGCTTCGAGGAATATTTCTCGAAGATGGTCCACACCGGCGTGGTCAACAGCATGAAGGATTTTTACTGGGACATCCGGCCAAAGCCCGGTTTCGGCACGATCGAAGTGCGGGTGATGGATACGCCGTTTTCAGTGGATCGCGCCGCGGCGATTGCCTGCTACATCCAGACGCTGGCCCGGCATCTGCTGCTCGACAAGCCGATCACGCCGCAGGAAGACGATTATCTCGTCTACACGTTCAACCGCTTCGAAGCATGCCGCTTCGGTCTGGCCGGCAACTGCATCAATCCGCAAACGAGCGAACGCAAGACGATTTCCGAAGACATCCTCGAAACGCTGGATCTGATTGCACCGCACGCCGAAGCATTGGGCTCGGGCAACGCGCTCGCCGAAATCGGTGCGATTGCGCGCGGTCAGGTCAATGACGCGACGTGGCTGCGGGGCGTCTTCGATCAGGAAAAGTCCTTGCACGAAGCTGTCAGACAGCAGTGTCTGCAGTGGCGAGCCTAGCCAGGTAGAGGATTGCTTACGTTAAACCGTAAGGAAGACCCGCCTCGTGCGGGTTTTTTTTCGTAAATAAATTTCCAGCTCGCGGGCCTTCAGGTTTTTCTAAAATTTACGTATACAAAAGTAGTAGTAGTTAACAAGCATTGCATCTGCCTGTGGACAACTGAATAATTCCCTGAAAAGTCAAAGTGCTACGTAAACCATAACTGGGCTGATCCGAGGCGCATCGATGGCGGTAAACGAGGACAACTTTAGTAAGGAAAGAGGGGGCAAGCTGCTTATCAAGAATCGACACACATGCCATCCCCTGTGTTTTCCCATGGTTATCCACAGCTTGCGCTGGATAACTTAGCTGTACGATTGGCCGGTCTCGCATAGAATGTCGTTTCATCTGCCTTTGGCTTGCAAGGCGGTAAATTTTTGAGATAGTAGAAACCGTCTCGTCTGCTTTCGGGCGGGGCTACCCCACACAGGCTACGGGCGTGTTCGGCAACGGTTTGCCGGCATCGCTCGCAAGCTTAATAAACCAAACGAAGATTATGAGCGAAGGCGTATACGGAGAACAGGCAACCGGGCGAGTGACCCACAGCCTATTGCGATTGAGCACGGCCATGCGGAGCCAGGCTTGGGAATGGGCGGAGGGCGCAGGCCTTACGCCGACCCAGGGCGAAATCCTGGTCTTGCTGATGCAACGCAAGGGCCCGATGCGTCTTGGCGAGATCGCCCGCGAGACGGCCCTGACCGCCGCGACCACCAGCGATGCGGTGAGCACGCTCGAGACCAAAGGCCTGGTCGAAAAGCGCCGCGCCCTCGACGACGGCCGCGCCCTCGCGGTCCGTCTGACGGCGCGTGGCCGCACGGCCGCGAAGCGCGCTGCGCAATGGCCGGACTTCCTGGCCAAAGCGGTCGGCACGCTGCGTGACGAAGAGCAGACGCTGTTCTATCGCACGCTGCTCAAGACCATCCATCAGCTGGAAGCGCAAGGCACGATTCCGCCGCACCGCATGTGCCTGAGCTGCTCGCACTTTGAGCCGAGCAAGAATCCGAAGAAGACGCCGCACCACTGCGCGCTGCTCGACATGAAGATGTCGGACACGGATCTGCGTCTCGATTGCTCGGTGTACGAAGTGGCCGACGTCGCTACCCAAAAGAAGACCTGGAAGATCTTCGCCCAATAAGGCGGCTTCTCCTGGGACAATCCGTTACACTGCCAAACCGTGTGCCGGCGGGCGGCGATTGCCGTCCGCCGGCCGGTTCGCGCCGTGTAGCGGCAAGTCTTTAGGCAACCTGAAGGTGGGGCAGGCTGATGAATCGGGAAGTTCTGGCCATTCGCCACGTGCACTTCGAGGATCTGGGCAGTCTTGAGCTGGAGCTCGGCGAACGGGGGCGCCCGGTGCGCTATCTCGACGTCGGCGTTGGCCGTATCGAAGCGCCTGACCCGGTTGCCGCATCGCTCATGGTCGTACTCGGCGGCCCGATCAGTGCAACTGACGACGCGCTTTACCCGACGCTTGTCCCATTGCTGTCCATGATCGAAAGGCGCATCGCCGCCGGCCTGCCGACACTCGGCATCTGCCTCGGCGCGCAATTGATCGCGCGTGCGCTCGGTGCGCGGGTCTACCCCGCGGGCCGTACCGAACTCGGCTGGACACCGCTTACGCTCACCGATGCGGGCCGTGCTTCGCCAGTGCGTCATCTGGACGGCGCCCACACGTCGATGCTGCACTGGCACGGCGACACCTTCGAGCTTCCCGACAACGCCACACGTCTCGCCTCGACGCCTGCCTGCGAAAACCAGGCGTTCGCGTGGGGCGGCCATGTGCTGGGTCTGCAATGTCACCCAGAGATTCGCGCTGACCGGTTCGAACCCTGGCTGATCGGCAACGCCGGTGAAATTGCCGGCCACGGTATCGATGCGCGGCAGTTGCGGGCCGAGACCGCTCAGTTCGGTCCGGTGCTGGAAACCGCCGCGCGCCGGATGTTCAGCGAGTGGCTCGATCAGGTCGAGCCGAAACCCTGATCCGCGCACGCCTGCAGACAATCATCCGCGGTGCTATGCTCGATCGCTCTCGGGTTTCTACTGGGCGTAATCCATGAGCGCGCTTTTTTCCCCGCTCACGCTGCGTAGCGTGACGCTTCCCAACCGTATCGTCGTCTCCCCGATGTGCCAGTATTCCGCCGAACGTGGCGAGGCGACGGCATGGCACATGATCCATCTCGGCAGTCTCGCGTTATCCGGCGCCGGCATGTTGTGCATCGAGGCAACCTCCGTCGAACCGGATGGCCGCATCACGCCGGGCGATCTCGGGCTGTGGGACGACGCGACCGAAGCCGCGCTGAAGCCGGTCCTGGCCGCGATCCGCAAGCATTCGCCGATTCGCGTCGCCATGCAGTTGTCGCACGCAGGGCGCAAGGCGTCGAGCCATGTGCCCTGGGAAGGCGGGCAACTGATTCCGGTGTCGCAAGGTGGCTGGCTGCCGCATGCGCCGTCGGCGTTGCCGCACAAGGCGGGTGAAGAGCCGCCGCTCGCCCTCGACACGCCCGCACTGAACCGGATTCGTGAAGCGTTCGCGGCCTCTGCGCGTCGCGCCGCGCGCCTCGGCATCGATGCTCTCGAAGTGCACGCGGCACATGGCTACCTGCTGCATCAGTTTCTGTCGCCGATCGCCAATCAACGCAGCGACGACTACGGCGGTTCCCTCGAAAACCGCATGCGCTTTCCGCTCGAAATCTTCGACATCGTGCGTGCCGCGTTTCCGGCCGACAAACCGGTTGGCGTGCGCGTCTCGGCGACCGACTGGGTCGAAGGCGGCTGGACGCTCGCAGACACGATCGCGTTCGCCCAAGAATTGAAAAAGCGCGGCTGCGACTGGATCGACGTGTCGTCCGGCGGGGTTTCGCCATTGCAGAAGATCCCACTTGAGCCGGGCTATCAGATTCCTTTCGCGCACGCCGTCAAACAGGCAACGGGCCTGACGACCATCGGCGTGGGCTTGATTACCGATCCGCTGCATGCCGAGCAACTCATCGAAGAAGGTGATGCCGATCTGATCGCAATGGCTCGCGCGTTGCTGTACAACCCGCGTTGGCCGTGGCATGCCGCGGCGCAACTCGGTGCAACGGTCGAGGCGCCGCCGCAGTACTGGCGTTCGCAACCGCGCGAGCAAAAAGCCCTGTTCGGCGATATTTCGTTCGGACAACGGTGAACCTGCCAACGCGCCTTGTGCGCGCACGTCTTATTGACGGTTGAACGAAGCCGTCTTGAGCGTGTAGGATGCCGGATGTGGCGCATGAGCGTCGCAGGTCGACGCGGCGCTCGCAAGGCGCCGCGTTTGCTATCCGCGTCGGAAAAAGCAGCGCGTTAGACGCGGGCATTTCTGACGGCTGCCGGATCTTCACCCCTAGTTCTTCACAAGGATTCATTCAATGAGTTCACGCAGGATCGCCGTGCGCCGTTCGGGTGTGCACGGCAAAGGCGTGTTTGCCATCGAGCCGATTGCGGCGGGCGAACGGCTGATCGAATACAAGGGTGAGCGGATCTCCTGGAAAGAAGCGCTGCGCCGTCATCCGCACAATCCGGACGAACCGAATCACACGTTCTACTTCGCGCTCGACAGCGGCAAGGTGATCGACGGCAAAGTGGACGGCAACAGCGCGCGCTGGATCAACCATTCGTGCGCGCCGAACTGCGAAGCCGAAGAGATCGACGGTCACGTGTACGTGCACGCGCTGCGCGACATCGCCGAGGGTGAGGAAGTCTTTTACGACTACGGCCTCGTCATCGACGCGCGCCAGACCAAGAAGCTCAAGAAGGAATACGAATGCCGCTGCGGCGCGCGCAAGTGCCGCGGCACGATGCTGGCGCCGGCGGAGAAAGAGAAGGGCGCTTCCAAATCCGACAAGACGGTGAAGAAGGCGAAGACGTCCGCGAAAAAAGCGAAGAAGAAATGAAACGCGGGCTGCCTGAGTTGAACGTAAGTGAGCTCAAGGCAGCCCGTGGCAGTACTTTAAACCGGCTGTAAAGTCATATATCGATCGGCGCCGAGTGCGCCGATTTTTTTGACGGACGCCGTACCTCGGGATCGACTTCGTGCTGCACGCGGATCGGTATCAGCGGAATGCGCACAATAAAGCGCGCACCGCCTTCCGGCGCATCTTCGTAATGCACGCTGCCGTGATGCAGCACCATGATGTCGTGAACGATCGCGAGACCGAGGCCGGCGCCGCTATCCACGCCGGCGTCGCTCTGACCGTCGCCGCGGAAGAACCGTTTGAACAGATCGGCTTGTTGCGTGAGCGGCACGCCCGGCCCATTGTCTTCGACGACGATCTCGGCCATGCGCAGATTGTCGATCACGGTTTGCGACACCGTCACGGTGATGCGGCCGCCATCGAAACGCGAAGGCGGCACGTACTTGAGCGCGTTATCCAGCAGATTGGCGATCACTTCGTGCAGCAGCACGGGATTGCCGCGCGCCATCAGCGGTTGATCGTTACCCGGATCGTCGAGGCGCTGGAAGCCGAGGTCGACGTGGAAAGTCAGTGCGCGCGGCACCCATTCCGCACCCGTATCGAAAGCGAGCGCGGCCATATCCACGGTGACGAAACGTGCCGCCTGTTCGCCCGGCTCCGCGCGCGCCAGCGAAAGCAACTGGTTCGACAGCCGCACAGCGCGGTCGGCCGCCGCGCGCAGTTCACGGACCGCGG
The DNA here is from genome assembly GCF_905221015.1 of Paraburkholderia nemoris. Taxonomy (NCBI): domain Bacteria; kingdom Pseudomonadati; phylum Pseudomonadota; class Betaproteobacteria; order Burkholderiales; family Burkholderiaceae; genus Paraburkholderia; species Paraburkholderia nemoris. The sequence goes on along the minus strand of NZ_CAJNBO010000009.1, from coordinate 230,568 downwards.
CGAGCGTTTGCTGCGGATCACGCGCGACTGCGGCTTGTTCCGCGTGCAGCTTGACGGCGGTGAGCGGCGTGCGCAGTTGATGCGCGGCGTCGGCGATAAATTTGCGCTGGCCGTCGAGGGCGGTTTTCAGACGATCGAGCAGCGCGTTCAACGCGCCGGTGAGCGGCCGGATTTCAACCGGAACATAGGTCTCGTCCACCGGTTCGAGTGACGTGTGGGTCTGCCGGTTCAGCGAGTCCGCCAGATCGGTGAGCGGATTGAGCTGCTGATTGACGACGCGCCACACGATCACCCAGCCCGCCAGCAGCAGCAACAGCAGCGGCATCATGATCGCGACCAGAAATTCGGCGGCGATCTGAAACCGGTGATGCACCGGCTGACCCACTTCAACGACGATTGGATTGCCGGTGGGCTGATCGACGCGTACCTGGGCCACGCGCACCGTCACACCCTGGTGCTGCGTTTCGAATACGTACGCGTAATGCATGCGCCGCACGCTGGTGCCTTGCAGCGGGAGATTATGGTCGCCGGCGATTTCGGTTTCGCCGTTGCTGATCCGATAGACGAGTTGTTCGACCGGATCGGAGAACATGGCTTGCGCGAGCGGCGGCACCGTCACCTTGGCGTCGGGGCCGGCAATCTGGATCTGTTTGGAGATCGCGGTGGCGAGATCGGCGAGCGAGCGGTCGACTACGTGCTGCGTGTATTGCCACGCCAGCCAGTAAGCGATCAGGCCGCTCATCAGGGCGAGCAGCGAAAGGGGAGCAGCGAGGCGCCGCAGCAGCGTGCGGCGCAGACTATTGGCGGCCGGCTGGGGCATGATCGAACGCGCGGGAAAGGAGCAACGGCGTAAAGCACCGTAGCACCGTGAAAATTCGCCGGATGCCGGCGAATTGCGCACCGAGTGCGCGGCGCCGGCCCGGCGCTGTCAGGCCGCAATTCAGATTGCGGCCCTTGCAACGATTATGCGGCCTGACGGATTTCCTGCAACAGGTAACCGAAGCCACGCACCGTGACGATTTCGACACGGCAGTTTTCGAGCTTTTTGCGCACCCGGTGCACATAGACTTCGATCGCGGTATCGCCGAGATCGCCGCCGAAGTGCGTCAGATGGTCTTGCAGCTGAGCCTTGCTGACCACGCGGCCGTGGCGCAGCAGCAGCATTTCGAGCACCGCGAATTCACGCGGCGACAGCTCGAGCGGCTTGTCGTCGTTGAAAATGCGGCGATCGACGCCCGACAGACGCACACCGCCCAACGACACTTCCGGTCGCGGCATGTCGCCATGCGGGCCGCTGCGGCGCATCACGGCGCGGATGCGCGCTTCGAGTTCGGTGGGTTCGAACGGCTTCAGCATGTAGTCGTCCGCACCGGAATTCAGGCCTTGCACGCGGTCGTTCAACTCGTCGCGCGCGGTGAGGATGATCACCGGCGTGTGGCGATTGCTCTGACGGAAGCGCGCGAGCAGCGTCATGCCGTCGATACCGGGCAGGCCCAGATCGAGAATCACCAGCTCGTGGCGGTTTTGGGTGAGGGCCTGTTCGGCGAAAATGCCGTCATGGACCATGTCGACAGTGAAGCCGGCTTGTTCGAGACTACTTTGGATGCCGCGTGCGATGGGGCGGTCATCTTCGATCAGAAGGAGTCGCATGGATTTCGCTCAAGTACAATGGTTTTAGGCGTTTGGGCAAGCGGTTCGCCGGGGCGCCTGCTGCACAGGCAGCGTGCCGCGTGGCCGTGCCGAACTGGCACCAGGCAGCCACGAAACAGCCATCGAGCAGCCATGAAGTAGCCATCAAGCAGCCACTGAGCGACCACGAAGTCATGTCCGAGATAACGATCCACGAACTGGAAGCCGCGATCAACTTCTGGCGCGCCCGCTCACCTTCGAGCGGCGACGAACTCGTTCTGTGCAAGGAGGCAAGCGCGCTCTCCAAGCCGTATGCGCTGATGATTGTACAGCGTCAGCAGACCCTATCACCGGATCGTTTAGACGGGTTTGCGAGGCAAGCGTGGGATTCTTACGTGCGCCTTAATAATAGCCTGTAGAACTGAAGGTTTGGGCGCCGGATTGCCTGCAATGCCCTTTCATTACCGTCAAATCGCGCGAAGCGGGGGGCGTGGAGGCCCCTGATCGCTTGTATTAAGCAGTAATACTGTCGATAAATCGGGCCAATTTGATGTCCCGCTCGGTCAGGCCATTGGCCTCGTGCGTCGAGAGGGTGATTTCCACCTTGTTGTACACGTTGAACCATTCCGGGTGGTGATCCATTTCCTGCGCCTTGATTGCCACGCGCGTCATGAAGCCGAATGCTTCGTTGAAGTCGGCGAATTTAAAGTGGCGCTGGATCGCGTCGCGGCCCGCTACGGCTTGCCAGCCGTGCAGTTCGGCGATCTGCGTGGCGCGTTCTTCGGAAGTCAGTTTGTTAATCATGGTGCTACCTCGTTGATCTGAACAGGCGCGCCGGCAGGCGTGCGCCTCCGCTATTTTTTCACGGATGCCATCAGCTTGCTGTCGGCCTGCTCAGACTGTGTTGTCAGATATCGCCGTCGGCTTGCCAGCCTTCCTGCGAGCCGAGCGTGATCACGTGATCTTGCTCCAGCACGTCGCCTGCCGCGAACGCCGGCTCTACGGCCAGCTTGGCCAACAGCGGGGCGAAGTCGGTTTGCGCGACGCCGAACAACTGCGCGAAGTCGTCGATCACGAAGTAGGTTTTCTGGAACGTGTCGATGCGGTAGCGCGTGCGCATCACGCGTTCGAGGTCGAAGCCGAGCCGGTTCGGCGCCGCGCTATGCTGGCTGTAGAGGGTCTCGCCTTTGCTCGAGACGATGCCCGCGCCGTAGATCTTCACGCCGTTCGGACTCGACGCGTCGCGGATCAGGCCGAACTCGACGGTGTACCAATAGAGCCGGGCGAGCAGCGGCAAGGCGCCGGCATCATTGGCGGCAAGCGCCGCGCGGCCGTACGCGTGCATGTAGTCCGCGAACACCGGATTGATCAGCAGCGGTACGTGGCCGAACAGATCGTGAAAACAGTCCGGTTCCTGCAGATAATCGAGCTGGTCGGGGCGGCGCATCCACCATGTCACGGGAAAGCGGCGGTTCGCCAGATGCTCGAAGAACACCTGGTCGGGCACGAGTCCGGGCACGGCGACGATTTGCCAGCCCGTGGCGGGCGTCAGCCTGGCGTTGATTTCGTCGAATGAGGGCACGCGGTCGTGCGGCATGCCGATACAGTCGACGCCTGCCAGAAACTCATCGCACACACGGCCCTTGAGCAACGCGGTCTGGCGTGCATAAAGCTGCTGCCATACGGCATGGTCGACTGCGCCGTAGCGTTCGATCGGCTGGTCAATAGTGAAGTCGGCGCGGGTTTCGAGGCCGGCGTCGAATTGCTCTTTGAGTTTGGCGGTGTTGGCGGTGGACATGATGCTGCGTGCTCTACGGTGTCTGCGGGTTGAAACGGTGATGCAAGTGTAGAGCGGCGGGCGCGCGGGATGTGCGCAATGATGGCGTTATGGTGGGTAAATATGCAATAATCATGCATAAATTGCCGATTCAATGCGGATATCAATCATGTTAGAACTCGATCATTTCGATCTCGCGCTGCTGGACGTGCTTCAGCGCTTCGGCCGGGCCACGCATCAGCAATTGGGTGAGCAGGTGCCGCTGTCACCGTCGCAGATTGGACGGCGCTTGCAGCGCCTGGAGCAGGTGGGTGTGGTGGACGGCTACCGCGTCGTGCTGCGCCCGGAAAAACTCGGGCTCGGCGTGACGGCGTTTACGAGTCTGAAGTTGAAGCATCACGGCGACTCGATCATCGAGCAGTTCCAGCAACAGATCGAGGTCCTGCCGGAAGTACTGGAATGTCACGCGGTGGTCGGCGACGCCGATTATCTGCTGCGCATTGTCGCTCCCGATCTGAACTATCTGTCGACGTTCGTGATGAAGAAGTTGATGCGCGTGCCGGGTGTCGACAGCGTGCGCTCCAATATCGTGTTGACCACCTTCAAGCGCAATGGGCCGTTGCCGCTCGGCCATCTGTCGCCGGGGGCGGCCGCCGCTTGATGCGGGGCTGTCCGGGGTTTCTGGTGTTGAGGGAGGTTATGAAGGGGCGCGGTTCCTGAGATTGACGTCGCCGCGACCCTTGATGCTTAAGTTTTACGCAGCCTGCTTCGGCTCGGTGTCCGGGCTCAACAAATCCACATAGGCCACCGCCACCAGATCCGATTCCGGTACGCCGAGGGTCTGGAACATCGCGTGTGCTTCGGCGTGGCCGCCTTCTTCGTCGTCGTCCTGAGCCAGCAGCACTTCGAGCTCGACAAAGTCGCCGAGACCGTCGACGCGGTCCAGATGGATCCGCGTACGGCCCGTCAGATAAACGTGACGTTCCTTCGTGACGATGCCACGCGTGGTCAGCGCCGTGGCGAGCAGCGCGTGCATCGCCTCAGGGTTGGTCACCGGGCTGCGCGTGTAATACGACGCCTTCGGACCGTCCCGGTCGTCGCGCTGGTAGAAGATCAGTTCGGCCGGCGTGCCGTCGTCGAACTGGCGCAGCTTCAGGCGGCCACGAGGCACGTCGTAGAAAAAGTCCTGCTGGCGGAAGATCAGCGGCGCATCCGGCGCAAGCTTCGCGGCGCGTTCACGCAGTTGTTCGAAATGCTGGGCGCGGGCTTTGATTTCAATGTTGCGTGCCATGTCAGGCTCCTGTCGAAGGATGGCGTGGTCGGCAGCTTCCGGTGTTGCCGGGGCGAAGCTGCCGGGAAGGACGAAGTCAGACGGAACAGAAACGATGCGGGGCCGGCGCGTGAGCGCGAACCCTCAATCTAACAAAAAGTGCGTGACGGTGTGGTTTCAGATGAAGGAGCCAGCAAATGCGGGCGTCGAGATGAACCTCGATTGACCGTCCGTGAGCTTGCTCGGCTTGCGCCACCGGCCGAATGCGGTCTGCGAGGACACGCGGCGAGATGACAATCGGTCGCATGGTGCGCGGCTGTCATGAGAGTGGCTCATATCGCCCTTGCGGGTGTGGTGCCCTCTGGGCGGGTCCACGCCGGCCTTCTTGCCGTCCTCAAGTCGCCCATTGCTGCTCGATCAGCTTCAACGCAGCTGCAATCGCGGGTTCGTCCTTCCGCTCGGCGAGCGTAATGAAGCTGAGCTGGGTCGGCACGGTGACGCCTTCGACGATGGTCAACGCATGGGCATGCGCTTCGGCGATTGCGGTGGCATCGCGCGCGAGCGTCAGACCGACGCCTGATTTGACCAGATCGAGCATCGACGGCTCCTGATCCACTTCCGCGACCTTAACCGGCTTGACGCCGGCCTCCCCAAAGCAGCGCGACAACAACCTGTTGTGCGCGGACGCGGGCGGCGTCCAGATCCACGGCAGTGCGGCGAGCGAACGCCAGTCGCGCGCGCCCTTCACGCGATCTTTCCAGCCCGCCGGCGCCAGCACGCGGTACTGGAAGTGCGTAAGCGTGACGGCATGAAAGGTGGCGCCGTCGCGGGCATCGTCATCAGACGGAAGGCCGATGTAGTAACCCACATCCAGTTCACCTGCACGAACCTGTTCGAGCACCCAGCCCGACATTCCGTGGCGCAAGGCCGTTTCGATGCGCGGCCAGGTTTCCACCAGTTGCTTGAGAAAGCCGCCGAGGCGCAGAAACGCCGGGTCGAGAATCGTGCCGATCCGCAATCGGCCGCGCACTTCGTGGCGCAGCGACGCCGCTGCGCGCTGCACGTCGCTTGCGGCGCCCAGCGCACGTTCGGCGTGGGGCAGCAAGGCCTGCCCGTCGCGTGTCAGCGAAAGCCCGTGCGAGGTCCGCGTGAACAGCGTCACGCCGAGCGTCTCCTGCAAATGCTTGATTTGCAGGCTGACGGCAGGTTGGGTCAGATGAAGCTGCACCGCGGCACGCGTGAGGTTGCCCTCGCGTGCGACGGTGACGAACGCCCGTAGCAGAGTCAGATCCATATCCTGATATTAGCTCGCCTTATAGCGCAGTTGAGCATTACTCATTGGATTTGTCGCCCCGAAGCGCCGTACGCTTGCGTTCATCACGCCGTTCGCGGTGGGCGGAAGACCTTCATAGGAAGAGGACAAGAACATGAGCGAGACATATCAGGACGAGGCTGTCCGGAGCGAGACGAGCGCACGCGCGCTGACCCATTTCATCAACGGCAAGATGGTCGAGGGAACGAGCGGCCGCTTCGGCGACGTCTTCAATCCCGCGCTTGGCAGCGTGAGCGCACGTGTGCCGCTGGCGAGCGTCGCTGAAGTGGACGCGGCGGTCGCTGCTGCCAGTGCTGCGTTTCCTGCATGGAGCGAAACCGCGCCGATCAAGCGGGCGCGCGTGCTGTTCAAGTTCAAGGAATTGCTCGACCGTCACCATGACGAACTGGCGGAGTTGATCACGCGTGAGCACGGCAAGGTGTTTTCGGATGCGAAGGGCGAGGTGATGCGCGGCATCGAGATCGTCGAGTTCGCGTGCGGCATTCCGAATTTGCTGAAGACCGACTTCACCGACCAGATCGGCGGCGGCATCGACAACTGGAATCTGCGCCAGCCGCTGGGCGTGGTCGCCGGCATCACGCCGTTCAATTTCCCGATGATGGTGCCGTGCTGGATGTTCCCGGTGGCGATCGCATGCGGCAACACGTTCGTGCTGAAGCCATCGGAGCGGGATCCGTCGGCATCGAACCGTCTTGCTGAATTGTTCAAGGAAGCCGGTTTGCCGGACGGCGTGTTCAACGTCGTGCATGGCGACAAGGTGGCAGTGGATGCGTTGCTCGTGCATCCCGAGGTGAGCGCGTTGTCGTTTGTCGGTTCGACGCCGATTGCCGAATACATCTATACGGAAGGCACGAAGCACGGCAAGCGCGTGCAGGCTTTAGGCGGGGCGAAGAATCACCTCGTGGTGATGCCGGACGCGGATCTCGATCAGGCGGTCGACGCGTTGATTGGCGCTGCGTATGGTTCCGCCGGCGAGCGGTGCATGGCGATTTCGGTGGCGGTTGCGGTCGGACATATTGCCGATGAGCTGATTGAGCGACTGACACCGCGCGTGAAGAGCCTGAAGATTCTGAACGGCATGGAAGCGGAAGCCGAAATGGGGCCGTTGGTGACGGCGGTGCATCGCGAGAAAGTAGCGGGTTATATCGATGCCGGCGTTGCGGCGGGTGCGAAGCTGGTGGTCGATGGGCGTGGCCATCAGGTGGCCGGACATGAGAAGGGGTTCTTTCTCGGCGGTACGTTGTTCGATGATGTCTCGACCGATATGAAGATCTATCGCGAGGAGATTTTCGGTCCGGTGTTGTGTGTTGTGCGGGTGCCGGATTTTGCTTCTGCTGTTGAGTTGATTAACGCTAACGAGTTTGCTAATGGGGTGTCGTTGTTCACCTCTGACGGTGGCGTGGCTCGGGCGTTTTCGCGGCAGATCCAGATTGGGATGGTGGGGATTAATGTGCCGATTCCTGTGCCGATGGCTTGGCATTCTTTTGGTGGGTGGAAGAAGTCGCTCTTTGGGGATCATCATGCGTATGGGGAAGAAGGTGTGCGGTTTTATACACGCTACAAGAGCGTTATGCAGAGGTGGCCCGATAGTATTGGGAAGGGGGCTGAGTTCACTATGCCAGTAGCCAAATAGCCTTTTTTGCCTGCGCGGCGCTTTTTGGCCGTGTTCTTAGGGCTTTGGCCTTTCCTTGTTTTGTTAGTGGTCTATTAGCGTTGCCCCTGTGCGGGGCGGCACCTACTTTTCTTTGCCGCCGCAAAGAAAAGTAGGCAAAAGAAAGCGGCTAGAAGCCCCTGCTAAGCGGGCACCGTGGTCTGCTGCGGGTAGTGGTGCGACTGGAATCCGTGTTCTCTCACATTCCGCGTTAGTGACAAAGGACTCGTCAGCTCCCACTCCGCACTACGTGCGTCGCGGACGGGTCTGCCAGGGAAACCACCGGCTTCGGTTGAGGTTTGTGGGGGCCGTCGGCTTCGCCTCGGCGAGGTGCTTGATTAGTTAGTGGCGAGTGCTAGGCGCCTGATGTGAAGGCCGCGATTGTGAATGGGGTAGAACCAAGCGAACCACTGGTTTGTTGAAGTGCTTTTCCGGCGAGCACGCAGTGCGAGACGGGAAGTATGACGCCCTTGTCACTAGCGCATGCAGGTGCACGAACCCAGATTCCAGTCGCACCACTACCCGTTGCGGACTACGGTGCCCACTTAGCATTAGCGGTTTGAGCTGCTTTCTCTTGCCTACTTCTCTTTGCAGCAGCAAAGAGAAGTAGGTGCCGCCCCGCACAGGGGCAACGCTAATAGACCACTAACAAAGCAAGGAAAGGCACCAAAGCCAGAACAAGGAAAGGCCAAAGCGCTAAGAGCACGAACAAAAACGCGCCGAGCAGGCAAAAAGCTTAGGAGACAAAACGATGAACACCCAAGAAAACACACAAACAAAACCCCACCGCCTGGAAGGCGAATTCGACTACATCATAGTCGGCGCCGGCACAGCAGGTTGCGTCCTCGCCAACCGCCTATCGGAAGATCCAGAAGTACAGGTCCTCCTGCTAGAAGCCGGCGGCAAAGACGACTACCACTGGATCCACATACCGGTAGGCTACCTCTACTGCATTGGCAATCCCCGCACAGATTGGCTCTACAAAACCCAATCAGAACCCGGCCTGAACGGCCGCTCCCTCTCATACCCGCGGGGAAGAGTACTAGGCGGCAGCTCCTCGATCAACGGCATGATCTACATGCGCGGCCAACGCGAGGACTACGATGAATGGGCTCGCGTCACCAACGACGCCTCCTGGTCCTGGAACGCCGTCCTCCCCATCTTCAAACGCAGCGAAGACCACCACGCCGGCGCCTCCGAATCGCATGGAGCAGGCGGCCCATGGCGCGTCGAAAAGCAGCGCCTGAAATGGAAGATCCTCGAAGAGTTTTCACAAGCCGCACAACAAACCGGTATACCCGCCACCGATGACTTCAATCGCGGCGACAACACCGGTGTCGGCTACTTCGACGTCAATCAGAAACGCGGTATCCGCTGGAATGCGTCGAAAGCCTTCCTGCGTCCGGCGCTTAAGCGCCCCAATCTCACTGTTATCACCGGTGCCCACACACAGCGAGTCGTGTTCGAAGGACGTCGCTGCACCGGCGTCGAATATCGCGGCGACAACACGGACTATCTCGCCAAAGCCCGTTGCGAAGTGATCCTCAGTTCCGGTGCGGTCAACTCGCCGCAATTGCTCGAACTCTCCGGTATCGGTAATGGCGCGCGTCTGCAGAATCTCGGCATCGAGGTCGTGAAGGATCTGCCCGGCGTCGGCGAAAATCTGCAGGACCATCTGCAGTTGCGTATGGCTTATAAAGTCGACGGCGTGCGTACGCTCAATACCGCTTCCGCGCATTGGTGGGGCAAGCTGATGATCGGCATGCAGTACGCGCTCTTTCAAAGCGGCCCCATGTCGATGTCGCCATCGCAACTCGGTGCGTTTGCCAAGTCCGATCCGAATGACCGCTCGCTCACGCGTCCTGATCTCGAGTATCACGTGCAGCCGCTCTCGCTCGATCGCTTCGGCGAACCGTTGCATCGCTTCAATGCATTCACCGCGTCGGTGTGTCAGTTGCGGCCGACCTCGCGTGGCAGCATTCACATCGGATCGCCCGATGCGTCGGCGCCGCCGTTGATCGCGCCAAATTATCTGTCCACGGACTATGACCGGCACGTCGCTGCCAACGCATTGCGTCTCACGCGCCGCATTGCCGCGGCGCCTGCGCTTGCGCCCTATCGGCCGCAAGAGATTCTGCCCGGTATTCAGTATCAGACCGAAGAAGAACTTCAGCAGGCCGCAGGGGCGGTCGGCACCACCATCTTTCATCCGGTCGGCACTTGCCGGATGGGCACCGCCGACGATCCCGGCGCGGTCGTCGACAATCGCCTACGAGTTATCGGGGTTGACGGTTTGCGGGTGGTCGACGCATCAATCATGCCGTCCATCACCTCGGGCAACACGAATTCGCCGACACTGATGATCGCCGAGCGCGCCAGCGACATGATCCGTGAAGATCGCCGCACACGCGTGGGCGGCAATGTCCTGGTTCAGACTAGCGGTGCGCCGTCCATGTCAGCCGTGTGACACTCGGCGTGACTGTGGGAGTCGAGGCCGCGGTGCGCGCCTCGGACTTTGCCTGGCATGCCTCGAGCGTGATGGAAGCAGCGCTCGCGGATCCCGCTGGCGCGTGCCGAACAAGGTTGACGCATCGCGTGCGTATCCTTCAGGCGCGCCCCGAGCAAGGGTGGCGTGCCGCTTGAGCACGCCTCGGGCCCGCTTCAAACAGTTGTCATCCACTAAGTGCAAATCCCAATGAATGCGCTGCATCATTGGCGCGACAATGGCAGCCATGCTGCGTGCCGCCCATGGATTACCGTCCGGATTGGTGCAGTACGCCAACGAGCGGCACGGGGTGCCGCCGTCACACATAAAAGTCGCGCAGCCGTTCGCGCGGAAGATCGTAATGCTTCGCCTTACTCCGTATGGAAGGGAACATGATTCTCGGCGATACGATTCTCGAAACGCGCGGCCTCACCCGCGAGTTCAAAGGCTTCATCGCCGTGAACGGGGTGAACCTGCGCGTGCGCCGTGGCTCGATCCATGCGCTGATCGGCCCTAATGGGGCAGGCAAGACCACCTGCTTCAATCTGCTCACCAAATTCCTTGAACCGACCGCGGGCCAGATCGTCTTCAACGGAATCGACATCACCAGTGAACGCCCGGCGCAAATCGCCCGGCGCGGCATCATCCGCTCGTTTCAGATTTCTGCTGTATTTCCGCATCTGACAGCATTGCAGAACGTGCGCATCGGTTTGCAGCGCGTGCTCGGCACGGCATTTCACTTCTGGAAGAGCGAGCGCACGCTGCGTCAGCTCGACGATCGGGCCATGGATTTGCTCACCCAGGTCGGATTGACCGATTTCGCCGACGTGCTCACGGTAGAACTGTCCTACGGCCGCAAGCGCGCGCTCGAAATTGCCACCACGCTCGCGATGGAGCCCGAGTTGATGTTGCTCGACGAACCGACGCAAGGCATGGGTCATGAAGACGTCGATCGCGTCACGGCCTTGATCAAGAAAGTATCGAGCGGCCGCACGATCCTGATGGTCGAGCACAACATGAACGTGATCGCCGGCATCTCCGACACCATCACCGTGCTGCAACGAGGCGAAGTGCTCGCGGAAGGCAGCTATGCGGAAGTGTCGAAGAATCCGCTCGTGATGCAAGCCTATATGGGCAGCGCCGACGCGGCGCTCGCCGGAGCCCACGCATGAATACGATTGCCGAGCGCGAAAGTCTCGAAGTGAGCGACACGGCTGGCGGTGCCCCCGCGCTGGAGATCACGGGTTTGCAGGCATGGTACGGGGAGTCCCATATCCTGCATGGCGTCGATCTGACGGTAAACCGCGGCGAAGTCGTCACGCTGCTGGGCCGTAACGGCGCGGGGCGCACCACCACACTGCGCGCGATCATGGGGCTGACCGGCCGGCGCACCGGCTCGATCCGCATTAGCGGACGCGAAACCATCAACCTGCCCACCCATCGCATCGCTCACTGCGGCATCGGTTACTGCCCGGAAGAGCGTGGGATTTTCTCGAGCCTCTCATGTGAGGAAAACCTGCTGTTGCCGCCGCCCGTCGGCGACAAGGCGCACATGATGTCGCTCGAAGAAATCTATTCGATGTTCCCGAATTTGCAGGAACGCCGCATGAGCCAGGGCACGCGGCTCTCGGGTGGCGAGCAGCAGATGCTGGCGGTCGCACGCATTCTGCGCACCGGCGCGAGTTTGCTGCTGCTCGATGAAATCTCGGAGGGCCTGGCGCCAGTCATCGTGCAGGCGCTTGCTCGCATGATCATGACGCTCAAGGCGCGCGGCTACACGGTTGTGATGGTCGAACAGAATTTCCGCTTTGCCGCGCCACTCGCCGATCGCTTCTATGTGATGGAGCATGGTGCGATCGTCGAACACTTCGAGGCCGGCGAGCTCGAAAGCAAGATGCCGGTGCTGCACGACTTACTGGGCGTATAGACAGGAAGTAACGAGAAACGTCCGATTGCCTCTGATAACCACAAGCGAAGAAACCAGGAGACAGGAATGAAAAAGAACCCACTCGCGCGGCTTGCCACACTCTGTTTCGCGGTTGCCGCCGGCGCCGCGTTGACGATGGGCAGCGCGCAGGCCGCTGACGATGCCGTGAAGATCGGCTTCATCACCGACATGTCGGGTCTGTATGCGGATATTGATGGCCAGGGCGGTCTCGAAGCGATCCGCATGGCCGTGGCCGACTTCGGCGGCAAGGTCAATGGCAAGCCGATCTCGGTGGTCTATGCCGATCACCAGAACAAGGCCGACATCGCGGCGTCGCGGGCGCGCGAATGGTTCGATCGGGATGGCGTCGATCTGCTGATCGGCGGCACGAATTCGGCAACCGGGCTGTCGATGAACACGGTGGCCGGTGAGAAGCACAAGGTCTATATCAGCATCGGCGCGGGCGCCGACACCCTGACCAACGAGCAATGCACACCGTACACGATCCACTACGCGTACGACACGACGGCGCTCGCCAAGGGCACGGGCTCGGCGGTGACGAAGCAGGGCGGCAAGACGTGGTACTTCCTGACCGCTGACTATGCGTTCGGCAAGGCACTCGAAAAGAATACGTCGGACGTGGTGAAGGCCAACGGCGGCCAGGTGCTGGGTGCCGTGCGTCATCCGCTTTCGGCATCGGATTTCTCGTCGTTCCTGTTGCAGGCGCAAGCTTCGAAGGCGCAGATCCTCGGCCTCGCCAACGCGGGCGGCGACACGATCAACTCGATCAAGGCCGCCAAGGAATTCGGCATCACGAAGACGATGAAGCTGGCCGCACTGCTGATGTTTATCGACGACGTCCACAGTCTGGGTCTGGAAACGACCCAGGGCCTGGTGCTGACGGATAGCTGGTACTGGAACAAGGACGCCACCACGCGCGCGTGGGCGCGGCGCTACTTCGACAAGATGAAGAAGATGCCGTCGAGCCTGCAGGCTGCCGACTATTCCGCAACCATGACCTACCTGAAGGCCGTGCAGACGGTCGGCTCGACCGACTCCGACAAGGTGATGGCGCAACTGAAGAAGGCCAAGATCGACGACTTCTACGCGAAGGGCTACATCCGTCAGGACGGCAGCATGATCCACGATATGTACCTGATGCAGGTGAAGACGCCGGCCGAATCCAAAGAGCCGTGGGACTACTACAAGATCACTGCGACGATTCCCGGCGAGCAGGCGTTCACGACCAAGGCTGAAACGCGCTGCGCGATGTGGAAATGAGCGCTGATTGATAACCAGATGACCGTCTGTCTGCGTTACCTGGCGGGAAATGATTAACGCCGTTTTGGTACACAGACTGACGGGAAGCTGCTTCATATGCCGCTCGCGATCGGGCGGATGGCTCGCCGGTCGCACGCCGGCGGGATCGTACGTAACCGATCTCACCCTGACGATGGCTTAAGGGATTAAGGCTTCAATGGAAATCTTTGGCGTTCCGCTACCGGCGATGCTGAGCCAGTTGCTGCTGGGGCTCGTGAACGGCTCGTTCTATGCGATTCTCAGCCTGGGTCTGGCGGTGATCTTCGGCTTGCTCAACGTGATCAATTTCGCGCACGGCGCATTGTTCATGCTCGGCGCAATGCTCGCGTGGATGGGCCTGTCGTATTTCGGCCTGCCGTACTGGGTGATGCTGGTGCTCGCGCCGCTGATCGTCGGCGTGTTCGGCATCGTGATCGAACGCTCGATGCTGCGCTGGTTGTACAAGCTCGATCATCTGTATGGGCTGCTGCTCACCTTCGGGCTCACGCTGGTGGTCGAAGGCGTGTTCCGCTCGATCTACGGGTCGTCCGGCCAGCCATACGACGTGCCGTCGGCGCTCTCCGGCGCGACCGATCTCGGCTTCATGTTCCTGCCGAACTATCGCGCGTGGGTGGTGGTGGCGTCGCTCGTGGTCTGCTTTGCCACGTGGTTCGTGATTGAGAAGACGCGCCTCGGCGCCTACCTGCGTGCGGGCACCGAGAACCCGAAGCTGGTCGAGGCGTTCGGTGTCAACGTGCCGTTGATGATCACGCTCACCTATGGCTTCGGCGTCGCGCTGGCTGCGTTCGCCGGCGTGCTTGCCGCGCCGGTGATTCAGGTCTCGCCGTTGATGGGCCAGCCGATGATCATCACCGTGTTCGCGGTGGTCGTGATCGGCGGCATGGGTTCGATCATGGGCTCGATCCTGACCGGCCTGCTGCTTGGCGTGATCGAAGGGCTGACGCGTGTGTTTTACCCGGAAGCGTCGGCGACCGTCGTCTTCGTGATCATGGCGCTCGTGTTGCTGGTGCGCCCGGCGGGTCTCTTCGGCAAGGAAAAATGATGCAGAGAAAAGTGCTCTACGGTCTGCTGCTGATCGCGCTTCTCGCGGTGCCAGTGCTTGGCATCTATCCGCTCTTTGTCATGAAGGTGCTGTGCTTCGCGTTGTTCGCCGCGGCCTTCAATCTGCTGATTGGCTACACGGGTCTGCTCTCGTTCGGTCATGCAATGTTTCTCGCCTCGGCCGGTTACGTCACCGGTTATGCGATGCAGACGCTCGGCTTCTCTCCGGAGCTCGGCGTGCTGGCGGGTACCGCCACGGCAACGTTGCTTGGGTTGGTGGTTGGCCTGTTCGCGATCCGCAGGCAGGGCATTTACTTCGCGATGGTGACGCTGGCGCTCGCGCAGATGGTCTACTTCGTGTTCCTGCAGGCGCCGTTTACGCACGGTGAGGACGGCCTGCAAGGTGTGCCGCGCGGCAAGCTGTTCGGCTTGCTGGATCTGTCGTCGGACGTGACGCTGTACTTTGTCGTGCTGGCCGTGATGGTGCTGGCATTCCTGCTGATCGTGCGGATCGTGCACTCGCCGTTCGGGCAAGTGCTGGTGGCGATCAAGGAGAACGAGCCGCGCGCCGTGTCGCTCGGTTACGATACCGATCGCTTCAAACTGCTGGCGTTCATTCTGTCCGCCGGGCTCGCCGGTCTGGCGGGCTCGCTCAAGGTGCTGGTGCAGGGCTTCGAGACGCTGAGCGACGCGTACTGGACTATGTCGGGTCTCGTGATCCTGATGACACTGGTTGGTGGCATGGGGACGCTGTTTGGGCCGTTGCTCGGCGCGGCACTGATCGTTGCGCTCGAAGACCGGCTCGGCGATATCGGCACGGCGCTGGCTTCGTCGACAGGCGTCGAATGGTTCCGCTCGCTGGGTGAATCCGTGACCATCGTAACGGGCGTGATTTTCATTGCCTGCGTGCTGGCGTTCCGGCGCGGTATTGTCGGCGAGATCATCGCGAGAGTGCGGCCATTGCGGGCCTGAAGCGGCACTAAAGTTAAATTGCTTTGGCATCCGATATAATTCGGCGCGCATGAAATCGGTCGGGCTGGATCTAGCGTTGCGCGCGGATCGGGCTCGCGCTAAATCGGCACAAAACGTGCCCCACATTTGTGCCGCAGTGCACCACTAGGGTAATTGCTAGTTGTAAGGGGGAGGGTGCTCGTTTAATCTTCATGCAGTTCTGATGCACCACGAATTTTGCAGGTGGAGAACGAGGAGACAATGAGGCACTCAGTGCCCAGACGAAAGCGCTGTTGGATTGATATCCAACAGCGCTTTTTATTTGCGCTTTTCGTTATTCGCCATTCAATTTCCCCGCTAATTCGGTGACCCTTTTTTATTCACCGAGTCACCCCCAATTTCATCTGCCCTTACCCTGCAAAATGCTTGCAGCGCGGGGCTTTCGTCCGCTAAACTTGCCATTCACCGACCGAGCGGTCGGTGATTCAAATCTGCGGATTTGAATTCAAATGAATAACGGGGTAGATAGAGGAGCGGGATGAAGTCGGCATTGCGTTGGATGAGCGCGGCACTAGTCGCCACCGGAGTATCCGCGGCATGGAGTGGTCACGCATTCGCGGACGTGAAAATCGGCGTCACGGTGTCGGCAACGGGGCCGGCTGCGTCGCTCGGTATTCCGGAAAAGAACACGATCGCACTGCTGCCGAAAGAAGTGGCGGGGCAGAAGATCGACTACATCGTACTCGACGACGCCACGGATTCGACGCAGGCCGTCAAGAACGCACGCAAGCTCACCAGCGAAGATCATGTGGATGCGTTGATCGGCTCGACCGTCGTGCCGAACTCGCTGGCCATGATCGACGTCGCCTCCGAAAGCACTACGCCGATGATCTCCATGGCCGCCGCGGCGAGCATCGTCGAACCGATGGATGCGAAGCGCGCGTGGGTCTTCAAGACGCCGCAAAACGACATTCTGATGGCCACCGCGATCGCGCAGCATATGTCGAATCACGGTGTGAAGACGGTCGCATTCATCGGCTTTGCAGATGCGTACGGCGAGAGCTGGTTCAAGGAATTCGGCAAGGCCGCCGATCTCGCGAAGATCAAGATCGTCGCGAACGAACGCTTCGCGCGCAACGACGCTTCGGTGACGGGCCAAGTGCTGAAGATCATGTCGCAGAACCCGGATGCAGTGCTGATCGCCGGCGCAGGCACACCGGCCGCGTTGCCGCAGAAGACCCTCAAGGAACGCGGCTACAAGGGCAAGTACTATCAGACGCACGGCGTCGCCAATAACGACTTCCTGCGCGTGTGCGGCAAGGATTGCGAAGGCACCTATCTGCCGGCCGGTCCGTTGCTGGTCGCTGATCAATTGCCCGATTCGAACCCGGTGAAGAAGTCCGCGCTCGCCTACAGGCATGCGTATGAAGCGGCGTACGGCGCCGGTTCGGTTTCGACATTCGGCGGTCACGCTTGGGATGCAGGCTTGCTGTTGCAACGCGCGATCCCGCTTGCGCTGAAGAAAGGTCAGCCGGGCACGCCTGCGTTCCGCGAAGCGCTGCGTACGGCACTCGAAAACACGAAAGACATGCCCGCTTCCCACGGCATCTTCAACATGAGCGCGAACGACCACGCTGGTCTCGACCAGCGGGCGCGTGTGATGGTGGAGATCGCCGGCGGCAAGTGGAAGCTGTCCGGCGACTGAGCGAAGGCGAAGCGATACGGAACCTACTCAAAAAAGACGCGTGCAGTTGCCGCGTCTTTTTTATTGCCCGCATTTGATGACTGGTGGAGCTTGAAGTGCGTTGGACAGGCGAAGGACCGGAGATGAAACATGGTCGAAGCGCGGCCTAAGCGGCCCGTTTCAGGACAAACCCGCATTCGGGCGACAGTCTATTGACCGTGAATGATGCAGAACGCAATACTACTAACATGTTAGTGTTTCGCGCATTAGAAATCGCAGTAGTGGTTCGCAGCAGGGGAGTGGCACCAGAACGGCGACGGCATTGATGCTGAGCAGGGAAAACCATGCTTGGCATGCCAGAACCCTATAACTAGATTCAGACACCCGGCCCGTGCGCCGGATTACAGATACGCGCTTCAAAGCGTTTGGAGACTTGCATGAAAAAGACAAAGCAATGGGTACGCACCGGTATCGCGATGGCGTTGATGTGCGGCGCGGGCGCTGCCTTCGCGCAGGTGAAAATCGGCGTCACGCTGTCCACCACGGGGCCGGCTGCATCGCTCGGGATTCCTGAAAAGAACACGATCGCGCTGCTGCCGAAAGAGATCGGCGGCAAGACCGTGCAATACATCATCCTCGATGATGGATCGGACACCGGCAAGGCCGTGCAGAACACGCGCAAGCTGATCGACGAAGACCACGTCGACGCCATCGTCGGTTCGACCGTCACGCCGAATTCGCTGGCGATGCTCGACGCTGCGGCCGAAGGCAAGACGCCGATGATCTCGCTGGCGGCATCGGCTGCGATCATCTCGCCGATGGATGCCAAGCGCGCATGGGCCTTCAAACCGCCGCAAAACGACAGCCTGATGGCTGACGCGATCGCCGACTACATGGAGCGTCACGGCGTGAAGACGGTTGGCTTCATCGGCTTTGCGGATGCGTATGGTGACGGCTGGAACAACGTCTTTACCGCGGCGGCTGCGGCGCATCATCTGAAGATCGTCTCCAATGAACGCTTTAACCGCACCGATGCCTCGGTGACCGGTCAGGTGCTGAAGACGATGGGCGCGAACCCGGATGCGGTGCTGATCGCGGGCGCGGGTACACCGTCGGCGCTGCCGGCCAAAACGCTCAAGGAGCGCGGCTACAAGGGCAAGGTCTACCAGACGCACGGTGTCGCCAACAACGACTTCCTGCGCGTGTGCGGCAAGGATTGCGAAGGCGAACTCCTGCCGGCTGGTCCGATCCTTGTAGCCGATCAGCTGCCGGATTCGAATCCGGTGAAGAAGTCGTCGGAAGCCTACAAGGATGCATACGAGAAAGCGTATGGCGCGGGCTCGGTGGCGACCTTCGGCGGTCATGCATGGGACGCCGGCCAGATGCTGCAAGCGGCGATTCCGGTCGCGCTGAAGACCGCTCAACCGGGCAGCGAAGCGTTCCGCGTGGCACTGCGCAGCGCGCTTGAAAACATCAAGGAGCTGCCGGTCTCGCACGGCATCATGAACACCACGACGACCGACCACAACGGCCTCGACAAGCGCGCACGCGTGATCGTGCAGATCGTCGACGGCAAGTGGAAGCTGCTGAACGACTAACAACAAAAACGATACGCGCCTCTCGCGCAGCATGCGGCGCAAGACGCCGCATTGCCATTCTGTTCGATGACAATGGCAACGACCGCTGCGCCGTATTCCGGCGCGGCGGTCGCTTTTTCAGGCATCGCTGGTTAGTGGCCGGCCGCGAGTTCTGCCGCCACGACTGTTCCCGGTTTTGACTTCGACGCTTCAGGACGAGGAAGTATGGATCTATCAATTGCGGCGATCCTCGCACAGGACGGCATCACCACCGGCGCGATCTACGCGCTGCTCGCGCTTGCGCTAGTGCTGGTGTTCTCCGTGACGCGGGTGATCTTCATCCCGCAGGGCGAGTTTGTTTCGTACGGCGCGCTGACGCTCGCCGCACTGCAAACACAAAAGTTTCCGGCCACGTGCTGGTTGTTGATGGCGATGGGCGCGGCATGCTTTGTCGTCGAGATAGCGGGGCTGGTGCGGCATCCCGAACGACGCCGGCATGCGGCGCGCACGCTGGTGATGCTGGTCGGCAAATATCTGCTGTTTCCGATTGCCGTGTACGCGCTCACGCAAGGCGTTTTCCTGCATCCGCTGCCGATGATCGCGCAGATCGCGCTGACGCTGCTGATCGTGATTCCGATGGGGCCGTTCGTCTACCGGCTCGCGTACGAGCCGATCGCTGAGGCGACCACGCTGCTGCTGTTGATCGTCGCGGTGGCGGTGCACTTTGCGATGGTGGGCCTCGGGCTTGTGATGTTCGGTGCGGAAGGCTCGCGCACCACGGCGTTCTCCGATGCGACCTTCAATCTCGGCACGCTGTCGATTTCCGGGCAAAGCCTGTGGGTGGTCGGCACGGCGGTGGTGCTGATCGGCGGGCTGTATCTGTACTTCGATCGCTCGATCTCCGGCAAGGCTTTGCGCGCGACGTCCGTGAACCGGCTCGGCGCGCGGCTCGTCGGCATCGGCACGACGCAGGCAGGGCGCCTCGCGTTCACGCTCGCGGCGGGCCTCGGTGCGCTGTGCGGCATCCTTGTCGCACCCTTGACCACCATCTACTACGACTCGGGCTTCCTGATCGGTTTGAAGGGCTTTGTGGGGGCGATTATCGGCGGCCTGGTCAGCTATCCGCTGGCAGCCGCGGGTTCGATCCTCGTCGGTTTGCTGGAGTCGTATTCGTCGTTCTGGGCGAGTGCCTATAAGGAAGTGATCGTGTTCACGCTGATCATCCCGGTGCTGTTGTGGCGGAGTCTGGCCAGCCCGCACTCGGAAGAGGAAGAGGAGTGACACGATGAAACGGATCATGCAAAACAAGTTCTTCTGGTTGTTCCTCGTCGTGCTGTTCGCATTGCCGGTGCTGCCGCATCCGATTCATGTGCCTGAGTACTGGGTGACGCTGCTCAACTACATCGGCCTGTATTCGATCGTCGCAATCGGTCTCGTGCTGCTGACGGGTATCGGCGGGATGACGAGCTTCGGGCAGGCGGCGTTCGTCGGCATCGGCGCGTATGCGACCGCGTATCTGACGACTGCGTACGGGGTATCGCCGTGGCTCGCGCTGATCGCGGGCGTGGTGGTGACGGCGTTGATCGCGCTGATGCTAGGGTTCGTGACGATGCGGCTATCGGGTCACTTTCTGCCGCTCGGCACGATCGCTTGGGGGCTCGCGCTGTTCTATCTGTTCGGCAACCTGGAGATGCTCGGCAAGTACGACGGTATCAATGGGATTCCGGTGCTGAATGTTTTTGGTATCAACCTGGAGTCCGGCCGTCATATCTATTACCTGATCTGGGTGGTGGTGCTCGGCGCGGTGATTTCTGTTCAAAATCTGCTTAATAGCAGGCCAGGACGGGCGATCCGCGCCTTGCGCGGCGGCGGCATGATGGCCGAAGCGATGGGCGTCAATACGGGCTGGATGCGTGTGGTGATCTTTGTCTACGCCGCGGTGTTGGCGTCGATTTCAGGGTTCCTGTATGCGCACCTGCAACGCGCGGTGAATCCGACGCCCTTTGGTTTGAACCACGGCATCGAGTTTCTGTTCATGGCGGTGGTGGGGGGCGTGTCGCATGTCTGGGGCGCTGTGCTCGGTGCGGCGATCCTGACCGTATTGCAGGATTATCTGCAAACCCTGCTGCCGAAGCTGCTCGGAGAGAACGGCAACTTCGAAGTGATCGTGTTCGGCATCCTGATGGTGCTATTGCTGCAATACGCTCGCCAAGGCGTCTGGCCGTTTGTCGCGCGGTTTTTCCCGAAGGGGCCGCGTGCGCATCTGTCGGATCATGCTGAGCCATTGCCGCAGCGCAGCAAGCCGACGGCGGGCGAAAACCTGCTGACGGTGAACAAGGCGCGCAAGCAGTTCGGTGGCCTGGTCGCGGTGAACGATGTCAGCTTCGAGGTGAAAGCCGGGCAGATCATCGGCTTGATCGGACCGAACGGCGCCGGTAAATCGACCACCTTCAATCTGGTCACGGGCGTGCTGCAAGCAACGAGCGGCGAAATCACGTTTTGCGGCGAGCGTATCGATTCGCTGAGTTCACGTGAAATCGTCAAGCGCGGCATTGGCCGCACGTTCCAACACGTCAAGCTGCTGCCTGGGATGACGGTGCTGGAGAACGTTGCGATTGGCGCGCATCTGCGTGGCCAGGCTGGCGTCTGGCGCAGCGTCGCGCGCCTGAACGGTGCGGAAGAAGCGCGCTTGATGGCTGAAGCGGCTCGCCAGATCCGTCGCGTCGGACTTGAACAGCATATGTATGACGAGGCAGGTAGCCTGGCGCTAGGCCAGCAGCGGATTCTCGAAATTGCTCGTGCGCTGTGCTGTGACCCGACCCTGTTGTTGCTGGACGAGCCTGCGGCCGGTCTGCGGTATCAGGAAAAGCTGCAACTGGCGGACTTGCTGCGCCGCCTCAAGGCTGAAGGCATGAGCGTGTTGCTGGTCGAACACGATATGGATTTCGTGATGAATCTCACGGATCGGCTGGTGGTGATGGAGTTCGGTACGCGGATCGCCGAAGGCTTGCCGCAGGATGTCCAGCAGGACCCGGCTGTGCTCGAAGCGTATCTGGGCGGGGTGGAGTGATGGAGAACACGATGAATGATGCTGCGCCGATTCTCGATGTGAACGGTTTGTCGGTTCGCTATGGCAAGGTCGAAGCGCTGCACGGCGCGGCAATCAAGGTGCGGCCTGGTCAGATCGTCTCGGTGATCGGTCCGAATGGGGCGGGCAAGTCCACGTTGCTGAACGCGATCATGGGTGCATTGCCGACGACGGGTCATGCGAAGGGCGCGGTCCTCTATCAGGGTGAAGACGTCAGCGCGGTGCCGGTTGAAAAGCGGGTCGCGCGCGGCATGTGCCTGGTGCCGGAAAAGCGCGAGCTGTTTGCGTCGATGACCGTTGAAGACAATCTCGTCCTCGGCGCGTATCGGCGCAAGCGGGCAGGGGAGCGCAACTTTCTCGATCAGCTCGAGCCGGTCTTTACGCTTTTTCCTCGCTTGAAAGAGCGGCGGAAGCAGGCGGCCGGGACTTTGTCCGGCGGCGAACGGCAGATGCTCGCGGTGGGCCGTGCTCTGATGGGCAAGCCCGATCTGTTGATGCTCGATGAGCCGAGCCTGGGTCTCGCGCCGCTGATCGTGAAAGAAATTTTCCACATCATTAGTGCGCTGCGGCAAACGGGTGTGGCCACATTGCTGATCGAGCAGAATGCGCGTGCCGCGCTCCAGATCTCCGATTACGGCTATGTGCTTGAAACGGGTGAACTGGCGCTGGAAGGGCCGGCCGCGGATCTGGCGCAGAATCCTCGCGTGATCGAAACGTATCTTGGGTTGGCCAAGAAAGTGGCTTAGTTCTCGATTTTCGTTCAAATCACTGCGGTTCAAAGCGGTGTGTTTCACGTGAAACACACCGCTTTTTTCTTGTCTGGCCATTCGGCCGAAATTCGGGCCTAAACCGAACCCGTTATAATTCGCCCATACATTTTCCTTTGAAAGGCTCACGCGACGATCTGGCGTGAGATCCGCGATGCTTTTTCCCACAGAATTTGACGTAATCGTCGTCGGCGGCGGTCATGCGGGCACTGAGGCCGCCTTGGCCTCGGCACGCATGGGCAATACCACCCTCCTGCTGACGCACAACATCGAAACCCTCGGTCAGATGAGCTGCAATCCGTCCATCGGCGGGATTGGTAAGGGCCATCTGGTAAAGGAAGTCGACGCGCTCGGCGGTGCGATGGCGGCTGCGACGGACGAGGGTGGGATCCAGTTCCGCATCCTCAATTCGTCGAAAGGGCCTGCCGTTCGCGCGACGCGCGCGCAGGCGGACCGTCTGTTGTACAAGCAGGCGATCCGGCATCGGCTGGAGAATCAGCCG
Organism: Paraburkholderia nemoris; assembly: GCF_905221015.1. Taxonomy (NCBI): domain Bacteria; kingdom Pseudomonadati; phylum Pseudomonadota; class Betaproteobacteria; order Burkholderiales; family Burkholderiaceae; genus Paraburkholderia; species Paraburkholderia nemoris. The sequence goes on along the minus strand of NZ_CAJNBO010000009.1, from coordinate 207,566 downwards.
AACCTGTGGCTGTTCCAGCAAGCGGTCGACGATCTGATGGTGGAAGGGGACCGGGTGGTCGGTGCGGTGACGCAGGTGGGGATTCGTTTCCGCTCGCGCGCAGTCGTGCTGACGGCCGGGACATTCCTCGACGGCAAGATTCACGTGGGTTTGAACAACTACACCGGTGGCCGTGCTGGCGATCCGGCAGCGGTGTCGCTGTCCGGTCGTCTAAAGGAGCTGAAGCTGCCGCAAGGCCGCCTGAAGACCGGGACGCCGCCGCGTATCGACGGCCGGACGATCGACTTTTCGAAGCTCGAAGAACAGCCGGGCGATCTGGATCCGGTGCCGGTTTTCTCGTTCCTGGGACGCGTTGAGCAGCATCCGCGTCAAGTGCCGTGCTGGGTTACGCATACGAATGAGCGCACGCACGACATCATCCGCGGGGGTCTCGACCGTTCGCCGATGTACACCGGCGTGATCGAAGGGGTGGGGCCGCGCTACTGCCCGTCGATCGAAGACAAGATTCACCGTTTCGCGTCGAAGGAATCGCATCAGATCTTCCTCGAACCGGAAGGACTAACGACCAACGAGTTCTATCCCAACGGGATTTCCACCAGCCTGCCGTTCGACGTGCAGCTGGAGCTCGTGCGGTCGATGCGTGGTCTGGAGCACGCGCATATCTTGCGGCCGGGCTACGCGATCGAGTACGACTACTTCGATCCGCGTGGGTTGAAGGCCTCGCTGGAAACCAAGGTGATCAGCGGGCTGTTCTTTGCGGGCCAGATCAATGGCACGACCGGCTACGAGGAGGCGGCTGCACAAGGTTTGCTGGCGGGGATCAACGCCGGCTTGCACGTGCAGGGCAAGGATGCATGGTGCCCGCGCCGCGATCAGGCCTACCTGGGTGTGCTGGTCGACGATCTGGTGACGCAGGGAGTGTCCGAGCCGTATCGTATGTTCACGAGCCGCGCCGAATACCGCCTGAGCTTGCGCGAAGACAACGCCGATATGCGTCTGACGGAGATCGGCCGCGAACTAGGCGTGGTCGATGACGTCCGTTGGGACGCATTCAGCCGCAAGCGCGATGCTGTTTCACGTGAAACAGAGCGGCTTCGCACGACGTGGGTCAACCCCAAGACGCTGCCGGCCGAAGAAGCGACGGCATTGCTCGGCAAGCCGATCGACCACGAATACAGTCTGGCGGATCTGTTGCGCCGTCCGGGCGTGACGTATGACGGCGTTTGCGGTTTGCGCGAGGGTGCATGTGCTGCGCCCGAGACGCTGGCCGAAGACGCCGTTCTGCTCGCCCAGATCAAGGAGCAGATCGAGATCGGCATCAAGTATCAAGGCTATATCGACCGCCAGGCCGATGAGATCGAGCGGAATGAATCGCACGAAAGTACGCGTTTGCCAGAGGGGTTGGACTACGCCGAGGTGAGAGGGCTGTCGTTTGAAGCGCGTCAGAAGCTGACGCAATTCCGCCCTGAAACTATCGGGCAGGCGTCGCGTATCTCCGGCATTACACCGGCGGCGATTTCCTTGCTGATGGTTCATCTGAAGCGTGGCTTGGGCCGCCGTTCGACGAAACCCGCCGAACCCGGCGCTGACAGCACGCCGGTGGTGCAATGACGGTGAGTCAGAAGGGGAGCAGTAGTGAGGCATTGGCGCCGCTGCTAGCGGACGGCGTCCGCGAGCTCGGCCTCGATCTCAGCGAGGCGCAACTCGGCAAACTGCTCGACTACGTTGCGCTGCTGTCCAAATGGAATGCCGTCTACAACCTGACGGCGATTCGCGATCCGCGGCAGATGCTGATCCAGCACATCCTGGATTCGCTTTCGATCGTGCCCCATCTCGCTACGCGCGGTGCGTCTTCGGTGCTGGACGTGGGCTCCGGTGGCGGCTTGCCCGGTATCGTGCTGGCCATCGTCCTGCCTGAGTGGACCGTCACCGTGAACGACATCGTGCACAAGAAGACGGCTTTTCAGGCACAGGCCAAAGCCGAACTCGGTCTTGCGAATCTGTCGGTGGTCACGGGCCGCGTCGAGACTTTGCGGTCGGGCGCCGAAGTACCGGCAAAGTTCGACGTAATCGTGTCGCGTGCATTCGCAGAGCTCGCGGATTTCGTTACACTGGCCCGTCATCTTGTTGCGGAGCAGGGTGCGATCTGGGCGATGAAGGGTGTGCGTCCGGATGGTGAGATCGAGCGCCTGCCGGCGGGTGCCCACGTGGAGCAGATCATCCGGCTGCGTGTGCCGTCGCTTGACGCTGAGCGGCATCTGATCAAGGTGCGGGTGGACGAGGGCCGCTGAGGGCCGCCACCAGTAGGTGCCAGGCACGCACCGCGTACCACGAGCGCTTTCTACTTTATTCAAGCAGCAAAAGGGACACACCAACGATGGCAAAAATCTTCTGCGTTGCGAACCAGAAGGGCGGCGTCGGCAAGACGACGACGGCAGTCAATCTGGCCGCGAGCCTGGCAGCGCAGGGACAGCGAGTCCTTCTCATCGATCTGGACCCGCAGGGCAACGCCACGATGGGCAGCGGTGTCGACAAGGCTGCGTGTGCGAACACCGTCTACGAAGTGCTTGTGGACGGCGTATCCGTGGCGGATGCGCGAGTGCGCCCGGAAGCCGTCGGCTACGATGTGCTGCCCGCGAATCGTGAACTGGCGGGTGCCGAAGTCGAACTGGTCAGTGTGCAGCATCGCGAGCGTCAACTGAAAATCGCCTTGGCGGACGTCGAAAGCGAATATGAATTCGTGCTGATCGACTGCCCGCCGGCTCTGTCGCTGCTGACGCTCAATGGTCTGTGCGCCGCCCATGGCGTGGTGATCCCGATGCAATGCGAGTACTTCGCGCTTGAAGGACTGTCCGACCTGGTCAACACGATCAAGCAGGTGCACGCGAACCTGAATCGCGACCTGAAGGTGATCGGCCTGCTGCGCGTGATGTTCGATCCGCGCATCACCTTGCAACAACAAGTTTCGGATCAACTGAAAGAGCACTTCGGCGACAAGGTGTTCGACGTGGTGATTCCGCGCAACGTACGCCTTGCCGAGGCGCCTAGCTATGGGCTGCCGGGCGTCGTGTTCGATAAGGCCTCGCGCGGCGCGCAGGCATATGTGCAGTTCGGTGCAGAGATGATTGAGCGGGTGCGCACATTGAATGACGCGCCCCAGGCGTCCTAAGCGGATCGAGGAAGCACGATGAACGCAGTAGCAAGAAAGAAAGGGTTGGGCCGGGGTCTGGAAGCATTGCTGGGTGGCAGTGCGGATATTACCGAGGCCGTCGTGATCGAGGGTGCGCCGAACGTGCTGCCGCTCAGTAAGCTGCAGGCCGGCAAGTACCAGCCGCGCACGCGCATGGACGAGGGTGCGTTGCAGGAATTGGCCGCCAGCATCCGTGCTCAGGGGCTCATGCAGCCGATACTGGTGCGACCGGTGTCGGCGGATAAGTACGAGATCATCGCCGGCGAGCGGCGCTTCCGTGCGGCACGCATCGCCGGTCTCAATGAGGTGCCGGTGCTGGTGAGGGACGTGCCGGACCAGGCCGCCGCCGCGATGGCGCTGATTGAGAATATTCAGCGCGAAGATCTGAATCCGCTGGAAGAAGCGCAGGGTATTCAGCGCCTGCTCGACGAGTTCAATTTCACACATGAACAGGCGGCCGAATCGGTCGGCCGTTCGCGCAGCGCTGTATCGAACTTGTTGCGTTTGCTAAACCTGGCGTCGCCGGTGCAGACGATGCTGCTGGCTGGCGATCTCGACATGGGGCATGCACGCGCGCTGCTGGCCGTCGACGCCGCAACGCAGATCACGTTGGCCAACCAGGTCATCAACAAGCGCATGTCGGTACGCGAAACCGAAAAGCTGGTGACGACGACGACCAAGGTTGCGCCCGCGGTCAAGGCGCGAGCGAATCAGGACGGTGGCCGCGACACGCGACGGCTTGAGGAGGAGTTGTCCGATCTGCTCGCCGCAACGGTAAAGATCAAGCTCGGCCGACGTGGCCGTGGCCAGGTGCTGGTGGACTTCGGTGATCTCGATGCGTTAGAAGGGATTCTTGTCCGGTTGCGTGGTAACGCTACGGCGTGATCGTGGCGGGTTGAATGTTGAGGGATGTTGAGCATGCTTGCGGGCTGGCCGTGGCTGTTTCCCCGGTTTCTGGCTCTCGTTCGCAAGCTGTTTGGCGCGCCTGATGTGTTTTCGGCGGTAGCGGTGAGGTGGCTGTTGTATCTGCCGCAAGCATGCTTCGTTTGATGGTCTCCTTGCTCGATCGATAACCTGCTTGGATATCGGTTGGATACCTAACTATATATCGCGTTTAATAATAAGGATTGCGACGTATCAGTTTGAGCGGTATGTTCGTGATGACGCAGGCGTGGCCGGGCTGCGCGATGAGCTGAATTGGCCGTGCAGGTTTGGCCGTGACGCTGCAACGAGTTCCGCATGCTCCGTCCTTTTACGTGCTGGGATCCGGCAGCGGGCGTTGGATGCCTACGCGTGGATTGTCGGGAAGCGAGGGCAGGGCGGGATCGGCATGAAGTGGCAGGCGGCTGACTGCACGTTGCGTCGACCGTCAGGATCGCGAGCGGTCTCCGGTAACGTTTGGTCGCCATGGGAAGCATCACAGCCTGCAGTCGCCGTCACGCGTCTACCCGGCGCCGTGCTTCATGTCTACCAAACGTGGCAAAAAACATCGTCTGTTGCATTTTTGAGACGTCCGTAGCAGCGTCGAAACGACGCATCCGTGCACTTCAAACGGCGTGATCCATCGCGCATGTTTTGCCATCCCCCGACCGCCTTACATTTGCCGTGTACACACCGCCCGAGATCGCGTTCCCGCATCGTGGAGGCCGTTTTCATGCTGGTTATTGAACGGCCTAAAGTCTTGAATTGCCTGCAACTATCGCTTACAATCGCCCGGATTTAATTGCACGGCAACCCCGTAAGCGCAGCGTAAGCTCGCGGGCTGGAACAAGACTTTCGGAACACTGCGATGGCGGTTAAAACGTCGAATCAAGCGCCGAAGAATGGGCGTGACGACCACCGCGCTGAACGCACCGTTTCCGTTGCGTCCACCGGTCAGCACGTTACAACTGACGATGCGTGGGATGTCGAGCAACAAGATAACAATATCGTTCCGCTCACGCGGGCTGAGGCTGAAAAGCTGTTTGGTCCGAATGTGAGTCGTCCATCGCGCGTCACGCCTTTCAAGGTCGTGGTGGCGCAAATGGTTTTGTCCCTGGGTGCTACGCTGGTGTGGTGGCTGTTCTACAAGCCGCCGGGCGCTGCTGCGCTGTCCGCGTTCCTGGGGGGAGCGATCTGCTGGGTGCCGGGCGCGCTGTTCGCGGCACGACTTAGAACGCTGAGCGGCGCCGAAACAGTGATGAGCTGGATGATCGGCGAAGCGCTCAAGATGGGGACAACGATCGCGATGTTTGTAGCCATCGCCTTCTGGTATCACGACGTACGCTGGGTGCCGCTGCTCGTGACTTACCTCATCGCGCTCAAGACATACTGGATCGCCCTCGCGTGGCGCTAAGGTAGTAGCAGAGAGTAGCAACACAAAATTCAGGCCGGCGCGCAGCGCTGGCGTAAGGAGTGCGGATATGACACGATCCGCACCCGGCGTGTTCCCGCAATACAGAATTGCGGCGGGAACGGCCTAAGACGATTTTCGACAATTTGGGTGGCATTAACGATATGGCAGCTAGCGAAGGCACGCGCGCTCTGGATCCGTCCGAGTACATCGCGCACCACTTGCAGAACTTTTCCACCGCGCACCAGACGTCGATTTTCGACATTCACGTGTGGAATCTGGACACCCTTTTCTGGTCGATCGTTTGCGGTCTGGCCACGATCGCCATCCTGCATCTGGCGGCTCGTAAGGCAACGTCCGGCGTGCCGGGTCGTTTCCAGTGCGCGATCGAAATGCTGGTCGAGATGGTCGAAGATCAATCGAAGTCGATGATCCACGGCTCGCGCACCTTCATCGCACCGCTGGCACTGACCGTGTTCGTCTGGGTCGCGCTGATGAACTCGCTCGACTTCATCCCCGTCGACCTGCCGGGCCGCGTGATCGGCTGGCTGGGCCTGTCGGAAGCCATCCCCCACCATCGCATCGTGCCGACGGCCGACCTGAACGGTACGCTCGGTATCGCACTCGGCGTGTTCGCGCTGATGATTTACTACAACTTCAAGATCAAGGGCGCAGGCGGCTTCGTGCATGAACTGCTGTCGGCTCCGTTCGGCGCGCATCCGCTGCTGTGGATCCCGAACCTTGCATTGAACATCATCGAGTTCGTCGCAAAGACGGTTTCGCTCGGCATGCGGCTGTTCGGCAACATGTACGCGGGCGAGCTGTTGTTCCTGCTGATTGCTCTCCTCGGCAGCATGTGGGGTTTCGGCGCGGACGCGTCAGTGCTCGGCTTTATCGGCCACGTCATCGCAGGCACGGTCTGGGCGATCTTCCACATCCTGATCGTTCTGCTGCAAGCGTTCATTTTCATGATGCTGACGCTGGTGTACATCGGACAGGCACACGACAGCCACTAATCACGGCGTGTCGAACGACGAATTGTTTTAGTTTTGTTTTTATTAAATCCCAGTTCCAACCAGTTCTAAAAGACTTTTCACAAAGGAGTGATCATGCAAGCTTTCATCGCCAACATCCAGGGTCTGACCGCCATCGGTATCGGCATCATCATCGGCCTGGGTGCAATCGGCGCCTGTATCGGTATCGGCCTGATGGGTGGCAAGTACATCGAAGCATGTGCTCGTCAACCGGAACTGATGAACCCGCTGCAAACCAAGATGTTCCTGCTGGCTGGTCTGATCGATGCTGCGTTCCTGATTGGCGTTGGTGTGGCAATGCTGTTCGCGTTCGCGAACCCGCTGCTGTCGAAGCTGGCAGGCTGAGGTTCCTCGGAAGTTTGCGCCTGAGCTATAACTGGTAAAGGCGCAGGGCGGAACGGGCACTTGGGCGCTGATCGAATACAGAATCGATGAGCGCCTTGCCGTTTCACTTTCCGAACTAGCAACGTTTAAGGAAACACCGTGAATCTCAACGCAACCCTGTTTGCGCAAATGGTCGTGTTCCTGATCCTCGCGTGGTTCACGATGAAGTTCGTGTGGCCGCCGTTGATCAACGCCCTCGACGAGCGCTCAAAGAAGATTGCTGACGGTTTGTCTGCCGCTGAAAAGGGCAAGGCTGAACTCGAAGCCGCCCACAAGCGCGTCGACCAGGAACTGGCTCAGGCACGCAACGACGGTCAGCAACGTATTGCTGACGCAGAAAAGCGCGCAGTGACAGTCGCCGACGAAATCAAGGCTCAAGCACAAGCTGAAGCCGCTCGCATCATCGCGCAAGCGAAGGCCGACGCGGAACAGCAAGTCGTGAAAGCCCGCGAAACGCTGCGCGGCGAAGTTGCTGCACTGGCAGTGAAGGGCGCTGAACAGATCCTGAAGCGCGAAGTCGACCAGGCAGCTCACGCTGACCTGCTGAATCAACTGAAAGCCGAGCTCTGATCATGGCCGAACTTGCAACCATCGCCCGTCCGTACGCAGAAGCGCTGTTTGGCGTGGCCGAAGCTGGTGACATCGCCGCCTGGTCCACGCTCGTGCAGGAGCTGGCACAGGTTGCGCGTCTGCCCGAAGTGCTGTCGATCGCCTCGAGCCCGAAAGTGAGCCGCGCACAGGTCAGCGATCTGCTGCTGTCCGCGGTCAAGTCGCCGCTCAAGGACAATGCGCAAGCGAAGAATCTGGTGCAAATGCTGGTCGATAACCATCGCCTGCAATTGCTGCCGGAAATCGCCACGCAGTTCGAAGAGTTGAAGAACGCCCGCGAAGGGGCGGCAGATGTGCTGATCGTCAGCGCATTCCCGCTCGAAGGCGCGCAGTTGAACGAACTCGTCGCAGGTCTCGAACGCAAATTCAAGCGCAAGCTGAAGCCGACGGTCGAAGTCGACTCGTCGCTCATCGGCGGCGTGCGCGTGACGGTCGGTGACGAAGTGCTCGATACCTCGGTCCGCGCGCGGCTTGCCAGCATGCAGACGGCTCTGACGGCCTGAAGCGCTTCATAAGCGCTGAAGCGGCTGGCACGCAACAGAATTGACTATCAGGAGCGAATAATGCAACTCAATCCCTCTGAGATCAGCGAGCTGATCAAGAGCAGGATCCAGGGCCTTGAAGCGAGCGCAGACGTTCGCAACCAGGGCACCGTGATCTCCGTGACCGACGGTATCGTGCGTATCCACGGCCTGTCGGAAGTGATGCAGGGCGAAATGCTCGAATTCCCGGGCAACACCTTCGGTCTCGCACTGAACCTCGAGCGCGACTCGGTCGGCGCCGTGATTCTGGGTGAGTACGAACACATTTCGGAAGGCGACATCGTCAAGACGACGGGCCGCATTCTCGAAGTGCCGGTGGGTCCGGAACTGCTCGGCCGCGTGGTCGATGCACTTGGCAACCCGATCGACGGCAAGGGTCCGATCAACGCGAAGAAAACCGATGCAATCGAAAAGATTGCTCCGGGCGTGATTTGGCGTAAGTCGGTTTCGGAGCCGGTTCAAACCGGTCTGAAGTCGATCGACGCGATGGTGCCGGTTGGCCGTGGCCAGCGTGAGCTGATCATCGGCGACCGCCAGTGCGGCAAGACCGCAGTCGCAGTCGACGCGATCATCAACCAGAAGGGCAAGAACCTCTTCTGTATCTACGTTGCGATCGGTCAGAAAGCTTCGTCGATCATGAACGTGGTGCGCAAGCTGGAAGAAACCGGCGCGCTGGAATACACGATCGTCGTGGCCGCTTCGGCTTCGGAATCGGCTGCGATGCAATACCTCGCACCGTACGCCGGCTGCACGATGGGCGAATACTTCCGCGACCGCGGTCAAGACGCCCTGATCGTTTATGACGATCTGACCAAGCAAGCTTGGGCATACCGCCAGATCTCGCTGCTGCTGCGCCGCCCGCCGGGCCGTGAAGCGTATCCGGGTGACGTGTTCTATCTGCACTCGCGTCTCCTGGAGCGTGCTGCTCGCGTCTCGGAAGAGTACGTCGAGAAGTTCACGAACGGCGAAGTGAAGGGCAAGAGCGGTTCGCTGACGGCACTGCCGGTCATTGAAACGCAAGCAGGCGACGTGACCGCATTCGTTCCGACGAACGTGATCTCGATTACCGACGGCCAGATCTTCCTGGAAACCGACCTCTTCAACGCAGGTATCCGCCCGGCAATTAACGCCGGTGTGTCGGTCTCGCGCGTGGGTGGTGCGGCTCAAACCAAGGTCGTGAAGAAGCTGTCGGGCGGTATCCGTACCGACCTGGCGCAGTACCGTGAACTCGCAGCGTTTGCGCAGTTCGCATCGGACCTCGACGAAGCAACCCGCAAGCAACTGGAACGCGGCCGCCGCGTGACGGAACTGCTGAAGCAGCCGCAGTATCAGCCGCTGCAAGTGTGGGAACTGGCTGTCGCGCTGTTCGCTGCGAACAACGGTTACCTCGACGACCTCGAAGTCGCGCAAGTGCTGCCGTTCGAAAAGGGCCTGCGCGATTACCTGAAGTCGAAGCACGCTGACCTGATCAAGCGCATCGAAGATACCAAGGAACTCTCGAAGGACGACGAAGCCCTGCTGCATACGGCTCTCAAAGACTTCAAGAAGTCCGGCGCTTATTGATCCGCGAATGATCCGCAAGGCATAAACGGACCTTGAAGCGGCGCGGGCCGCAGGCAACTGAACCCGCGCTGCTTCGATCAAGGAGCAAGCAATGGCTGGAATGAAGGAAATTCGCGGCAAGATCAAGAGCGTGCAAAACACGCGCAAGATCACGAAAGCGATGGAGATGGTGGCCGCATCGAAGATGCGCCGCGCTCAGGAGCGCATGCGCGCTGCTCGCCCGTATGCCGACAAGGTCCGCGATATCGCTGCACACATGAGCCGTGCGAACCCGGAGTATCGTCACCCGTTCATGGTGTCGAACGAAGGCGCGAAAGCGGCCGGCATCATCCTCGTCACGACCGATAAAGGTCTGTGCGGCGGGATGAACACTAACGTGCTGCGTGCGTCGCTGCAGAAGTTCAAGGAACTGGAAGGCCAGGGCAAGACGATCGAAGCAACTGCGATCGGTACCAAGGGTCTGGGTTTCCTGAATCGTCTGCGCGCCAAGGTGGTGTCGAACGTCGTGCATCTGGGCGATACGCCGCATCTGGAAAAGCTGATCGGCGCGGTGAAGGTGCAGCTCGACCTGTACTCGGAAGGCAAGGTTTCGGCGGTGTACCTCGCGTACACGCGCTTCGTCAATACGATGAAGCAGGAGCCGGTGATCGAGCAACTGCTGCCGCTGTCGGCAGATCAGTTCGAGCGCAAGGACGAAGACGGCACGACGCCGAGCACGCAGTGGGACTACATCTACGAGCCGGATGCACAGGCAGTGGTGGACGAACTGCTGGTGCGTTATGTCGAAGCGCTGGTCTATCAGGCCGTCGCGGAAAACATGGCATCGGAGCAGTCGGCACGGATGGTCGCAATGAAGGCCGCTTCGGACAATGCGAAGACGGTCATCAACGAACTGCAGCTCGTGTACAACAAGAGCCGTCAGGCCGCGATCACGAAAGAACTGTCGGAAATCGTCGGTGGCGCAGCGGCAGTCTGACCCTAACGGTCCGGCACGCCGCTTCGTGTGCGCCCTCGTGGCGCACCCCCATCGAAACTGCGCCTTTGCGCGAGTGAAGAATTGAGTATCTAAAGGAAAAGCGATGAGTACTACTGCTTTGGTAGAAGGCAAGATCGTACAGTGCATCGGCGCGGTGATCGACGTGGAATTCCCGCGTGACCACATGCCGAAGATTTACGACGCGCTCATTCTCGACGGTTCGGAACTGACCCTCGAAGTCCAGCAACAGCTGGGCGACGGCGTCGTCCGTACCATCTGTCTGGGTGCCTCGGACGGTCTGCGCCGTGGTACGACGGTGAAGAACACCGGCAAGCCGATCAGCGTACCGGTTGGCAAGCCGACCCTCGGCCGGATCATGGACGTGCTGGGTCGCCCGATCGACGAAGCCGGCCCGATCAACTCGGACGTGGTTCGCGGTATTCACCAGAAGGCTCCGGCGTTCGACGAACTGTCGCCGTCGACGGAACTGCTCGAAACCGGCATCAAGGTTATCGACCTGATCTGCCCGTTCGCCAAGGGCGGTAAGGTTGGCCTGTTCGGTGGCGCCGGTGTGGGCAAGACCGTGAACATGATGGAACTGATCAACAACATCGCTAAGGAACACGGTGGTTACTCCGTGTTCGCTGGTGTTGGCGAGCGTACCCGCGAAGGGAACGACTTCTATCACGAAATGAAGGACTCGAACGTTCTCGACAAGGTCGCGCTGGTGTACGGCCAGATGAACGAGCCGCCGGGCAACCGTCTGCGCGTCGCGCTGACCGGTCTGACGATGGCTGAGCACTTCCGTGACGAAGGCCTCGACGTGCTGTTCTTCGTCGACAACATCTACCGTTTCACGCTGGCAGGCACGGAAGTGTCGGCACTGCTCGGCCGTATGCCGTCGGCAGTGGGCTATCAGCCTACTCTCGCTGAAGAAATGGGTAAGCTGCAAGAGCGTATTACGTCGACCAAGACCGGCTCGATCACGTCGGTGCAGGCCGTGTACGTCCCTGCGGATGACTTGACCGACCCGTCGCCGGCTACGACTTTCGGCCACTTGGACGCAACTGTCGTGTTGTCGCGTGACATCGCTTCGCTGGGTATCTACCCGGCAGTGGACCCGCTCGATTCGACCTCGCGTCAGATCGACCCGAACGTGATCGGCGAAGAGCACTACGCAATCACGCGCGGCGTGCAGCAAACGCTGCAGCGCTACAAGGAATTGCGCGACATTATCGCGATTCTGGGTATGGACGAACTGGCGCCGGAAGACAAGCTCGCCGTGGCGCGCGCTCGTAAGATCCAGCGTTTCCTGTCGCAGCCGTTCCACGTCGCTGAAGTGTTCACGGGTTCGCCGGGCAAGTACGTGCCGCTGAAGGAAACGATTCGTGGCTTCAAGATGATCGTTGAAGGCGAGTGCGACCACCTGCCGGAACAAGCGTTCTACATGGTCGGCACGATCGACGAAGCCTTCGAAAAGGCCAAGAAGATCCAGTAAAGGTCGGGTGTAACGAAGCGGGCGCCGCTCGCGCTGAAATACTGCCTGCGGGGTAGCATTTCGCGAAAACGGCGCCTCTTACTACACTCAATCCAGCCTTGCATGGGACCCGAGTAAGCGCCAAAGCGCTAACTCGAGTCGCCACAGGAGTCGATATGGCAACCATTAAAGTAGACGTCGTCAGCGCGGAAGAGCAGATCTTCTCGGGCCAGGCGAAGTTCGTCGCGCTGCCGGGCGAAGCAGGTGAACTCGGCATTCTGCCGGGCCACACGCCGCTCATCACCCGGATTCGTCCGGGTGCGGTGCGCATCGAAGCTGAAAACGGCGAAGAAGAGTTTGTGTTCGTCGCCGGCGGTATCCTCGAAATCCAGCCTGGCGCGGTGACGGTTCTCGCCGACACGGCGATCCGCGGCAAGGATCTCGACGAAGCCAAGGCCGAAGATGCACGCAAGCGCGCAGAAGAAGCGCTGCAGAACACGGGTTCGAACCTCGAATACGCCACCGCGCAAGCGGAACTGGCGTACGCGACGGCTCAGCTCGCTGCGATCCAGCGTCTGCGCAAGCTGCGCGGCCAGAACTAAGCATCACGTATCAGAGAGAAAGCAGCCCTTGTGGCTGCTTTTTTTTGACCTTAACTTGACGTTTACGGAAAGGTCAGCAAAATTGTGTATTCGTATCGAACGATCAGCAGTTGAAGCGAGCCCTTTAGCCGTCGATGCGCTGCGGGTAAGACTTGATGCCGTACGGACACACGCCGGTGGCACAATCGATTTCAATTTCATTTCAATAGACTGGGCGAGCTTCCGCTCACGGAGACAACACCATGGCAACCCACATGTCAGGCGAAGGCGCACTCATCGAACCCAAAGACAATCTGTCGTATGTTCGCGGGTCGACCGAGATCCCGTTGAGTGAAGCCCCGGTAGGCCAGTTTTTGCGCGACACTGCGGCGCGTTTCCCTGAGCGCCCAGCCGTGGTGTTTCGTGAGCAGGGAATCAGCTGGACATGGAAGGAGTTCGCCGAGGAAATCGATGTGCTGGCGTCTGGGCTCCTCGCACTCGGCATCGTGAAGGGCGACCGCGTCGGCATCTGGTCGCCGAACCGGGTGGAATGGCTGCTTACACAGTTCGCGACGGCACGCATTGGCGCCGTGCTCGTCAATATCAACCCGGCTTACCGGCTCGCCGAACTCGAGTACGCGTTGAACAAGGTGGGCTGCAAGGCGATCATTGCCGCAGAGCGTTTCAAGACGTCGATGTACTTGGAGATGCTGCAGGAGCTCGCGCCGGAGTTGGCGACCCAGGCGCCGGGCGAACTGCACGCCGCGCGCCTGCCCGATCTGCGCTACGTGATCCGTATGTGCGACACGGAAACGCTCGGCATGCTGACCTTCTCCGACGTGATCGAGCAGGGCCGCGCAACACTCGACGTCGCCAGGCTCGACGCCATCGGCGCGACGCTTTCCTCCCACGACCCGATCAACATTCAGTTCACCAGCGGCACGACCGGCAATCCGAAAGGCGCGACACTGACCCACAGGAACGTTGTCAACAACGCGCGCTATATCGCAATGGCGATGCGCCTGACGGAGCTGGACGGCCTGTGCATTCCCGTCCCGCTTTATCACTGCTTCGGCATGGTGCTAGCGGTATTGGCCTGCGTATCGGTCGGCGCGAATATGGTGTTCCCCGGTGAGGGCTTCGATCCAGCCGCTACGCTGGCGGCCGTCGCCGAAGAGCAGTGCACCGCGCTGCACGGAGTGCCAACCATGTTCATCGCCGAACTCGATCATCCGAGCTTCGCCACTTACGACTTCTCGCGTCTGCGCACTGGAATCATGGCCGGTTCACCGTGCCCGATCGAGACGATGAAGAAGGTCGTCTCGAAGATGCATCTGAACGAGATCACGATCGCTTACGGCATGACGGAGACCAGCCCGGTGTCCTTCCAGAGCTCGACTACTGATCCGCTCGACAAACGCACCACGACGGTCGGTCGTATCCAGCCGCATCTGGAGGTGAAGATCGTCGATCCGCTCGGCGCAATCGTGCCGGTCGGTGAGACGGGCGAACTGTGCACCAAGGGTTATTCGGTGATGCAGGGCTATTGGGGGGACGAAGCGAAGACGCGGGAAAGCATCGTCGACGGCTGGATGCATACCGGCGATCTGGCGACGATCGATGCCGAAGGTTACTGCAACATCGTCGGCCGTCTGAAGGACATGCTGATTCGCGGCGGCGAAAACATCTATCCGCGCGAAATCGAAGAGTTTTTGTTCCGCCACCCGAAAATCCAGAGCGTGCAGGTTTTCGGCGTGCCCGACGCTAAGTACGGCGAGGAAGTGTGTGCGTGGATCGTATTGCGCTTAGGAGAGCAGGCCACAGCGGAGGAAATCCAGCAGTTCTGCCAGGGCCAGATCGCGCACTACAAGGTGCCGAAGTACATCCGCTTCGTCGACGAATTGCCGATGACGGTGACCGGCAAGGTGCAGAAGTTCGTCATGCGAGAACGGATGATCAGCGAATTGAAGATCCAGGCAGACAAGACAGCCTGATGGCCAATCGGGTTCGGCGCCGCGCGAATCTTCGCGCGGCGCCGGCCTGCATTTTGGGAAAACCGTTTGCCATCGAATGAACCCGTGGGCCGGAAATCGACCCGCCGGGAAGCGCGCAAACGTTTGACCAGACGAAAAAAAAGCGGGCCTGGAGCCCGCTAAAAACCACACGCTACGGGGTTAGCGCGAGGAGACCAAAGATGGAACCAACTGAGACGACGACCCTGCGTCGACTACGGCCCCAGCAGGGATGCCCCTTCACAGGGCTTCGGCAAACGCCGACCGGCAAGTGCATCGTATCCGCTCACACCACGCACCCAGCCACATCCGTGTTGAAACCGTTGAGGGCATTGTGGGCGAATTAACCTACGAGCGCGGTAACAAAGTGTTTCAGGTTGTAACGCCCGCCAGATAAGGCGTCGCGGGACTTATTTCCAATCCGAAACGTTTTAAACGTAATTTTTACCGATGACTGTTACGCAATTTCATACGCTTGATTGATGCTATTCGCGACGCATACTGCGGCGTAATCCGTTCAGTCGATTCCGCATGAAATAGTTGCATGCGCATCTTTTCCGGGGCGGACCGGCTGTATTACCGGCGTTTTTCTAGCGTTACGAAGTCGCTCGATTCCTGGGCAAACACATGCGCTGCGCTGCAACACCCCGCGCATATGCGGTGGACGTGCAAACGACCGGTTTGTTGGACCCCTGTTCAATCGCATTGTTCGAGTTTTGCGTAGTGCCTCGGGGTCTGGTTACATGATTGTGCCGGCCATGCGGACCTATTAATCAATCAAACCACTTCGTTTTTCAGATTGAGCGGGGACACTGGCCGGCCCGTGCAACTTACTTCAGCCACTTATCCGAGATCGCCTGATATTCGCCGGTCGCTCGCGCAAGGTGCAACCACTGATCGACGTATTGCTGGAACGCGACATCGCCACGCGGCAGCAGCCAAGCCTTCTCGCCATACTGGAAAGGCTTGTCCGGATGCACCGAGCAAAGGCCCGGATTCAGCTTTTGTTGCAGCAAGGTCTCCGACGCATCCGTCACCATTACGTCGGCCTTGCCGGCGAGGATCTGCTTGAAGATCGTCACGTTGTCCGGATAGACGGTCAGGTTCGCATGTGGGAAATACTGCTTGGCGAAACGCTCGTTGGTACCGCCCGGATTGACGATCACGCGGGTTGCCGGCTGGTCGATCTGCGCCACCGTTTGATACTTGTTGACGTCGTCACACCGCACGATCGGCGTCTTGCCGTCGATCATGTACGCCTGCGTAAAAAACGCGCGCTTCTGGCGCTCGAGCGTCGGCGAAACACCGCCCACGCCGACGTCGCATTTCGCCACGAAGTCGTTCATCAGGTTCGGCCACGATGTCTTGACGAATTCCGCTTTCACCCCGAGCGATTTGGCGAGCGACTCCGCCATATCGATATCGATGCCTTCGAACTGGCCGTCTGCCTTGTAAAACGAGTACGGCTTGTAATCGCCGGTTGTACAGGCGCGCAGCGTGCCGCGCGCGAGGATTTCGTCAAGCCGCGAGGGCGCCGCGGCGGTGGCGGCGGTCTGCGCCTGAGCCACGCCGGCGTGCATCAAAACACCGGTCAAAACGCCGAGCAGTGCGAGTGCTGCCTTGTTCATCGAGTCTCCTTGGTTGCGCGTAATTGTCTGGTAAGGCCGTCGGATGATAGCCCGGCAACTCACGCTTGAACATTGGCCGTTCAGCTGAGTCATGGCGCCGCACCGGGCAGCAAAAAAGCCGGTCGCAAGCAAGGTGCGCCACAGTTATTGCCCGCATCAAGCGCGATGCGGGCTGCCGGGTCCGGTAAAATGCTCCTTTGCCTTCAGTCGTACGCAACGTGGCCCATAAACTCCTGAACGACACTTTCCTGCGCGCGCTGCTGCGCCAGCCGACCGACTACACGCCGATCTGGCTGATGCGGCAGGCTGGCCGCTACCTGCCGGAATACAATGCCACGCGGGGTCGCGCGGGCAGTTTCCTCGGTCTGGCGAAGAACCCGGCGTACGCAACGGAAGTCACGCTGCAGCCGCTCGAGCGCTATCCGCTCGACGCCGCGATCCTGTTCTCCGACATCCTCACCGTGCCTGATGCCATGGGCCTGGGTCTCGAGTTCGTCGCCGGCGAAGGCCCGAAATTCGCTCGTCCGGTGCGCACGGAAGACGATGTGGCGCGCCTTGCCGTTCCCGACATCGACGCCACGCTGCGCTACGTGACCGACGCCGTGCGCGAAATCCGCACCGCGCTGACCGACGCGCAAGGCCGCCAGCGCGTGCCGCTGATCGGCTTTTCGGGCAGCCCGTGGACACTGGCGTGCTACATGGTGGAAGGTGGCGGTTCAGCGGATTTCCGCACCGTCAAATCGATGCTGTACGCGCGTCCGGACCTGATGCACCGCATTCTCGACGTCAACGCGAAGTCGGTTGCGGCGTACCTGAATGCGCAGATCGAAGCCGGCGCGCAAGCCGTGATGATCTTCGACACGTGGGGCGGGGCGCTCGCGGATGGCGTCTACCAACGCTTCTCGTTGCAATACATCCAGCAGGTGGTGAGCCAACTGAAACGCGATCACGACGGAGAAAAAGTGCCGGTGATCACCTTCACGAAGGGCGGCGGGTTGTGGCTCGACGAGATCGCCGATATCGGCGTGGATGCGGTGGGGCTCGACTGGACCGTGAACCTGAGCAAGGCGCGCGAGCGCGTGGGTAGCAAGGTGGCGCTGCAAGGCAATATCGATCCTTCGGTACTGTTTGCGCCGCCGGCCGCAATCCGCATGGAAGCCCGCGCCGTGCTCGACAGCTTCGGCAATCATCCTGGCCACGTTTTCAATCTCGGCCACGGCATTTCGCAGTTCACGCCGCCGGAGAATGTTGCTGAACTCGTGGATGAAGTTCATCGTCATAGCCGCGCGATTCGCAGCGGCGCGCATGCACCAAGCTGACGCCGAAAACGTTGCCATTTTTGTTGCAACGCAGCGAACTGGGCTCTCGCCCTAAGGGAATATTTGTAGTCTACAGGCCGTCAGATGGCGGTCTTGCGAAAGTCAAGACTTGACTTATGCACATTAATCACGCTGCGGCGCGGTAGAAGCTTTCGTCGTGCCCTAGCCCTTGCACATTGCAGGCGCATTTGATCTAAGCCTTGTCTGGCAAGGGTTTCAAGGGTTCACGGCAAAATGTGCGGAAACCCACAGAAGGCCGCTGCAGCGCGGTTCCCGGCCCATCTGAACGAAGTTCTCAACAAAGTTATCCACAGGCAAGCGGACCGATTGCAATTGTTCAGCCGAATCCAAAACTTAGCGCCGAAATTGAAGTTTTACTTTAACTTCGATGGGATCGTCGTTTGCTCAATGTGCACCGTGACGCGGCGTCATGCCGCATCCGTTCACCCGATACACATCGCGGCGTGAGTGAAGTGTACGTCCGCGTCGCGCTGGACCATCCGCTGCCGACTTTGTTCGACTACCGCTGCGACACGCCCGAACGTGTCGCGCCGGGCATGATGGTGAGCGTGCCGTTCGGCAAGCGTCACGTGGTGGGTCTTGTGTGCGAAGTGACCACTCACAGTGACGTACCCGCTGATCGCCTGCGAGCAGTCGCCCATGTCTGTACCGCCTGCCCGCCCGTGTCGACCGAATGGCTGCGGCTCGCAGCCTTCGCCGCCGACTACTATCAGCGCGGCCTCGGGGAAGTGGCCCTGCCTGCTTTGCCGCAAGCCCTGCGTGATGCGTCGCGCTGGTCGCGCCTGTTCGCACCTGAGGAGCGCTACAGCCTGACCGCCGAGGGTCGCGCCGCGTTGCCGGAAACATTGCCGGCGCGCGCAAGCGCATTGCGCAAGCTTGCCCAAGCCTTGGCGGAGGCCGAGTTTCTGAGCGCCGCAGACGCTCGCGCGCTTCACCCCAAGGCCATTGCAACCCTCGACGCATGGCAAGCCGAAGGCTGGGTCGTGCTTGAGGTGATCGAAGCCGCCGAGGTGCTCGCCACCCCCGCGTCGCCAGATACACCCGCACCCGTCCTACCCACCCTCACCGACGAACAAGCGACTGCGGTCGAAGCGATCCGCGACGCGAACGGCTTCGCGCCCTTCCTGCTGCATGGCGTGACGGGCAGCGGCAAAACCGAGGTGTATCTGCGCGCGCTCGCCGAGATTCTGGCGGCGACGCCTGACGCGCAGGCGCTCGTCCTCGTCCCCGAAATCAATCTGACGCCGCAGTTCGAGTCGGCCTTCCGTGCGCGCTTTGCCGCGCTCGAAGGCACCTCGATCGTCACGCTGCACAGCGGCCTCGCGGAAGGCGAACGCGCCCGCAACTGGTTCGCGGCGCACACCGGGCGTGCTCGCATCGTGCTCGGCACGCGGCTGGCCGTGCTGGCCTCGCTGCCGAAACTCGCGATCATCGTCGTCGACGAGGAACACGATCCGGCCTACAAGCAACAGGAAGGCTTGCGCTATTCGGCACGCGATCTGGCGATCTATCGCGGCAAGCAACTCGGTTTACCGGTTGTGCTCGGTTCGGCTACGCCGTCGCTGGAAAGCTGGTGGCAGGCGGATCAGGGACGCTATAAACGTCTCACGCTGTCGCGCCGCGCAGTTGCCGAGGCCGTCCTGCCGACCGTCAGGTTGATCGATCTGGAAGAAGAGCGGCGGCGCGGGCGAGCCTCGGTGGAGGGTTTGTCCGGGCCGTTGATCGCGGCGTTGAAGGCGCGGCTCGAGCGTGGCGAGCAAAGTCTCGTGTTCCTGAACCGGCGCGGCTACGCGCCACAGCTCTCCTGCGACGCCTGCGGCTGGGTGGCCGGTTGCCCACGTTGCAGCGCCTACGTCGTGTTGCATAAACCCGAGCGTGCACTGCGCTGCCACCACTGCGGCTGGGAATCGCGCATTCCGCGCTCGTGCCCGGAGTGCGGCAATGTCGACATCGCGCCAATGGGGCGCGGCACGCAACGCGTCGAAGAAACGCTGGCAAGCGCGGTGCCCGGCGCCCGCGTGCTGCGCATCGACGCCGACAGCACACGCCGCAAAGGCAGCGCGCAGGCGCTGTTTTCCGATGTCCACGCGGGCGAGGTCGACATCCTCGTCGGCACGCAGATGATCGCAAAGGGTCACGACTTCCAGCGGGTGTCGCTGGTCGGCGTGCTGAACGCCGACACCGCCTTGTTCTCACACGACTTCCGCGCGAGCGAGCGCCTCTTCGCGCAATTGATGCAAGTGAGCGGCCGCGCGGGCCGCGCCGGTTTGCCGGGCGAAGTGCTGGTGCAGACGCGCTATCCGCGCCATGCGCTGTATCACGCGCTGGGGCGGCATGACTACGTCGGCTTTGCGAATTCGACGCTGGCCGAGCGGCGCGACGCCCATCTGCCGCCGTTCGCCTATCAGGCTTTGCTACGCGCCGAAGGTCGCACGCTCGAAGCCGCGCTCGCGTTCCTGCAGCAAGCCGCAGCCGCGCTGACGGAGATCCCGGCCGCCGGGCGCGTGACGGTCTATGACGCCGTGCCGCTCACCATCGTCAAAGTGATGCACGTGCATCGGGCGCAATTGCTGATCGAAAGCGCGTCGCGAGCCGCGTTGCAGGCCACGTTGCGCGCCTGGCAACCGATGCTGCGCGGCCTGAAAGGCGTGCTGCGCTGGAATCTCGAAGTCGATCCCCTCGACATCTGACGCCTGTTGTCGGTCTCTTCGCGACAGCTTCGCGGCATTACTCCTTTAAGTCATATTCATAGAGCGAATGGTCGTTTCGTTTTGCGCCACCGCTCGCCTATATTTCGCCGAATCGGCGCACCTTCAGGCAAAACTCAAAAATCCCGCGCCGATGCACCTCAACTTCCTCGGGGCATTTGCGATGAGCGATACCAACCAGACGTTGCCGACCGGCGCCGCGCCCAGCAAACCGCGCAGTGACCATAGCGCACACGGCGGCGGGCTCTTTTCAACTGAAGACTGGTGGGCCGTCTGGATCGGCCTGCTGGTGATCGTGATTGCCTGGGCGCTGTTCGCCTCGGGCAGCAGCATCAAGTGGCTGGCGGTGGCGCCGGCCAAATGGGCGAGCGTGGGGCAGGCTGCGCAGGATATCAGCAAGCACCTGCCGAACTATGTCGCGCTGTTCGTCGTGTTCGCCGTGCTATTCGGCGTGAGCCTTGCCGCGTTGAAGCAGCGGGTCGGCATTTTCCTGGGCTCGTTCCTGATCCTGTTCATCGCGTCGGCGCTGATTTTCACGCTGGGCGCGTGGGTCAATGCGTCGAAGTACAACCTCGAGCCGCCATTGGTTGCGCTGGCGCTCGGCCTCCTGATTTCCAATGTGTTCACGTTGCCCGAGTGGTTTTCAGCGGGCCTGCGCGTGGAGTTTTATATCAAGGTCGGCATCGTGTTGCTCGGCGCGACGCTGCCGTTCACCTTGCTGGTGTGGGCGGGGCCGGTCGCGGTCGGACAGGCGACCATCGTTTCGCTCGTGACGTTCTTCGTGATCTTCCTTGTCGCCAAGGCGCTCGGTCTCGACCGGCGGTTCGCGGCCGTGCTGGGCGTGGGCGGCGCGGTGTGCGGCGTGTCGGCGGCGATCGCGATTGCCGGAGCGGTGCGCGCCAAACGCGAACAGGCATCGGTGGCGATTACGCTGGTGGTCTTGTGGGCGATTGTGATGATTTTCGTGCTGCCCTTTGCGTCGCGCTCGCTGGGACTCTCGACAGCCGTGGCGGGCGCATGGATCGGCACGTCCGAATTCGCCGACGCTGCGGGTATTGCCGCCGCGCAAGCTTACGGCGACTTCGCGAAGCACGCGGGCGGAGCGATTGCGGGCGCCCCCGAAGCATCGCTGCAGGCGTTCACGCTGATGAAGGTGGTCGGCCGCGATATCTGGATCGGTATCTGGGCGTTCGTGCTCGCCATCGTCGCGACGACGCGCTGGGAGTCGCAGGACAGCGGCGTCAAAGCGAAGGCGAACGCCGGTGAAATCTGGGCGCGGTTTCCGAAGTTCGTGATCGGCTTCGTGATTGCGTCGGCGCTGGTGACGTGGATCGCCAGCCACTACTCGCTGGCCGACTACCGCAAGGTCGTCACGCCCGAATTCGTCGCGCCGATCACCGCGCTACGGACATGGGCATTCACGTTCTGTTTCCTGAGCATCGGCTTGACCACGCGCCTGCGCGCGCTTTCGGCCACCGGCCTGAAACCGTTCCTGGCCTTTACGGCGGGCGTGGTCGTCAATATCGCCATCGGCTACGCGCTGTCCGCGCACGTGTTCGCACCGTACTGGAGTAGCTTGGGGCAGGGCTCGTGATGAGCGAGGCGGTCCGCATCGCCGGCACGGCCCAGGCACGCTTCGATGCGTGCGCGGCGCGCTGTGCAAACTGCCGGTATCGCGCTGAGGATCGGCATTCACTGGAGCAGAGCATTCCGGGTCTCGCCGTGTTCAGTTCCGGGTTCGGCGCGAGCGTGGCTGACAGCCGGCTTTGCCGTCTGCACGACCAGCTCGTTTCACCCGACGACACCTGCGCGCAGTACGACCCCATTCCCCGGCATTGACGCGTGCGTCTGCAGCGCCGCCCGGTGTGAGCCGGGCGGCGTGTATTTGCTTTGCGGTGTCAGTCGAGGAACGGCTTCTTGATGTCCATCATTAGCCGCCGGGCTTAGCCCCTCTCAATCGTTCAAAGCTGCCCGCGCATCGCCAGCCGATGCGCGCGATGCCGGACGCGCCCGCCTTTCTTCCGTCTCATGTTTGCCCGGGCCACGCGTCGCGCCGCGGATGAAAAGCACGCCGCACGTGGCGCACATCGCCCAGATGCCCAATATCACTAACCACTTTTCCATTTCGCCAGTCCTCTAAAACCCCGTACCGTTTTTATGTGCGTGCCTTGCGGCCGCGACCATCCATATTCTGTATAACGGCGCGCCGAGCAATCTGATAAGGGTAAAAGCGAAAAGAATCACGCCAGGGAAAGTACTGATCGCAACCGCAGTTGCCACGCGCAGCGCCATTCGGCGCAAACCCCCGCCGTATAGGGCTTTCGAAAAGGTGCAACCATGCTCAACGCATGGTTGCACCTTTTTATTTGGAGGCGTACGATTCGCCCAACTTTTAGTCTTTCCCCACCGAATTCGTTTGGTATCCGAAGAAGGAAACATGGCTAGCACCACCCTTGGCGTCAAGGTCGACGACCTCCTGCGTTCCCGGCTGAAAGATGCCGCCACCCGGCTCGAACGCACTCCGCACTGGCTGATCAAGCAGGCGATCTTCGCGTACCTCGAAAAGATCGAGCACGGCCAATTGCCGCCTGAATTGTCGGGCCACACGGGCTCGGCCGATCTGGCTGACGGCGCCGCGGTGGAGCACGAGGAAGACGGTGCATCGCATCCGTTCCTCGAATTCGCGCAGAACGTGCAACCGCAATCGGTGCTGCGCGCGGCGATCACCGCCGCGTATCGCCGCCCCGAGCCGGAATGTGTGCCGTTCCTTCTTGGCCAGGCGCGTCTGCCGGCCAATCTCGCGGGCGACGTGCAGGCGATGGCCGGCAAGCTGGTCGAAACGCTGCGCGGCAAGAGCAAGGGTGGTGGCGTCGAAGGTCTGATCCACGAGTTTTCGCTGTCGAGCCAGGAAGGCGTGGCGCTGATGTGTCTCGCCGAAGCGCTGCTGCGTATTCCGGATCGCGCCACGCGCGACGCGCTGATCCGCGACAAGATCAGCAAGGGCGACTGGAAGTCGCACGTCGGCCAGGCGCCGTCGCTGTTCGTCAACGCCGCGACGTGGGGCTTGATGATCACCGGCAAACTGGTGGGGACCAACAGCGAGGCGAGTCTCTCGTCGGCGCTCACGCGCCTGATCGGCAAGGGCGGCGAACCGCTGATCCGTAAGGGCGTCGATATGGCGATGCGCCTGATGGGCGAGCAGTTCGTCACCGGCGAGAACATCTCCGAGGCGCTCGCCAACAGCCGCAAGTACGAAGCACGCGGCTTCCGCTACTCGTACGACATGCTAGGCGAAGCGGCGACCACCGAAGCCGACGCGCAACGCTACTACGCCTCGTACGAACAGGCGATCCACGCGATCGGCAAGGCAGCCGGCGGCCGCGGCATTTACGAAGGCCCGGGCATCTCGATCAAGCTCTCCGCGCTGCACGCACGCTACTCGCGTTCGCAGCAGGAACGCACGATGAGCGAGTTGCTGCCGCGCGTGCGTTCGCTGGCGATCCTCGCGCGCCGCTATGACATCGGCCTGAACATCGACGCTGAAGAAGCCGACCGCCTCGAAATCTCGCTCGACCTGCTCGAAGCGCTGTGCTTCGATCCGGAACTGGCTGGCTGGAACGGCATCGGTTTCGTGGTGCAGGCGTATCAGAAGCGCTGCCCGTTCGTGATCGAATACCTGATCGATCTGGCGCGCCGCAGCCGTCACCGCATCATGGTCCGCCTCGTGAAGGGCGCGTACTGGGATACCGAAATCAAGCGCGCACAAGTGGACGGCCTTGAAGGCTATCCGGTCTACACGCGCAAGATCTACACGGACGTTTCCTACCTTGCCTGCGCGAAGAAGCTGCTCAGCGCGCCGGATGCCGTCTATCCGCAGTTCGCCACGCACAACGCGCACACGCTGTCGGCGATCTATCACCTCGCGGGCAATAACTACTACCCCGGCCAGTACGAGTTCCAATGCCTGCACGGCATGGGTGAACCGCTGTATGAGGAAGTCACCGGCCGCGACAAGCTGAACCGTCCGTGCCGCGTGTATGCGCCGGTCGGCACGCATGAAACGCTGCTCGCGTACCTCGTGCGCCGCCTGCTGGAAAACGGCGCGAACACGTCGTTCGTGAATCGTATCGCCGATGAAAACGTCGCGATCAAGGACCTGATCGCCGACCCGGTCGACGAAGCTTCGAAGATCGTCCCGCTCGGCGCGCCGCACGCGAAAATTCCGCTGCCGCGCAATCTGTTCGGCGCCGAGCGTCTTAATTCGATGGGCCTCGATCTGTCGAACGAACATCGTCTGGCCTCGCTGTCGTCGGCGTTGCTGGCGAGCGCGCATCATCCGTGGCGCGCCGCACCGATGCTCGAAGACAACGAAATCGCCGTGGGCGTCGCGCGTGATGTGCGCAACCCGGCCGATCACCGTGACCTCGTCGGTACTGTGGTGGAAGCGACCTCGGAACATGTGAGCGCCGCAATGGCCCACGCAGTCGCCGCCGCACCGATCTGGCAAGCGACGCCGGTCGATGCCCGCGCCGATTGCCTCGCGCGTGCCGCCGATCTGCTCGAAGCCCAGATGCACACGTTGATGGGTCTAGTGGTGCGTGAAGCCGGCAAGTCGCTGGCGAACGCGGTCGCGGAAATCCGAGAAGCGATCGATTTCCTGCGCTATTACTCCACGCAGATCCGCAACGAATTCTCCAACGACACGCATCGCCCGCTTGGTCCGGTGGTCTGTATCAGCCCGTGGAATTTCCCGCTGGCGATTTTCATGGGCCAGGTGGCTGCAGCTTTGGCGGCGGGTAACACCGTGCTCGCGAAGCCGGCCGAGCAAACGCCGCTGATCGCCGCGCAAGCCGTGCGTATCCTGCGCGAAGCCGGCGTGCCGGCGGGCGCGGTGCAACTGCTGCCGGGCAATGGCGAAACGGTTGGCGCAGCGCTGGTGGCCGATCCGCGCACCCGTGCGGTGATGTTCACCGGTTCGACCGAAGTCGCGCGTCTGATCAACAAGACGCTGTCGAATCGTCTCGATCCGGAAGGCAAGCCGATTCCACTGATCGCCGAAACTGGCGGCCAGAACGCGATGATCGTCGATTCCTCGGCGCTGGCTGAACAGGTGGTGGCGGACGTGTTGCAGTCGTCGTTCGATTCTGCCGGTCAACGGTGTTCCGCGTTGCGCGTTCTTTGTCTACAAGAAGATGTTGCGGACCGCACGCTCGAAATGCTGACGGGCGCGATGCGCGAACTGTCGGTGGGCAATCCTGATCGCCTGTCGATCGACGTCGGCCCGGTGATCGACCTCGATGCGAAGCGCGGAATCGACGCACACGTCGCGGCGATGCGCGAGAAAGGCCGCAAGGTCGAACAACTGCCGATGCCGGAAGGCGCGGGCCAGGGCACGTTTGTTCCGCCGACGCTGATCGAACTCGACAGCATCGACGAATTGAAGCGTGAGGTGTTCGGCCCGGTGCTGCATGTGGTGCGTTACCGCCGCAGCCAGCTGGACAAGCTGCTCGAACAGATCCGCACAACCGGCTACGGCCTGACGCTTGGCATTCACACGCGGATCGACGAAACGATCGCTCACGTGATCAGCCGCGCGCATGTCGGCAACATCTACGTGAACCGCAATGTGATCGGCGCGGTGGTGGGTGTTCAGCCGTTCGGCGGTGAAGGTTTGTCGGGTACGGGTCCTAAAGCAGGTGGCGCGCTGTATCTGCAGCGTTTGCTGGCGACGCGGCCGGCTGGGTTGCCGAAGTCGCTGGCCGATGCATTGATCGTTGATGTGCCGCAAGCGGGCGCGAACGGGGATAATCCGTCCGCGGCCTTGACGGCGCTGCGCGACTGGCTGATCAGCGAACAGCAGCCGGTGCTGGCCGCACGCTGCGACGGTTATTTGTCGCATGTGCCGGCGGGCGCGACTGCGGTATTGTCTGGGCCGACCGGCGAGCGCAACACGTACACGCTGGGAGCGCGCGGTACCGTGCTGTGTATCGCCTCGACGGCAAGCGGTGCGCGAGTGCAATTCGCTGCGGCGCTGGCTACGGGAAATCGCGCCTTGTTTGAAGGCGCGGCTGGTGAACAATTGGTGTCGCAACTGCCCGCCGCGTTGAAGTCTTACGCAAGCGTGAAGAAGAGCGCCGATACGCCGTTCGACGCCGTGCTGTTCGAAGGCGATAGCGACGAACTGCTGGCGCTGGTGAAGGAAGTTGCGAAACGCGCGGGGCCGATCGTCTCGGTGCAGGGCGTCGCGGCGCGCGCGCTGGAAAGCGGCGATGAGGACTATGCGCTCGAGCGTCTGTTGACGGAACGCTCGGTCAGCGTGAATACGGCAGCAGCAGGCGGTAATGCGAATTTGATGACGATCGGTTGAGCGAACCTCATCGATTACTTCAAAAAAACGGAAGCGGTACGGCGACCCCGAAAAACCGCTCCATCCACACCTGGTACCAAGGAGAAGCTATGCAACACAAAATGAAACAGCTGGCAGGCGCAGCGCTGGTTGCAGCAATGTCGCTGGCGGGGACGGCCAACGCTCAATCGACCGAAGACGTGAAGATCGGTTTTGCCGGTCCGATGACGGGCGCGCAGGCACACTACGGCAAGGACTTCCAGAACGGCATCACGCTGGCTGTGGAAGACATGAACGCCACCAAGCCGGTGATCGGCGGCAAGCCGGTTCGCTTCGTGCTGGATTCGGCCGACGACCAGGCTGACCCGCGCACCGGCACGACCGTTGCACAAAAGCTGGTGGATGACGGTATCAAGGGCATGCTCGGCCACTTCAACTCGGGCACCACGATTCCGGCTTCGCGCATCTACGCGAACGCGGGCATCCCCGAAATCGCAATGGCGACGGCGCCTGAGTACACCCAGCAAGGCTTCAAGACCACGTTCCGCATGATGACGTCCGACACGCAGCAAGGTTCGGTCGCCGGCACGTTCGCGGTGAAGACCCTGGGCGTGAAGAAGATCGCGATCGTCGACGACCGCACGGCTTATGGCCAAGGTCTGGCTGATCAGTTCGAAAAGGCAGCGAAGGCAGCGGGCGGCTCGATCGTCGATCGTGAATACACGAACGACAAGGCTGTCGACTTCAAGTCGATCCTGACCAAGCTGAAGTCGGTCAACCCGGACCTGATCTATTACGGCGGCGCGGATTCGCAAGCGGCACCGATGGTCAAGCAGATGAAGGCGCTGGGCATCAAGGCACCGCTGATGGGCGGCGAAATGGTCCACACGCCGACGTTCATCCAGATCGCGGGTGACGCAGCGAACGGTACGGTGGCATCGCTCGCCGGCCTGCCGCTGGAAGAAATGCCGGGTGGCAAGGACTACGTCGCGAAGTACAAGAAGCGTTTCAACGAAGACGTGCAAACGTACTCGCCGTACGCTTACGACGGCGCAATGGCGATGTTCGACGCGATGAAGAAGGCTAACTCGACCGATCCGGCCAAGTATCTGCCGCTGCTCGCGAAGACCTCGATGCCGGCAGTGACGGCAGCGAACCTCGCGTACGACGGCAAGGGCGACCTGAAGAACGGCGGCATCACGTTGTACAAGGTTGTCGACGGCAAGTGGACGACGCTGCAAAGCGTGGGCGGGAAGTAAGCGGTTTTTTTCGCTGCTCGCTTTGATGTCGGGAACCCCGCTTCGGCGGGGTTTTTTTATGGTGCTTTGGGTTTGTGCTGCTTGCCTGGACCGATGGCGTCAGTCCATCTTCTGCCGAATGACTGCAAGCGTCTTGGTGTCGTAGTTCAATTCCATCTTTCTGCCGTCTTGGTTGTAGGCCTCGACTTCATAGCAGTTGTCGTCGATCTCGAATTTCGCGATCTTGTAGCCTTGCACTTCGATCTGCGCACGGGCGTCACTCTCCTTTAGCCATTCTGCCGTGGGATGAACTGGACAGGACACGTCCATTGCCAACACCGCGCTCGACAGTCCCAACGCACCTGCAAATACCGCAGCCTTAAGCATATCGACTCCTTGAATCGTTCAGACGAATGGCTACCCTAGCCGATTCGTCAAACGGTGCACAAGGTGATCGCATGGTAAGTCTGCTGTACGTCAAAGATTCGACTTAAGACTCGCCGGCGCAGAGGGACGTTGCCCACACGCCTTTTTACGCTAAGCCGTCTCCCCGCGCAGTTTCCTTCCCTGCTCGCGAATCTGCTCCAATGTTGCGCCCGGCGTACTCGCCTCCTGCGGCATGCGAATCTCTATCACGGCCGCGCGTTTCGCTTCCAAAGAACGCTGCAACGCCGGCAGAAAATCTTCAGTCCGCTCCACCGTCTCTCCATGCGCGCCGAACGACTTTGCGAATGCCGCAAAGTCCGGATTCGTTAGACCGGTGCCGTGCACGCGATTCGGATAGTGCCGTTCCTGATGCATCCGGATCGTGCCGAAGTGGCTGTTGTTCACGACGATGAAAATGACATGCAGGTCGTACTGCATTGCCGTCGCGAGTTCTTGCGCGGACATCATGAAGCAGCCGTCGCCGGCTAATGCGACCACGGCGCGTTGCGGATACATCGACTTCGCCGCAATCGCCGCGGGTACGCCGTAGCCCATCGCGCCACTGGTCGGCGCGAGTTGCGAGCGGAAATGCCGATATGAAAAATGCCGATGCAACCACGTGGCGTAGTTGCCCGCGCCGTTTGTGAGGATCGCGTCTTCAGGTAGATGCGCGCGCAACTGCTGGATGACTTCGCCCATTTGCACGTCGCCAGGAATCGGGCGTGGCTTGCGCCAGTCGAGATACGCACGATGTGCTTCTTCCGCGGCGCCGGTCCATGCGAGCTTGTCGGAAGACGGCCTCAACGCCGCAAGCAACGCCGCCAGTTCCGGCATGCCGGACACGATCGGCAGATCCGCCGCGTAGACGCGCCCGAGTTCTTCCGCGCCTTGATGCACATGCACCAGAGTTTGTTTCGTCTTCGGAATGTCGAGCAGCGTGTAGCCGTTCGTCGTTGCTTCGCCTAGCCGTGGGCCTAGCGTGAGTAGCAGGTCCGCATCGCGGATACGTTGAGCAAGCGCCGGATTGATGCCGAGGCCGACATCACCCGCATAGTTCGAATGCTCGTTGTCGAGTGTGTCCTGGAAGCGGAACGCAAGGCCGATCGGTAATTGCCAATTCTCGACGAAGCGTTGCAGGTCGGCACATGCCGCAGGTGTCCAACCGCTGCCACCGGCAATCACCACCGGCCGTTGCGCGCCTTCCAGCAATCGACGCAACTCTTCTATCTGCGCTGCGGACGGCGACGCTGCCACACGCTTGTACGCGGGCGCGCCGGCAACAAGGTCGCACGCATCGCTCAACACATCTTCCGGCAACGACAACACGACTGGCCCCGGACGCCCCGACGTCGCCGTGTGAAACGCATGGCTCAGATACTCGGGAATGCGTTTCGGATCATCGATTTGCGCGACCCATTTCGCCATCTGACCAAACATGCGCCGGTAGTCGATTTCCTGAAAGGCCTCGCGATCGAGATGCTCGCGCGCGCATTGGCCGATCAGCAGGATCATCGGCGTGGAATCCTGAAACGCGGTGTGCACGCCGATCGATGCATGCGTCGCGCCCGGTCCGCGCGTGACGATGGCGACGCCCGGACGTCCGGTCAATTTGCCGACTGCTTCGGCCATGTTCGCGGCCGCTGC
Source organism: Paraburkholderia nemoris (assembly GCF_905221015.1). Classification (NCBI taxonomy): domain Bacteria; kingdom Pseudomonadati; phylum Pseudomonadota; class Betaproteobacteria; order Burkholderiales; family Burkholderiaceae; genus Paraburkholderia; species Paraburkholderia nemoris. Next base: position 177,536 of record NZ_CAJNBO010000009.1, on the reverse strand, counting down.
TTCGTGCCGGCAGACGATGGTCTGGATGCGGTCTGTTTCGTCGTGCAGCGAATCGAGCACGGCGAGAAAGCTCTCGCCGGGAACACAGAAAACACGTTCGACGCCGTGCGTCAGCAGGGCGTCGACGACAAGACGCGCGCCGGTGGTTTGGGTGGCGGAAGAGGTAGAAACGGGAGCGTTCGGCAGCGACATTGCGATGAAGCCTCCATACGAGTTGGTGATGCTTCTGTGTTGATCAAGCGAATTGTCACCGATAGCTTACGCCGACTGGGAGGGCGACGTCACGGCATGGCGTGATGCGTCAGATTGCGTAAGAGAATTTTTCGAGATGAAATTGACGCGTAGGATCGAACAAGTTTTGCTACGCGCTTCGAAAACATCAAAAAATATGAGTCATCGAATTCGCAATTTTTCTGACTATGAATAGTGAGTAAGCTAAGCAATGCTAATAAGCCCCCCGTTTTTGTCGCCGATACCAGGTCACGAAATGGATTCCGCCGAAGCGGGCAACACTGTCGTTCCTGATCACGATTTGTGTGCCGCTGGAATGCAGGAATGCGCACCAGGAAACGGCGCATATCCGGTCAGCTACAACCTTGGCTGGCATGGTGGCGCGCACCTCATTGCACCTCGCGATGCGCACGGTGCGGCTGCTCCCGTCCGTGCCATCGCCGACGGAACGATCATCTATGCACGACAGACCGACGCCAGTGAGAAGCCGGCCTTGTCATACCGCAATGTGCGGACGGACGACGGCTGCGTAGTGATCAGACATTCGACGCAAATAGGCGACGGTGACAGTGCAAGCGTGAGCTTCTTCTCGATCTACATGCATTTGCAGACAGTGACACCGTCGCTGGTCGCGGGTAGGAAAGTCTATCGAAAGGATGTAATCGGTATCGCGGGGCAGGTATATGGGCAGACCGGCCAGATACATTTCGAAATCGTTTGTAATCAGGCGGACCTTGAAAAGCTGGTCGGACGCAATACGGGGCCGCTCACGGCGACAACCGGCCGCAGAGATGCTATTTACGGGAATATCTGGTTCAGGGTGCCGAAAGGGACTCCGGTGTTCGAAAATCGCGAGCCACATCCGTATCGGTTAGACGACCGAGAGCCGCCACCGTGCGCCCTCATCACGCCGCAAGCGGCGCGCACGACCGACCAGGAGTATGTGATTCGGATGCGGTATCAACGAGGCGAATGCACGCTGACCACGTTCCATAAAGATGGCGATGGACAGTATGTCGTGTTCGGATCACAGGCGTGCGGTAGCGGCTATGAATATGGGCTATACCGGGAGGCCAACCGGCTGAGCGCGAAATATATCGAGTTGAATGAATCGGTGGGAAGCGCCTATGCGATTGTGCCGACGCCATGTGTAATTTACGAAATACTGCGCTTCGGACGTAGCCTGGGTACCGAGGCGCTGCCCGCAGGCAGTAAATTCGGTCACTGGCGAAAGATCGCGACTCCTGAAGCGGTCGGATGGGTGAATTTGAACCTTACCGGTATCGGCGTCTATAGCGACGCAGACTTCCCGCACTGGGCCGGCTGGAGTCTCATTGACGACGATACGACGGCGAAGAGTTTATGCGGTTCGCCAACGATTAGACGCTGGCTCGATGTGAATGGTGATGGTCACGTCTCGCACGCTGAAATGGTGCAGGGACTTCACATCGACGCGGTGCGTACACGGTTGTCGAAAGCGATCTGCAAATTTCCGATCGAGTGGTCCCGGAACGAGGACTCCATCGACCGCCGCTGGGGATGGCTCAAGGAATCGAGTGAAAGCTTACCCGGGGCGTTGCCTACGAACGATTTTGTTTTGCTGAAGGCCCATATACAAGCTTTAGCGTTTTGGGAGGAAATCCACGACCCACATCTGCCGCCCGCCGACCAATGCTGGCACTTTCCGCCCAAGGCTTTTATAGAGCATTTCAGGAAATGTGGATGGCTGAGCGCAAGCGAACTTTCCCAATGTCTGCCCAGGACATCGCTCTCCGGAAACATTACGTGGAACGTCGCCTTCGAGCGCGGAAGTACTCATGCAAAGCCGATAAATTTCATCTACCGAAAGTATCTGAATGAATGCAGGATTCGGTTGGTGCATTTCCTTGCTCAGACGCATATCGAGACAGATGTTCTTCGCACGATGGTGGAGGACTCGAAAGGCTATGGGTACGCTTACGGACCCTTCTATGGCCGCGGCTATCTCCAACTAACTTGGCCGTTTAACTACGATGCGTACAGGCGATTTCGGGGCGTCGCCAGTCATGGGGTGTCGGCGTACGCGGACCCGCGCATCACTTCAACGTCAACGCATGCCTGGGCGGACGGCGCTGCAGCACAGCGATGGTCGCCTCGATTCGATCCACACATCGTTGCCACCGATCCCATTCATGCTGCCGAATCTGCTGCAATGTATTGGTTAGCGAAGACATTTCGGGGCAAGCACAACATCAATCGCGCGGCGGATCTTGGCACGTCGCCGGCCGTTGTTGGCTTCATCAGCTGGCTCGTCAATGGAGGCGGTCACGGATATACGAACCGTCAGCAGTTTGCCCCGCTTCTCGCCGAAGTATTGCTGGACCAGCCACGCAGGGCAGATAGTGGACCTCTACGTTACCCGCCTTTGTCGCCGCCCGGCAGCCCTGAGCTTTGCAGCACTTTTCCTCCTGCTGCGGTGCCTTCGACCCAAACTGTAACGATTATCTATGTTGCGCAAAAACCTTAGTTTCCTGATTTTTTTCGCAGCGGTACCCGCATTCGCCGACGGTCGCACGGCCTTGCCTCAGGCGTGGGCCAACTCGCATTACGGTGCTTGCTATCGTTCAATTGAACCCGGTATGGCGGCGGTGTATGGGCCTGACTATGCGACCGACGACAACGTGGTGAGTACAACAGCCAAATACGTTACTGGCGACATGCTGCTTACTCAAGACCGAACGACGGGTACCAATTCACCAAGGACGATCTTCGAGAAACGCGGCAGGAATCGATGGTGCGTCGTCTTGACATCACCGCCTGTAGCCAGCATTAAAGCGGTTCCAAGCCCAGGGAGATCTGCTCGGCCGACGCAATGGGTCACGCTAACCCAAGCGGCGCCCGGTTTTTCCGAAACGAAGGTCGTCTATTTGTGGAGCCGAGCAAAGGCGCTTTATGTCCCTTCGAGGTGTTATCGAGTCTCCCGGACAAAGACCACGGAGCTTGCTTGCAAAGACGCGTACAACTAAGGTGTGGTGGTGCGCATGCCGATGTCGGGGCGGCGCGCGCCTCCCAAGTCACATTGGGCGTCGTGTGGTGGTCGCACACCTGCCGCCCTCAACACTCCACAATATTCACCGCCAACCCACCGCGCGACGTTTCCTTGTACTTCGTCTTCATATCGGCGCCGGTCTGCATCATCGTCTTGATCACAGAGTCCAGCGACACGTAATGCGTGCCGTCACCGCGCAGCGCCATTCGCGCCGCATTCACGGCTTTCACCGAGCCCATCGCATTGCGTTCGATACACGGAATCTGCACCATCCCGCCGACCGGATCGCACGTCAGCCCGAGGTTATGTTCCATGCCGATCTCGGCAGCATTCTCGACTTGCTCAGGCGTGCCGCCCATCACCGCGGCGAGCCCACCCGCGGCCATCGAGCAGGCCACGCCTACTTCACCCTGGCATCCTACTTCCGCGCCTGAAATCGACGCGTTCAGCTTGTACAGAATGCCGATTGCCGCTGCCGTCATCAGGAAGTCGATCACACCCTGCTCGTTCGAGCCCGGCATGAAACGCGTGTAGTAATGCAACACGGCCGGGATGATGCCTGCCGCGCCATTGGTCGGCGCCGTGACCACGCGCCCGCCCGCAGCGTTTTCTTCATTCACGGCGATGGCGTAGAGATTGATCCAGTCGACCATGGACAGCGGATCACGCAGCGCCAGCTCAGGATTGCCCGATAGCGCGCGATACAACTGCGGCGCGCGGCGCTTCACCTGGAACGGACCGGGCAAGTGACCGTCGGCATCTGGATTGTTGATACCGCAACCGCGCGACACGCACGACTGCATCACATTCCAGATCTTCAGCAAGCCCGCACGCGTCTCTTCTTCGGTATGCCAGACGCGTTCGTTTTCCCACATCAATTGTGCGATGCTCTTGCCGGTCGATTTGCACAGCGCGAGCAATTCGTTGCCGCTGCGGAACGAATGCGGCAATTGTTCGACGGCGCTCAGCACCTTCGTGTTCGGCGCGCCCGCCGTCACCACAAAACCGCCGCCAACCGACAGATAGGTCGACTCACGCAGCGTCTCGCCTTGTGCATCGAGTGCACGCAGTTTCAGGCCGTTCGGATGCTCGGCCAGCGCCTGGCGATAAAACGAAATGTGATCTTTCTGGACGAACGGCACGTCGTGCGTGCCGAGCAAGGCGAGCTTGCGCGACGCCTTCACCGCTTCGAGCCGCTGCGCGATCGTGTCCGGATCGACGGTGTCAGGGGCATCGCCCATCAGGCCGAGCATCACGCCGCGATCGGTGCCGTGACCCTTGCCGGTCGCGCCGAGCGACCCATACAGATCCACTTTCACCGATGCCGTCGCGCCAAGCAGCCCGTCGCGTTCGAGCCCTTGCGCGAACATCAGCGCCGCACGCATCGGCCCGACCGTATGCGAACTGGACGGACCAATGCCGATTTTGAAGAGGTCGAACACGCTGACTGCCATTTACTGCTCCCTGCTGATAAAAGTTAGTTTAGCGCGCCGGCAGCGGTAAGCACACGGCGAGCCATGCGGGCGGCGTCGGTGCGAGCTGCAGCGCGATCGGCGTATAGCGTCCGTCTAGACGCGCCGCCAGGTGAAACAGTTCCGTCGCGTTTTTCGGATCCCATTGACCCGAATAGCCGGGCAAACCGGCCTCGCGACGTTTGGCATCGAACGGAACGTTCGAATGCACGAATTCTTCATGCGTCTTGCTGCCATCCGCGTACGGCGTCAGCCAGTTCAGCGCGGCTTGCAGCGACGCGCCGTTCGCTCCCTTCTCCGGCAACCAGTTGCGGTTGTGGCGGCGCGCGGCAAGCGCGGCGGTCACGAGCGGCTGCAGGTCGTAGGTGACGTAGTGCAGCGCGTCGCGCTCGCCGAAGTCGAACGTCGAGCCGTCCGGCGCAATGTTGTCGCCGATATGCTCGTCGAACAGGCGCTGCGCCGCGTTGATCATCTTGCGGTTGTCCAGCGTGAACGCGGCCATCGAGATCAGCTTGATCCGGTGGCTTTGCCAGTTGTTCTTGAACGTGCCCGTGAGCGGTCGCGGCTGCGCGTCGATCTGCTCGATGTAGCCGCTGGCGAGCTTCGTCAGGAACGCCATCGATGCATTGCGCGTCTTTACCGGCAACGCGCTTGCGGTCATGTCGTAGGCGAGAATCAGGCCTTCGAAATGGGTTTCGTCGATCGGATTGAAACTGGGTTGATAAGTCGTGACCCATGCATACAGCAGGCGGTCGACCAGTTTCAGATAACGGTCGTCGCTGGTTGCGCGCCAGGCGAGCGCGGCGTCGCGCAGCAGATCCAGATCCTTCTCGGCCTCGACGCTTTGATCGTAAATGCCCTCGTGCGGCAGCGTGCCTTCGGTATGCAGTTTCGCCAGCGCATGCGGCGGGTCGTTCAGATGTGCCAGTACATTGCTCACCAGCGCCTTGACGCCTGGATCGGCGTTCGTGCGTTCGCTGGTTTGCAGCGCGGGCGCCGCGCAAAAATTCATTGCGGCCTGCGCCTGCCGTAGCGGCAGCAGCACCGCCGCGCCAGCCAGCAATAGCGTGCAAGCCTGCTGCCATGTTTGGGTTCGCCTGATTTCGGTCCGGCTTTGCATCAATCGCACCTGTCGCGCCATGCGAAACTCCTCGTTAGGCTGATTCGGTGTGTGATGTTAGCCGTTTGCGGACACAAGCGACAGAACCGCGCAACGCCTGCTTACAACCTTCGAGGCGCTGCGCGGTTTGCGGGCCGGCTTACTCGTAGTCGGCGATCGGCACGCAGGAGCAGAACAGATTGCGGTCGCCGTACACGTTGTCCGCACGGCCGACCGGCGGCCAGTACTTCTTGGCGATCAACGTGGGCAGCGGATACGCGGCGGTTTCGCGCGCATACGCGTGCTTCCAGTCGTTGGCGATGACTACCGCCGCCGTATGCGGCGCATGCTTGAGCGGATTGTCTTCGCGGTCCGAGCGGCCGTTTTCTACTGCGCGGATTTCCTCGCGGATCGCGATCATCGCTTCGATGAAGCGGTCGAGTTCTTCCTTCGATTCCGATTCGGTCGGCTCGACCATCAACGTGCCCGGCACCGGGAAGCTCATGGTCGGTGCGTGGAAGCCGTAGTCGGCGAGTCGCTTGGCGACGTCGTCGACGGAGATGCCGCTGGTTTCCTTGATCGGACGCAGATCGAGAATGCATTCGTGCGCGACCAGTCCGCCAGGGCCCGAGTACAGCACCGGGTAATGCGGCGCGAGTTTGTTTGCGACGTAGTTTGCGTTGAGGATCGCGGTTTCGGTGGCGGCCGTGAGGTTCTTCGCGCCCATCATCGCGATGTACATCCACGAAATCGGCAGGATCGAAGCGGAACCATACGGTGCGCCCGAAACAGCGCCGATACCGTTCGGCGCACGCTCATACCCCGACGAAATCTGATTCGGCAGGAATTGCGCGAGATGCGCGCCGACTGCAACCGGACCGACGCCCGGTCCGCCGCCTCCGTGCGGAATACAGAAGGTCTTGTGCAGATTCAGGTGCGAGACGTCGCCGCCGAACTGACCCGGCGCACAGAGGCCGACCATGGCGTTCATGTTCGCGCCGTCCACATAGACCTGGCCACCGTGCGCATGCACGATCTCGCAGATTTCGCGCACGTTCGATTCGAACACGCCGTGCGTGGACGGATACGTGATCATGATCGCCGCGAGTTTGTCGGCGTGCTGCTCGGCTTTCTTTTTCAGGTCTTCGATATCGACGTTGCCTTGCGCGTCGCAAGCCACCACGACCACCTGCATGCCGGCCATCTGCGCCGATGCCGGGTTCGTGCCGTGCGCCGAAGCGGGAATCAGGCAGACGTTGCGATGGCCTTCACCGCGCGATGCGTGGTACGCGTGAATGATCAACAGACCTGCATACTCGCCTTGCGAGCCGGCATTCGGCTGCAGCGACACCGCAGCGTAGCCGGTGGCCGCGACCAGCATCTGTTCGAGCTGATCGATCATTTCGCGGTAGCCGACTGTTTGCTCAGCCGGTGCGAACGGGTGAATCTGACCGAACTCGGGCCACGTGACCGGCAGCATTTCCGAGGTCGCGTTCAGCTTCATCGTGCAGGAGCCGAGCGGGATCATCGAGCGGTCGAGCGCGAGGTCCTTGTCCGACAGGCTGCGCAGATAGCGCAGCATTTCCGTTTCAGAATGATGACGGTTGAACACATGGTGCGTGAGGTACGCGCTGGTGCGCTCGAGCGCGGCAGGCACCGTGTTCTCTGCGGGGAGTTCTGCGTCGAGGGTGTCGATCTGCGGGACTTCGTCGACAAATGCCGCTTGCGCGAACGCTGCGAGCAGATCGGCCAGATCGCTGCGCGTGGTGGTTTCGTCGATCGAGATGCCGACACGCGTGTCGCTCACGCGGCGCAGGTTGATGCGCCGCGCCGTCGCCGCGTCATGCAGCGCCTGGGTGCGTGCACCGGTTTCGAACGTGAGCGTGTCAAAGAACGTGTCGTTGACGAGCGTGTAACCGAGCTTCTTCGCGCCGGCTGCGAGCAACGCCGCAATGCGGTTCACGCGCAGCGCGATCGTCTTCAGACCGTGCGGGCCGTGATAGACGGCGTACATGCTGGCCATGATCGCGAGCAGCGCTTGCGCGGTGCACACGTTCGAGGTCGCCTTCTCGCGGCGGATATGTTGTTCGCGCGTTTGCAGTGCGAGACGCAGTGCCGGATTGCCTTGTGCATCGACGGTCACGCCGACGAGGCGGCCCGGCATCTGACGCTTGAATTCATCGCGCACGGCGAGGTAAGCCGCGTGCGGACCGCCGAAACCAACCGGCACGCCGAAACGCTGCGTATTGCCGACGGCCACGTCCGCGCCCCATTCGCCCGGCGGCGTCAAAACGGTCAGCGCGAGCAGATCGGCAGCGACCACCACGTGGCCGCCTGCTGCATGGATGGCTTCAGCGAGTGCGCGGTAGTCGCGCACATCGCCGTTCACGCCCGGGTATTGCAGCAACACGCCGAACGCATTCGCGTTCGCCGCATCCGCTGCCGGGCCGACTTTCACTTCGATGCCGACCGGCGTGGCGCGCGTCTTCACCACTTCGATGGTTTGCGGCAGTACGTCGTCGGCGACGTAAAACACGTTCGACTTCGGCTTGCCGACGCGTTGCAGCAGCGTCATCGCTTCAGCGGCGGCGGTGGCTTCGTCGAGCAGCGATGCGTTCGAGATCGCGAGACCCGTCAGGTCGACGATCATTTGCTGGAAGTTCAGCAGCGCTTCCAGACGGCCCTGCGAGATTTCCGGCTGATACGGCGTGTACGCGGTGTACCACGCCGGATTTTCCAGCACGTTACGCAGGATCACCGTCGGCGTGTGTGCGTTGTAATAGCCCTGCCCGATATACGAGCGGAACACCTGGTTCTTGTCCGCCAGCTCACGCAGCGAGGCGAGTGCTTCGGCTTCGCTCTTCGGCTGGGCGAAGGGGCCGAGCGGCAGCGTTTCGGTGCGGCGGATCGTCTTCGGAATGACCGCGTCGATCAGCGCGGCGCGCGACGCGAAGCCGAGGGCTTCGAGCATCGCTTGCTGGTCGGCCGAATCCGGGCCGATGTGCCGTTCAGCGAAGGCGTCATGCACTTCGAGCGCGGCGAGCGAGAGAGGAGTGCGGTTCATCAGACGATCCGGGTGTTCGAGCTTCATGAGGTGTTCCTGGCGGTGCGGGCGTCCGTTCGACTGTCGAATCGGACGCGCCGCGCCTGTCGGGTTTAAACGTAATGGTGCAACTTGCGGTGAATCAGGCGCCGACGGCCTTGGCGTACGCGTCCGCGTCGATCAAGCGATCCTGCGATGCGTCCGCAGCCGGCTTGATCTTGAAGAGCCAGTTCTCGTACGGCGCGCTGTTGACGCCATCCGGCGTGTCGGCGACGGCCGGGTTCGCTTCGATGATTTCGCCAGAGACCGGCGCGTAGATATCGGAAGCGGCTTTCACCGACTCGATCACGGCGACGGTGTCGCCAGCGTTGACGGTCTTGCCCAGTTCCTGGACTTCGAAGAAGACGATGTCGCCGAGCGCTTCCTGCGCGTGGTCGGTGATGCCGACCGTCAGCGTGCCGTCTGCTTCGGTGCGGACCCACTCGTGCGATTCGGTGTATTTCAGATCGGCCGGGATGCTCATCGGATGCTCCTATGCGGTGTTATTCGGTATGAACTTAAAAGATATGTCGCACGCGCCGGCTGCTTAAACTGCGAGCACTTTGCCGTTGCGTACGAACGGCAGTTTTACCACGCTTGCGGGTACGTTTTTGTCACGAATCTGGACGTGAACGGTGTCGCCCGGCTGCACGCCTTTCGGCACGCGCGCAAAGGCGATCGATTCCTGCATCGTGGGTGAAAAAGTACCGCTGGTGATTTCGCCTTCGCCGTGCGGCGTGACGACTTTCTGGTGAGCACGCAGCACGCCTGCCGCCTTGCCGTTTTCCTTCAGCAGGATCAGGCCGACGAACGAGGCCTGTGAGCCATCGGCCTCAAGCTTGGCCTTGCCGACGAAATCGCGCTGCGAATTTAGATCGACGGTCCAGGCGAGGCCGGCGTCCAGCGGCGAGACGTTGTCGTCCATATCCTGGCCGTAGAGGTTCATGCCGGCTTCGAGACGCAGCGTGTCGCGCGCGCCGAGACCCGCAGGGCGCACGCCTTGACGCACCAATGCGTCCCAGAATTCGCAGACGGACGTAGCAGGCAGGACGATTTCGAAACCGTCTTCGCCGGTGTAGCCGGTGCGGGCAATCATCAATTCGCCAAACGGCGTGTTGTCGACGATCGCGGCGTTAAACGGCTTAAGGAGTTCGGTGGAGGTGCGGCTGGACGGCGCGACTTGCCAGACCTTATCGCGGGCGTTCGGGCCCTGCACGGCGACGATCGCCAGATCGCGGCGCGGCGTGATGGTCAGGCCGTAGCTGCCTTCGGTGTTGAGCTTGGTGAACCAGGCGACGTCTTTCTCTGCGGTGCCGGCGTTGACGACCAGGCGGAAGTGGGTCTCGCTGAAGTAATAGACGATCAGATCGTCGATCACACCGCCATTCGGGTTCAGCAAACAGGAGTAGAGCGCGCGGCCCGGCGTTTGCAGCTTGCCGACGTTATTGGCCAGCGCGTGTTCGAAGAAGGCGCGCACGCGTTCGCCGGTGAAATCGACGACGCACATATGCGAGACGTCGAACATGCCGGCGTCGGTGCGCACGGCGCGGTGTTCGTCGATCTGCGAGCCGTAGTTGACGGGCATGTCCCAGCCGCCGAAATCGACCATGCGGGCGTTGAGCGCACGATGGGTGGCGTTGAGCGGGGTGTGTTTGAGTTCGGTCATGGGGCCTCAGGCGTCTCGCGAAACAAAAAAGGCCATGCGGCGCTACGCCTCGCGGCTGATGCCTGCGAGCGATTGCGTTGCATGACCCCTCTGTCCTCGATACCTGAGAGATTGCGCTACCGAGCGATAGTGAAGCCGTGATCGCTACGGTGAAACGCGCGCCCCTTCGGTGGGCAGCTTGCCAGAATCTGCTCGATTAAACGATGCAGACGGCTACTGCCGCTCTCCAGAGTGCGAAAAACCGATGCCTTGATGTTGCCTGGGCGCGGGTTCTTCGACGCAGTCGGTCCTTTTGCCTGAGAGTTTGCGGGTGTGCCCCTTCGGCGGCGCGGCCTGCGATTTCTGCGGCCAGCACGCTCTCCCGACGCGTGCGGCGAATGTACGCGAGGGCCGGGGGCTTGTCAAATAAAGGCCCGCAAGGGGCATGGGGGTTGGTGCTGCGGATTCGTGACAGTCAAAAAAAGCGCGGGACGTGATGCCCGCGCTTCTTTGCTTCGGTGCCTGAACCAGTGCGATTAGCCGACGCGATTAAGCGACGCGACTAAGCGCCGGTTTATTCGCCGATGGCGTGTGCCGCGTTGTCCAGTTCCTGATTCAGCACGCGCTGTTCGTCGCCGGACAGGCCGCCGCCGTGTTGCGCCGCCATGTCGTGGGCTTCCTGACGGATCACGTCGAGGCGATGGTGCAACGCGCCGCCTTGCGGGGGCGGGTAGTAGCCTTGGTTGACGCGAGCGTCGATGCGGCGGCTCAGGTTGTCGATACGGCCGTTGACCTGGTTGAAGCGCTGATCCGCGATCTGTTGCGGGTTAGGGCGCGGCGCCGGCGCGGGTTGCTGAGGGGCCACCACGCAGGCGGCGAGAGAACTGAGCAATGCGCATGCTGCAAGTGCGCGGACGATTCGGGGCATGGACTCTCCGGGAGGTCGTTGTCGTTTTGTGGTGCTACCGGGGTAGCAACGGATTGTTGGGGATTCACGCTGACCGCGGAGGCGGGGTTATTTGTAACGTTATGTTCCTTTCGGGGTTGTCAGGCTTTTGCCATTGGCGGCGGCATGGTCCGCATGCTGCCGCCAATGGCGCAGAAAGCGCCCCGTGGCGCAGAAAGCGCCCCGTGGCGCAGGAAAACGTCAGCGAATGCGCTCAAACGGCAACCGGACGCCTTCCTCCGAACTCCGGGCTGCAAGCTCGATAATCGTCATCACGTCGACTGCGTCCTGAGCACTGACGGGGAATTTCGCGCCGTTCTGAATGGCATCCGCCAAGGCAATATAAAAGCCGACGTATTCGCCATTGCGCGTAGGCACCTCCCGCTCGACTTCCTGATCGCCTTCGAGCACACGCAGCACGCCGGGCGCATTGCCGGCGCCGAACCCGTCATCGCCAGGCCGCAAGCCGGCTTTCAACTGATCTTCCTGCGTATCGAGCCCGTATTTCACGTAGCTCCCCTGCGTGCCGTGAATCGTAAACCTCGGCGCGACGTACGCAGTCAACGCGCTGGCATGCAACACCACCTCGAACTCACCGTATCCCAGCTGAATATGGACGTAGTCCGGTGCACTGGCTTGATCGCGATGCGTCCGAACCGTCGCGGACACGGTCTGCGGTGCGCCGAACAGAGCCAGCGCCTGATCGATCAGGTGCGGTCCCAGATCGAATAGCAGGCCGCCGCCGCGCGAAGCCTCCTCGCGCCAACGCTGCCGAACTTCCGGCCGGAAACGGTCGAAATGCGATTCGTATTGCGTGATGCGTCCCAACTCTCTGCTGGCAAGCAGATCCCGCACGGTCAGAAAATCACCGTCCCAGCGGCGGTTATGAAAGGGCACGAACCGCTTGCTGCGAGCCAGTGCAATGTTGGCAAGCGTGTGGGCGTCGGCGGCGGTGAGCGTGACCGGCTTGTCGACCACCACGTGCTTGCCCGCTTCCAGCGCGCGGCGCGCCAGGTCGAAGTGCGTGTCGTTGGGCGTGGCGATGACGACGCAGTCGATTTCCTCGAGCGCCAGCAGGGCGTCGAGATCGGCCACCACCTTTGCGTGCGGGTAATCGGCCAGCGCGTGCTCGGGCTGGCTCGTCGCGATGGCTGCGATGCTGGCTCGCCCGCAGTGCTCGATCACCGGCGCATGAAAGGTCGCGCCAGCAAAACCGTAACCCATCAATCCAATCTTCAGCGATGCGGACATGCGTGTCTTCCTGCAAAAACGGCGCGCCGCTTTGCCACCGCGGCGACGGCGCGCAACAGCGTAATTGTGGCATGTCCCGAAGGCGGACTGTCAGCATCGTCGCAGGCGTTTGCTGGCGGCGCCTGTTTGGCGGCGCCCGGATGGTAATTGTGGCCGTGTTCCGGGCAACCGGGTTGAGCCTCCGTTTTTGTCGTCGGGCGAGCTGCCATTGCGGCCCCCTTTCCTGGCCGTCCGACAGCGCATCTGTCACGGCATCCGCTTTGGGCATCCGTGTTAACATCGCTCCTCTCGCGCGGATCGTAGCGAGCCGGAACGCCCCTCACACCGAGGCACGCGCGCCAGCCGCCCGCCCCGCGCAGCATGCCCCCGGGCCTTCGGTCTCGCGATTCCGCACCCAAGCGCCCTCAACCGCATTACCCATCCACTGACGATGTCCGCAGGCCTGAACCCCGCTCAAAATGAAGCGGTCCGTTATCTTGACGGTCCGTGTCTCGTGCTCGCCGGCGCAGGCAGCGGCAAGACGCGCGTGATCACGCAGAAGATCGCCCACCTGATCGAGGCCAAAGGCTTCGAGCCGCGCCACATCGCCGCCGTCACGTTCACGAACAAGGCCGCGTTGGAAATGCGCGAGCGCGTGGGCAAGCTGCTCGAAGGCAAGACGCTCACCACGCCCGGCAAGGAAGGCCGTAAAGTGCCCGTCAATCAGTTGACGGTCTGCACCTTCCACTCGCTCGGCGTGCAGATTCTGCGGCAGGAAGCGGAGCACGTCGGTTTGAAGCCGCAGTTCTCGATCATGGATTCGGACGACTGCTTCGGCATGATCCAGGAGCAGGTCGGCTCGACGGACAAGGGTTTCATCCGCAAGATCCAGTCGATCATCTCGCTGTGGAAGAACGGGATGATCATGCCCGAGCAGGCGATCGCGATCGCCGCGAACGAGGACGAACATCAGGCCGCGATCGTCTACCGCAATTACGTGGCGACGTTGCATGCGTATCAGGCGGTCGATTTCGACGATCTGATCCGCCTGCCCGCCGAACTCTTCGAGAAGAACGAACAGGTGCGCGACCGCTGGCAGAACAAGCTGCGCTATCTGTTGATTGACGAGTATCAGGACACCAACGCGTGCCAGTACGAACTGGTGAAACTGCTGGCCGGCAAGCGCGCGGCGTTCACGGCGGTCGGCGACGACGATCAGGCGATTTATGGCTGGCGCGGCGCGACGCTCGAAAATCTCGGGCAGCTCAGCAAGGATTTTCCGAAGCTGCATCTGATCAAGCTCGAGCAGAACTACCGTTCGACGGTGCGCATTCTGACCGCCGCGAACAACGTGATCGCGAACAACCCGAAGCTGTTCGAAAAGAAGCTCTGGTCCGAACACGGAATGGGCGACACGATCACCGTCACGCCTTGCAACGACGAAGAGCACGAGGCTGAATCCGTGGTGTTCCGCCTGTCCGCGCACAAGTTCGAGCGGCGCGCGAATTTCCGCGACTATGCGATCCTGTACCGCGGCAACTTCCAGGCGCGCATCTTCGAACAGGTGCTGCGGCGCGAGCGGATTCCGTATGTGCTGTCGGGCGGGCAGTCGTTCTTCGACAAAGCCGAGATCAAGGATATCTGCGCGTATCTGCGCCTGATCGCCAACGCGAACGATGACCCGGCATTCATCCGCGCGATCACCACACCGCGCCGCGGTGTTGGCAATACGACGCTCGAAGCGCTCGGCTCATTTGCGGGCCAGGCGAAGGTGTCGCTGTTCGAAGCGGTGTACATGGGCGGCATCGAGGCGCGCCTGTCGCCGCGTCAGATCGAACCGATGCGCGTGTTCTGCGACTTCATGCAGCGCCTCACCGATCGCGCCGAGAAGGATGCCGCTGGGACCTTGCTCGACGAACTGATGGACGCGATTCACTACGAAGCCTATCTGTACGACGCGTTCGATGAACGTCAGGCGCAGTCCAAGTGGCAGAACGTGCTCGAGTTCATGGAATGGTTGAAGCGCAAGGGCACCAAGGCTGAACCCGAAGGTTCGGAGAAGAGCGAGGCAACCGGCTACGACACCGCCGACGGCCTCGGCGATACCGGCAAGAGCCTGCTCGGCCTGATCCAGACCGTCGCGCTGATGTCGATGCTTGAAGGCCGCGAGGAAGATCCGGACGCCGTGCGGCTTTCAACGGTGCATGCGTCGAAGGGGCTGGAGTATCCGCACGTGTTTCTGGTGGGCGTCGAAGAAGGCATCATGCCGCACCGTGGCGGCCCGGACGACGAGCCGATCGACGACGCGCGCATCGAGGAAGAGCGCCGTCTGATGTACGTCGCGATTACGCGGGCACAACGCAGCCTGCATTTGAACTGGTGCAAGAAGCGCAAACGCGCGCGTGAAACCGTGGTGTGTGAGCCCTCACGCTTTATCCCAGAGATGCTGCTGGACGACGCTCCGCCGCCGACGCCCGAAGAAGCGCCGATGTCGCCGAAAGACCGGCTCGCGAGTTTGAAGGCGTTGTTGCAGAAGCCTTGAGCGTGGGGAGGTGCAAGACCCCGTGCGCGGCAGGTGCATCGGCCGTTTTTCGACGTACGCACGCTACAGTGGCGCGGCCTGTCAATCGGAGACCGCTCGCATGTCCACGCCCCCGCTCGCGCACTATCGCCGCGCGCTCGAAACCTACATCGATGCGAAAGACAACACGCGTGCTAATCGCATTGGCGAGGCTTTCGCACCGGATGCGGTCCTCACCATTTCGCTCGCCACGTCGAATATCGCGTTTCCGGCACGCACAGTCGGTACCGATGCGATCGCGAAAACGCTCGTCACCGATTTCGGCGCGCAGTACGCGCAGTGCCGCACGTACTACGTGTGCGATTCGCTCGCGGTGGATAACGGCACGATCGACGCTTTACCCTGGCTGGTGGTGATGCGCGAACGGGCAACCGGCGCATTACGCGTCGGTCACGGGTTGTATCGGTGGACTTTCGATGCGGTGCCGGCCGTCACGGGGTTTCACATCCACATCGCACGCATGGATGTCGTGCCGGACGTCGACGGCAAATTGCTCGAAGCGTTGCAAGATGGGCTGAGCTATCCGTGGCTCGTCCCTGCCGATCTGCACACGCATTTGACGTCGCTGGCGCGTAGCACGCCGGCGTTGGCATTTGTCGAGGCGTTCAGCCGGCCTGCAGTTGCATCGGCGGGCGCCTGAACCGACGGCGCGTAAAACGCACTTCGCATAAAAAATTCCTGCCCGTGTCGCCACGGTGCAGGGATTTTTTGTTTTGCGACAACAGCCGGAAGTGTCTTATTTCGCCGCGCTGACCATGTAGTCGACGGCGGCTTTCACGTCCGCGTCGGAGGCAGTCGAACCACCTTTGGCCGGCATCGCGCCCTTGCCGTGCAATGCGTAGTTGTAGACCGTGTCCATCGGTTCTTTCAGGCGCGGCGCCCATGCGTCCTTGTCGCCAAACTTCGGTGCGTTCAGCACGCCGGCCGCGTGACACGCCTGGCAAACCTGCTGGTACAGCGCCTTGCCGGCTTGCGAGGCGTCCGCGCTTTGTGCTCCGCCTGCTGCTGGCGCAGCCGCTTGCGGCACGCTGGCCATGGCTGCCATCGCAGCAGCGGCTTGTGCGGCGCCAGCGTCCGAAGCACCCGCCGGCGCCGCGGCAGCAGCGCCGGACGCGGCAGCTGCCGCACCTGCTGCCGGCTGTGCCGGTTCAGGGAAGCTCGCGCCGGAATTGTTCGCCATGTAAGCCACTGCGCGGGCGATTTCGAAATCGCTGTAGTCGTCCGGGCTGGTGCCGCCACGCGCGGGCATCGCGCCCTTGCCGGTGAGCGCCGTGTGCAACAACGTGTCGAAGCCCTGCGCGATGCGCGGCGCCCAGTCGGCGGTATTGGTGAATTTCGGCGCGCCTGCCGCACCCGACGCGTGACACGCGGAGCAAACGGCCTTATAGACCTCTTCTCCGGTCTTGTAGACGCGCGGCGCGTTGGCGTCGCGAATGTCGACTTGCGCGAAAGGCTTGATGCGCGCGCTGACCTCGGCGTCGGAAAGACTGTCTGTGCCGGCGCCCGTGCGCGTCGAATTATCGACGTAGATCACTAGCAGAACGATGATGACGATCGGTACCGCAAAACTGGCAATGATCGCGGCGATGAGCTGCCCGGGGGTTTTGATTGGGGCTCCGTGTGGTGCTTCGCTCATGCTTGTCTCGTCTCCGTGGGTATGTGAGCGGTACAGCGTGACGGCAACTTCTTGTTCTTTAATCAGGCACGGACGATTATAGACGCAACATTTCGGCGGCGGCGAGGGGCGCGGCGAGGTGTTCAGCAGGCGTTTACCCGCATCGCGGGGTGCGGCTGGCACTGTGGGGATGGCGTGCAGAAGGCGCGCAATCCCGCCATATAGGCCGTCCGGTGGACGGTTTGGCCGAAACCGGGTATCCTTTCGGTCTCGCTTTGGCGTCGCTCCTGTTCAGGTTGCCGCGCTTTCGTGTTGAAGCGCCCGTAGCTCAATGGATAGAGTACTGCCCTCCGAAGGCAGGGGTTGCTGGTTCGATCCCAGCCGGGCGCACCATTTCTGGTCGAGTTTCAACGCGATTTCCCCCTGTTTTTGCATCCCTGTTCATCCGAGCAGTTGTGTCGCGAACGACAGCGGTCGTCACGACCGTCTGCCTTCCGCTTCATCTCACCCGATCACACCCTGACCAACAGCTTCCCGAGATTCTTCCCTTCGAACAGGCTATTCAACGCCTGAGGCAACGCGTCAAACCCATCGACGTAAGTCTCCTGATAAACGATTTCACCGTTCTTCACCCATGGTGCGACGGTCTGCAACATTTCATCCATGCGGTGTGTGAAATCGCGCGCCAGAATCCCCTGGATCGTCGCGCGCTGAAACAGCATGTGCTGCAGGAAGCGCGGCGCGAGGTCCGGCGTGTCCAGACCCCCGTCGTATTGAGCGATCGCGCCGCAGATCACGATCCGCGCGCGGCGCTTGATCAGCGGAATCACCGCATCGGTGATCATGCCGCCGACGTTGTCGAAATAGACATCGACGCCGCCGGTCGCCGCCTGCAGCGCCGACTGCAAGCCTTCAAGTGTGGGATGCGCGCGGTAGTCGACCGCGCCGTCGAGTTTCAGCGTGTCAGTCAGAAACGCGCACTTGTCCGGGCCGCCGGCGATCCCGATGACGCGGCACCCGGCGCGCTTGCCGAACTGCGCGACCAGCGAGCCGACCGCGCCCGCCGCACCGGACACGACCAGCGTGTCGCCCGGACGTGGCTTGCCCGCTTCCATCAAGCCGAACCACGCGGTGCGTCCCGGCATGCCGAGCACGCCGAGCGCGGTCGAAACCGGCGCCGCGTCGGGGTTCAGCTTGGTCAGCTCGCTGTGATGGCACTTGGCGTACAACTGCCAGCCGCTATAGGCCGACACCCAGTCACCCTGCTTGAAAAGCGGGCTCGCCGACGCCACCACTTCACCCACCACGCCCGCGCGCTGGACGATCCCGAGCGGATGCGGCACGTCGTAAGTATTGCGTTCGTGCTGCTGGATCCGAATGTACGGATCGACGCTGACAATACGCGCCCGGATCAACACTTCATTCGATGACAAATTGTCGTCGAGCTCGCTTTCGCGCAACTCGTAATGCTCGTCGCCAACTCGTCCTTCCGGACGCTTGACGTAAAACCACTGGCGATTCTGGTAGTTCATGTGAAGACTCACTGCTGTCGTAGACGGTGAGTGATCTTACCAGTGGGGCTATCGCACGCTTGCGAGGCTGATGCCACATCACCGGACGGCCGTAGCAAAACCAGAGGGCGCCGACGCATGCGCCAGCTTCCAAGCTTGTTGAAAGCCGCCCGTCCCGTTAGAATCCCCCGGTCACTGGGGAGTAGCCTTCCTTCATCCATTGAAGGAGAGCGCGTCAACATACTTGGCCTGCGGGTCATGGCGCGTTCGACCGGGTCGGTTTGGCGAGACCATTGGCGCACTGCTTCGTTCTGGTCGGACGGGTCGCGGTGCGTCATTGGTTCGTCACTTACGTCCGACCGCGGAGTTGCCCTGTGAAACATCGTTGCGCCCTGCCAGTCTCCCCACTTGCCGGTCCGTTGTGCCGCTTCCCCTTTGCATTTGCAGGGGGCGACGTATGACCGGTCTCCTGTTCGAACTCGCCATCATGCTGGTCGTCATTCTGGTGGCGGCCGAGCTCTTCACCAATGCACTGGAACATCTCGGCGAGCGTCTGAAAATCTCCGAGGGCGTGACGGGTTCGCTGTTCGCGGCGGTCGGTACCGCCTTGCCCGAAACGCTCGTCCCGCTGCTCGCGATTGCGGGCGGCACGACCGATAGCGCGGTCAATCAGGAGATCGGCGTCGGCGCGATTCTCGGCGCGCCGCTCATGCTCTCTACCCTCTCCACCTTCCTGATGACGCTGGCGATTCTCGGTTCGCGCGGTGCCGGCGGCTGGGTCACGCCGGAACGAACGGGTTTCACGCGAGATCTGAACTACTTCCTGTGCGCCTTTGTGCTGGCGGCCGCGGCGATGTACGTGCCGCACGAACAGATGATCGTGCGGGGGCTGTTCAGCGCGGCGCTAGTCGGTGTGTACATCACGTACGTGGTGATGACGTTCCGTGCATCGAACAAACTTGTCGACGCCGGCCACGGCACGGAGGCGCCGGGCAGGATGCTGCTGTCGCGTCTTGGCTTGCCCACCAATCTCGCGACCATTGCGGTGCAACTGGCACTGGCGGTTGCGTTGCTGGTGTGGGGCGCGGAAGGCTTCATCCACGGTGTGCGGGGCGTGTCGCAGGTGCTCGGCGTCTCGCCGTTGCTGCTGTCGCTGCTGATCATTCCGATCGCCACCGAGTTGCCGGAGAAGGTCAACAGCATTCTGTGGATTCGCCGTGGCAAGGACACGCTGGCGTTCGGCAATATCACCGGTGCGATGGTGTTTCAGGGCACGTTGCTGCCCGCCATCGGGATTCTGCTGACGCCGTGGGCGCCGCGTATCGAAGTGGTGACCGGCATCTTGATCACGCTCGCCGCTGCCGCGTGGCTGCGGATCAACGTGCGCGAACGTGGCGTGCCGGTGTGGGCGCTGCTGGTGTGCGGCGTGCTCTACGCCACTTATCTGGCGATTACGCTGAGCCGCTGAGCGAGTGATGAAAGACCAGGAAGGCTGCGGTAAAAGCCGCCGAAGCGCGGCCTTCCCAACAACCTGCCCTTAATTGGAAGGTGCCGCCGCAGCCGTTGCCGTGCTATCCGGCTTGAACACCGTCTTCCAGTCATCCTTCATATCGACGACGAGCCAGCCTTTCGCGCCGGCTTCGTCCAGCCCCTTGTCGAGCTTGCCGCTTTTCGCCGCGCGGTCGTACGCATATTCCCGTTCGCCGTCGGTGTGATGCAGCAGCGCAGCGAGGCGCGGACCGTCGCCGGCCGAGGTCCATTCGAGCATCGGCACGTCGCCGTCCGCATTGCCGAACGCGATCACCGGACGCCGGCCGATCGCGCGGTCGATGGCAAGCGGTTTGGCCGCGCCGTCGACGAGCGTGTCGACCTGCGCAAGCCGGGTCAGCGCTACGGCGCTGTTCGTTTGGCTGTACTTGTATTTCACGGTGCTGCCGATCACCTGCTCGGGCGGAATGCCGTACACGCGCTGCGCGATGTCACGGACGAACTCGACATCGCTGCCCGTCACCAGATAGGTCCTGAAGCCGTTGGTGCGCAGATAGGCGAGCAACTCGAGCATCGGCTGATAAGCGAGGTCGGCGTACGGGCGGTTGAAGCGCGGGTCGCTCGCTGAGTCGAACCATTCGTGCGCGAGCGCGGCGAATTGATCGCTGGTCATGCCGGCATGCGCCGCCGCCAGCAGCTTCATCGAGCCAGCGTCGCCGCCCGCCGCGATGCTCTTCAGATTGCCTTTCAGAATCGAGCGGAACGGTTCCTGCCGTTTCCATTCCGGATGCCGCCCGGCCACGGTCTTCACCCGTTGCAGCGCGAACACCAGTTGCACCGAGGCGGGTTGCTCCGGCCACAACGTGCCGTCGTTGTCGAATACGGCGATCCGGTCCGCGCGCGGGATGAAATCCTTCGACTCGGGTGTGGTGACCAGCGTGACGAAATCGACAATCGAGCGTTTGGTCGCGGAGTCGTTCCACGACGCGAGGGTTGCGGCGCTCGACGCGCCGGCCGGCGACTCGCTTGCGTCGCGGTGTGGCGTAACGGTGCAAGCTGAAAGAACCAGAACGGTCAAAGCAATGCAATACCGGTGCATCGTGCGAATCATGAAAGCCTCATCAAAAGCGGTGGGTCAAACTTTAAGCGAGCGCAAGTCTAATGGGACACGACGATTGTTGCAGCCCATTTTGTTGCTTTTCGGAGCGACGACGTGAATGCCGGTAATTGTCAAATGGCGTATGCCGCTATGCGGCTTTTTATGCAACAAGCAAACAAATGCTCAACATCGTGGCAAAAGTGTGGAATAAAAATGGCGGCAACACTCTAACTCCGTCCGAAATTGCGTAACTTTCTATCATGTTACAAATTTATCTCTGTAATCTCTTGAAACGTTTGCTACCATTCCGCCACAACACTCCCAGATTGTGAATTTCTTACCTCCGCATGCGTCGTTTGGTGCGGCGTCTCTTGAGTCTGAAAGGAGCGTCCATGCAAGCCCTGTATCCGGCCGTACCGTCTTTCCAGCTTGTTCGAAAGACTTAGCGCGAATTAATCGCGCCTCTTATCCGCTTTGCATATTTCCCCGGTTGCGCGTGGCCGCCGGGTGAGGCGAACTTACGCCTGCGACTAGTTCGCGTTAGTTCGACACAATTCGAAAATATGAATGCCATTGCTCTTGCTTTATATGCATCGGGCAAAAGAATGCGTTCGCCTATAAGAAATGCCCATAGACGAGGTGCGGGAATGGGTTTTAAAAGCGTGATTGGGTCGGCAGCGTTATACGCCGCCTCGGTGATCTTGTCGCCGGCGTTCGCTCAGGCATCGGCCGACGAAGCCAATAAGAGTAATAACCCGCTTAATCTGGCAGCCTCATTCAACATCCAGAATTACTACACGCCGAGCGTGTTCGGCGCGAGCGCACACACCAACGATCTGCTCTTGCGTCCCACCGTGCCGATCGGCCCGAACAGCCTGATCGGCGTGCCGGAAATTTTCCGCGCCACGGTGCCGGTCAGCACGCGGCCCGATCCGAGCGGCGGCTACAACACCGGTCTCGGCGACCTGAATCTATTCGACATCTTCCTGCTCTCGCAAGGCGACGTGCAGGTCGGCGTCGGCCCGCTCGTGACGATGCCGACTGCCACGGACCCCAGCCTCGGCACCGGCAAGTGGCAGGCCGGTCTTGCCGCTGTCGCTGTCAGCGCGACGAAGGCGCGGCTCCTCGGCGCCCTGGTGCAGTGGCAACACTCGTTCGCCGGGCAAAGCAGCCGGCCCACCACGCAATCGCTCACCGCGCAGCCGTTCGGCATCTTCAACCTGCCGGGTGGCTGGTACATCCGCTCGACCGGCACCTGGACCTTCGACCTGCAGCATGGCAGCTATTACATCCCGGTCGGCCTCGGTGCCGGCAAGGCGTGGAAAGGCGGCTCCACCATCTACAACGCGTTTATCGAGCCGCAATACTCGGTAGCGCATTCCGGCGCCGGCGTGCCGAAGTTCACCATCTTCGCCGGGCTGAACATGACCTTCGGCAAGTAAGCACAAAAACTAAGCATAGAAACAGAGGGCTTAACTCATGACCTTGTTCAAACGCCTGCCGATCTGCGCAGTCATCGCGGCTTTGTCACTGACCACCTTGCCGCATACGCAAGCCGTCGCTCAAGCTAGTGCCCCAACTGCGGCGACAGCGGCAGTCACTGCCTCGCCTGAAGAAGCGCGCTCGATCGCCAAAGACGCGTTCCTCTACGCGTATCCGATGCTGTTCAACTACAAGACGCTTTATGAGCAGGCGATCGATTCCAGCTCGAAGTCTTATGTGGGCGGTTTCGGCAAGTTCCGCAACTACTCGCATCCGTACGGTCCCGAGAACAAGGACATCGTCACGCCGAACAACGACACGCCGTACTCGTGGGCGTGGCTCGATCTGCGTCGCGAACCGTGGGTGCTGACCGTGCCCGCAGTGCCGAAAGAGCGCTACTACGTCTTCCAGTGGATCGACCTGTACACCTACAACTTCGCGTACGTCGGTTCGCGCGCCACGGGTAACGGCGCGGGCCACTATCTGTTCGCCGGCCCGAACTGGCACGGCGATACGCCCAAGGGCATCGACAAGGTGTTCCGCTCCGAGACCGACCTGATCCTGACGCTTGGCCGCACGGCGCTCAACGGCGCGAGCGACGTCAAAAACGTCGAGGCGATCCAGAAGCAATACAGGCTCACGCCGCTGTCCGCGTTCGAACATACGGCTGCACCGCCGCCCGTCGCGAAGCTCGATTTTCCGAAGTGGGATGAAGCGAAGGCGACTTCGGTCGACTTCATCGCCTATCTGAACTTCATGCTGCAGTTCACGCAACCGCCGGCGCCGTCCGAGCAGGAATTGATGGCGCGCTTCGCGAAGATCGGCATCGCGCCGGGCGCGCCGTTCGATCCGGCCGCCTTGCCGCCGGAAACGCGCGCCGCGCTCGAAGCCGGTGTCGCCGACGGCAAAACCGCGTTGGCCGACGCCGAAAAACACACCACCGGCTCGTTCAACCTGTTCGGCAGCCGTGCGGATCTGAAGGACGACTACACCACCCGAGCGGTCGCGGCGGCGATGGGGATTTACGGCAACACCAAGGAAGAAGCGGTGTATGTCGGCACGCGCGTGAACAGCGAACACGCGCAGCTGCTCGGCTCGCAGCCGTACGTGCTGCATTTCGACAAGAAGGACCTGCCGCCCGCGAAATTCTTCTGGTCGATGACGCTGTACGACCTGCCTGCGCGCCATCTGGTTGCGAATCCGATCAACCGTTACTCGATCGGCGATCGCACCAAGGGGTTGAAGTACGGCGCCGACGGCTCGCTGGATATCTACGTGCAGAACACGTCGCCGGGTGCGGACAAGGTGTCGAACTGGCTGCCGGCGCCCACCGGTGCGTACACCCTCGTCATGCGCATCTACGGCCCGGACGAGAAGGTGCTCGACGGCGACTGGAAATTCCCCGACCCGCAAAAGCGCTAAGCCGCGCATGGACGAACCTGAGGACAATATGAATAAGAAAACCGCGACATGGGTCACGGCTGCCGTGCTGGCGTCGGTTGCTGCACCCATTCTGGCGAAGACGCAGCAGGACCAGCCTGCCCACGCGACGGCCACGATGGCGTCCGTGCCGGGCCCGGTAGCCGGCTACGCGATCTCTGAAGAATACGCACGGCTGGTGGCGCGCCAGACTTACTTCTGGGCGTGGCCGATGGTGAACGTCTACGGCCGCCTGCTGGCAATGAAGCAGGTCCCGCAGCCGGGTCTGAACGGCGGCATCGTGCCGGTCGCGCCGCCCAATCATCTGTCGATGCTGCGCGACTACATTCAGCCGCAGGAGCGATTTGTTGCGTGTCCGAATCAGGACGTGGTCTACGGCTCCTCGATCCTCGATCTGAATAAGACGCCGGTGGTCGTGCAGGTGCCCGATTTCGGCAAACGCTTCTGGGTCTATCAGGCTGTCGATCTGCGTACCGACGGTTTCGCGAGTCTCGGCAAGATGTATGGCACACGTCCGGGCTTCTATCTCCTGGCAGGTCCTGACTGGCACGGCCCAGTGCCGAAGGGCATCCGTCAGGTGTTCCGCTCGTCGACCGGGGTCGGCAGTTTCATTCCGCGCGTTTTCATGGGCGACACGCCTGAAGATCGCGTGGCCGTGCAGTCGGTGATTGCGAAGGTTGGTCTGTATCCGCTCGCCGAGTACGACGGCAAGGTCAAGGAGACCGACTGGTCGAAGTTGCCGAGCTTCGGTGAGGCCGGTGGTGCCGCGGGAGGCAACGCCGAAGAGATCAAGTGGGTCGATCCAAACCGTTTCTGGGACATGCTGCCCACCGTGCTAGATGAGACGCCGCCGCAACGCGGCGAAGAGGCGCTCTACGTCCAGGCGCGCGCACTGATCGCCGCGGCGCAGAAGGACCCGGCAATCAAGACCGCGATTGTCGAGGAAGGAACGAAGGCCGAAGCGGATCTGGTCACGCCGCTGTTCAACTTCAATACCTTTGGCAAGCGGCTGCCGGCGAACTGGAACACCATCAGCAACGGCGCCGCCTTCGGCACGGACTACTTCACGCGCACGGCGGTGGCGAAGTCGAACATCTTCGTCAACAAGCCTAACGAGACCAAGTATTTCTACGCCGATGCCGACGCTTCAGGTCAGCGTCTCGATGGCAACGCACGCTACACGGTGACGTTTGCCAAGGATCAGTTGCCGCCGGTCAAGGGCTTCTGGTCGCTGACGCTGTACAACTCGCATCACTTCTTTTCGCCGAACCCGCAGAACCGCTACTCGCTCGGCACTAAGAACAAGGACCTGAAGTTCAATGCGGATGGCTCGTTGACGCTCTACGTACAGAGCACGAGTCCCGGTGACGACAAGGTCTCCAACTGGCTGCCGGCGCCGGCCAATGAAGCGTTCTCGTTGTACGTACGCGCCTATTGGCCGCAACAGCCGGCGCTCGACGGCAGCTGGACGCCGCCGCCGGTCAAGCGTGAGCCGTAAGAAAACACGCCGAAGTGCACGCGTGCGGCTTGCCGCCGCGGTGTGTCAAAACCTTGTTCCGCAAAGTGGAAGTGCGGAAAGTTAATTTCGTGAGGATGACTATGAGTCGCACAAACCGTTTGTCCGCAAGCCGGTCACTAGCCAGGTTGTGCACGGGTGCGCTTCTTACCACCGCCGGCGTGGGTCTTTCGCAGCAAGCGTGGGCGACTGAAGGTGGCATCGGCAGACCGATCACTGGCATGCAGGTCACGCCGTACGCAGGAGTCGTACCGCCCACGGACGACTGGATCGTGTCGGCCACCACGATCTATTACGAAGGCTCGCTCGGCGCGAGCAAGACGATTCCGATCGCCGGCCAGATCACGGCGGGCGTCGATGTCACGGCTGTGTACACCATTCTCAACGCGGTCAAGACGTGGGGCATTACGCTGGGTGGCTGGAACTTCGCGTCCTCGTTCGGGGTGCCAATCCAGTACACCAATATTTCGTCGTTTCACGGCCGTTTGCCGAATGATCACGGCACGCAGTTCGCCGACCTCTTCTTCACGCCGGTGGTGGCCGGCTATCACCTGACTAAGACCGATCACATTGCGTTCAGCGTACAGATTTACGCGCCGACCGGCGCGTACACCTCGAGCCGGCTCGCCAATGCCGGACAGAACACGTGGACCTTCACGCCGACGGTCTCCTACACGAAGCTGTTCCCGAAAGAAGAGATCGAGCTGTCGCTGAACTACGGCGTGGGCTTCTACACGCCGAACAACGACACGCACTATCACAACGCACCGGTCAGCGTGCTCGATCTGCTCGCGCTCAAGCGCTTCGGCAGCGGCTGGGGCGTGGGTGTCGTGGGCGGCTATATCCAGCAGCTCGGTCATGATAGCGGCGGAATAGCCGATGCCACCGGCGGAAATCAAGGCCATTCGGTGGGTATCGGGCCGATGGTCACGTGGTCGGGCAAGGTCCAGAAAACACCGGTGTCGGCGTCGCTGCGTTGGGTCAATGAGTTCAACGTTAGCAACCGGCCCAAGGGGAATGCGGTCGAACTGTCGATCAACGCGACGTTCCAGTAACGGAGCATGCATCTGGTGATCCGTCGCTCCTCG
Source organism: Paraburkholderia nemoris (assembly GCF_905221015.1). Lineage (NCBI taxonomy): Bacteria > Pseudomonadati > Pseudomonadota > Betaproteobacteria > Burkholderiales > Burkholderiaceae > Paraburkholderia > Paraburkholderia nemoris. Next base: position 150,983 of record NZ_CAJNBO010000009.1, on the reverse strand, counting down.
TGTGTGCCGTTTCCCGTTGACACCGCTCCGACTATCAAGTCCGAGGCACCTCGCACACGATCGCTGCGCGCCTCGGCGGTGGTCGCGGCGTTGCTGCTCGTGTCGGTCCACGTCCGCGCGGCGTCGAAATTCACCGATCCCGAAGACGGTGCTTTCGACTTGAGCAATCTGCTGCTGACGCATAGGGGCGTCTTGCCGGTGCCGACGCTGATCACCGAGCCGGCGGTCGGCTACGGCCTGGGCCTCGGCCTGCTCTATTTCTCGCTGCCCAAAAAAAGCGCCGATGCGCCCGACGACGCCAAAGCGCCGCCGAACATCACCGGCCTCGGCGGCTTCGTGACCGGTACGCATAGCTGGGGCGCGGGGCTGATGCACTTCCACAGCTGGGACGACGACCACATCCGCTATCTCGGCGTGATCGGCAAGGTGGGGCTGCATCTGAACTACTACGGCATCCAGAACCAGCCGCGCGCCTACCAGCTCGACGGTATCGCGCTCGTGCAGCAGGTTCTGTTCAGGCTCGGCAATAGTCACTGGTATGTCGGCCCGCGCTATACCTTCTTCGACGCGAGCACGCGTTTTGACGCGAGCGTTCCGGCGGGGATTCGCGAGTTCGAGCGAGACCAGCGCGTCGCCAAGGGCGGCGTGGTGGTCGACTACGACACGCGCGACAACATGTTCTATCCGTCGAGCGGCACCTACGCGGAGTTCGAAGCCGACCTCGCACGCGGCGGCCTCGGCAGTTCCACCAACTTTCAGGAGCAGACGGCACGCGGCTACCACTGGATACCGCTGTCAAAGAGCTGGGTGCTCGGCCTGCGTGCCGACACCGGCTTCTCGCAAGGAAACATTCCGTTTTTCGCGCAGCCGTATGTGTCGCTGCGCGGTGTGTCCGACGCGAAGTTCCAGGACAACAACCAGCTTACCGCGGAAGCCGAAATCCGCTGGAACGTCACGCCGCGCTGGTCGGTGCTCGGCTTCGGCGGCGTCGGCAAAGCCTACGGCCATCTGCATTCGTTTTCGGATGCGCCGACTGCGTTCGGCTTCGGCACAGGGTTTCGCTATCTGATTGCTCGCAAGCTCGGCGTGACGATGGGGATCGACGTCGCGCACGGGCCGGGGCAGAACGCGTTTTATGTGCAGGTGGGCAGCGCATGGCGGTGATTCGTGAAACGTGGTTACGCATCGAACTGGTCTTGAAATGCGGCCCTAATCGGCGAAGTGCACTTTTGTGCGCGCCGATATGCTGTTCATGACCATCGTCGCCATTCGCGACCTCAATGTTGAGGCGTTGCCGGCGACGCGATGCGAACCACCTTTTGCGGACCATCATGAACGTAACCACATCAGACGACTTTATCGGAGTTCAAGCCCAACACCCCTTTTCGAAGGCCTTTATCGTGCTCGGGTATCGGGATGGATCGATCTCGATGATCCCGAACAACTTCTTTCGCGACTGGCTGGATGAAGAAGCGAAGGTTGGGACCTTCTCAATTGGCAAGTGTTCGGGCATCGGTGTCGGTTCGATCGCCAAATATGACGCCGGGTTGCAGAAGCTTGTAGTCGGAAAATTTGTCGCAGGTGGCTTGAGACTGAAGTTTCTGCTGAACGGGCAGCACGACATGCGGACGATTTCAACGTCGATGCTTAGCGTTTTCGGTAGTGGGTTAAACAACGTCCCGCCGCCTCAATACGGCGACACGGTAATTCGTAACGACGTATGGATCGGCGACGAAGCGATGTTTCTTGGCGGTTCCACGATTGAAAATGGCTGCGTTATCGGTGCAAGAACCGTGGTGCCGTCCAATTTCAAAAGCGAACCCTATGGCGTCTACGTGGGCAGCCCCGCACGTCTTGTTCGGTTCCGTTTCTCCGAGCGTATCCGCGAGAAGCTTCTTGAACTTGAATGGTGGGACATGTCGATGCCTTGGCTGCAAAAAAATAATGACCGTTTCCTCGTCGACCTGACGGCAGACGAGGGGCGGTCGATGGAAATCCTGACCGAGTTGTTGCGCGCAAAAAGCGAGTCCGCTGAGGCGATGACCCCGGCGAAGGCTTGACGCGTCTGCACCGAGCAGGATGGCATTGCTTGATATGGAGGTCACGCTGACGGCGAGCAGGAGCGAATTCGCATCCTTGCCGATCAGCGGGCCCGGTTGATTTGCCGACCGGGTCCGCCGCGTCTGATGACCGGTCTATCCCGCCGTCAATGCTCATGGAGCGATGCACAATGAAAACTACGATGAAGCGATCTTTGCTGTTGCTTGCCGGCGTCTGCACGTCGCTTGCGGTGACAGTCGCTACGCCCGGGCGGGCGCTCGCCGCCGCCGTGCAGCCTGCACTGCAGCCCGTTCCCACCGTCTGGCCGCGCGATTTCGATAACGCGGAACAGCGCATCGAGCTGTATCAGCCGCAGGTGGAAGTGTGGCAAGGCAACCGGATCGAAGGGCGCGCGGCTTTCGCGGTCGGTGCGAAGAGCGCCACGCCAAACTACGGCGTCGCGCATTTCACGGCACGCGCAGAAATCGACAAGACCAGCTCGACAGTGCAACTGCTCGACATCGTGTTCGACCAGGTCGACATGCCTGCCACGCCGTCCGCCGCGGCCGGGGTGAAAACTGCCTTGCAGGCGCGCATACCTAAAGATGGACTGACCACATCGCTTGAACAGTTGCAGGCCAGTTACGCCAGCACCCACGAAGGCAGCGAACCCGGTCTCGCGGTGCAGAACAACGTACCTCACATCATCTTTGCCGAACGTCCCACGCTGCTTGTGCTGGTCGATGGCGACGCGAACTGGCGTACGCTCGGCGACACGCACTATCAACGCCTGATCAACACGCGAGCGATGCTGCTGAAGGACGCGAGCGGCACGCTGCATCTGAATGCCGCGGGCTACTGGTACGAGGCGGCATCGCTCGGCGGTCCGTGGCATCTGAACGCGACGCCGCCGCATGAGCTGGTCGCCGCGGCGAACAAAGCGCAAACGAATCTGAAGTCCGACCCGATGTTGCCCGCCGACGGCAAGAAGCCAGCCCAGGCGCCGGACGTTGTAGTCGCTGCGCAGCCGGCCGAGCTGGTGGTGACGAACGGCAAGCCGGCGCTGCAACCAGTGAAGGGCGTGAATCTGCTCTCCGTCGCCAACGCGGACCACGCGCTCTTCGTCGAGCCGCGCGACAACCATTACTACCTGCTGCTGTCGGGCCGCTGGTTTACCGCAGCTGGCCTGAACGGACCCTGGACCTTCGTCGACGGCAAGAGCCTGCCCGCCGATTTCGCAAAGATCGCTGCTGACGACCCGCATGCGAATGCGCTCGTTTCCGTGCCCGGCACGCCGCAGGCCAAAGAAGCGGCGATTGCTGCAACCATCCCGCAGACAGCAACCGTATCGCGCAAGACCACGACGTTGAAGGTGGTCTATGACGGCGCACCGAAGTTTGTCGGTATTGCAGGCACGTCGCTCTCGTATGCGGTGAACACAGCGACGCCGGTGATCCAGATGGCGCCGTCGCAATTCTTCGCGGTCGCCAACGGGATCTGGTTCACTGCGAGCGCAGCGAGTGGCCCGTGGCATGTCGCCGATACCGTGCCGGCGGCGATCTATACGATTCCGGCGGCTTCCCCTGTGCATTACGTGACGTACGTTCACGTTTATTCGGCGACGCCGGATACCGTGGTGGTCGGCTATACGCCGGGCTACATGGGCGTGGTTGTCAATCCGGACGGCACTGTTGTGTACGGCACGGGCTATGTGTACGCGCCGTATGTCGGCGACGTCTACTACGGCTATCCGGCCACCTATGGCTACGGCGCCGGCTTCGCGCTCGGCACGACGGTGGGCTTCGCCTTCGGCTTTGCGATCGGCGCCACGTGGGGCGCGCCGTCGCCGTACTGGGGTCCGTATTGGGGCGGCGGCCCGTGGAGCTGGCAATACGCGAACGTCAACCAGGCCAATATCTACGGCCGCTGGGGGCAGGGCACCGTGACGCACGCGAGCGGCTGGAACGGTTGGACGGGCAATAGCTGGGCGGGAACGGCAGCATCCGGATTCAATCCTTATACCGGTGGTCACTTCCAGGCGAGCCGCGGCGCTGTCGAGAATGCATACAACGGCAACTTCGCAGCCGGCCGGCAAGGCTCGTTCAGCAATCCGTCGACGGGACGCAGCGGCGCGGCGCGCGGTGGAGTGGTCGGCAATGAAGGCACGGGCGACTATGCAGCGGGCAGGCAGCGCGCCGGCTACAACGCGCAGACCGGGCGTTATGGCGCGGCCGAAGCCGGCGTGACCGGCAACGCATATTCAGGCGATCATCAGGCGGGCACGAAAGGCATCGTGGGCAACAAGGACACGGGCAAAGCTGTTGCGTGGAATAACGGCAATGTCTATGCGGGCAGCGACGGCAACGTCTACCGGCATGATCAGGGTGGCGGCTGGGAGCAGCACAGCGCCGACGGCTGGCAGCCGGTTCAGCCGAACGCCAGCCAGACTCAGAAGCTCGACTCGCTCAAGCAAGGGCATGACCTTGGGAATGCGCGAGCGAGTGGGCAGTTTCAGCCGCAGCGGCATTTTGGCGGCGGGGGCGGGCGGTTCAGGCGGTGAGGCGGGGGCGGCAGATTCTGACTAAAGATATTTGTCGCCCTGTTGGCGATCCCGGATTTTCTTCGCGGGGTTTCCGTACGTCACTGAAAAAGCATCGACCGCTTTCAGAACGATTGATCCGGCGCCCACCACGCTGTGTTCGCCAATCGTGATTCCATGACGCAACACGGCGCCGATACTCACGGCGGCGTGGCTGCCGACGCGGCAATTGCCGCCGGTGGTCACGCCTGGCGCGAGGCTCGAAAAATCTTCCATGATGCAATCGTGATCGAGCGATGCCTTCGTGTTCACAATGCAGAACCGGCCCACGCGGCAGTCGGCATTAATAACGGCTTCAGCCATGACGACCGTGCCGGCGCCGATGCTTGTCCCTTTGCCGACGCTGGCTGCAGGGTGCACAGCACTCACGAACGGCAGTTGCGGGCAGACATCGGCCACTTTGGCGACCACTTTGCCGCGAACGCTGTTATCGCCGATCGCTACGATGACGCCCTTGAGATCGTGTTCTATCGCCAAGTCCGGCAGATCGGCTTCGCCGCCAAGAACGCGGTAACCGAGGGTTTCCTCACCAACCGCCCGAAAAGCGTCGATGAGCCCGGCGATCCGGTAGCGCCCCTGCTTTTCAACGATGTCGATAATGACCTTGGCGTGGCCGGAAGACCCGACAAGCACGATGTTTTGCATTGCCCATGTTCCGCTTTTAAGACCGGCTCAACTCATTGAATGCCGGCGATGATGCTGACAATGCGTTCAACCTGTACCGGATTCAGATCGGGATAGATCGGCAGACACAAGATCCGTTTCGACGCCGAGCTGGCGGCACGCAGATTGTCCTTGTGCGACGACGGCAGGCCACGATACATCGGAAATTCGGAAATCAGCGGGTAGAAGTAGCGGCGCGCATAGATTTCGTGCTGCTTCAGGTGGTCATACAGCGCATCACGGCTGATCGGAAAATCGTCTTCGACCTGAACGGGAAAGTACGCGTAGTTTGCGACTTTTTCGCCCGCGTCAGACAGGCAGCGAATGCCGGGCACGCCAGCCAGCAGCTCGCGATACTGCGCGTCGACCATCTTGCGTTTTGCCAATGCGTTATCTATGTGTTGCAGTTGCAGAAGCCCAAATGCGGCATTGATTTCGCTCATCTTGCCGTTGATGCCGGCGGCCACAACGGTCACCTCATCGACGAAACCGAAGTTCTTCAGATGGTCGATACGCTGCTTCGTCTTCGCATCCGGGCAGATGATCGCGCCGCCTTCGAACGTGTTGAAGACTTTGGTGGCGTGGAAACTGACGATCGACAGATCACCATGCTTGAGCACGCTGCCCTCTTCGGTCTGCACGCCGAACGCGTGCGCGGCGTCGTAGATGACCTTGAGGTTGTAGTTATCGGCGATCTTCTGGATGGCTTTCACATCGCAGGGATGGCCGTAGCAGTGCACCGGCATGATGGCGGTCGTTTGCGGTGTGATGGCCGCTTCGATCTTCTCCGGGTCCAGATTGAGTGTGTCCGGATGGACGTCCACGAAGACCGGCTTGATGCCGTTCCACAGGAGCGAATGCGCGGTCGCTGCAAACGAATAGGGCGTCGTAATGACTTCGCCATTGATGCGCAGCGCCTGCAACGCCGTCACGAGCGCCAGCGTGCCGTTTGCGAACAACGCGAGGTGCTCGACACCCAGATACTCGCAAAGCGCCTTTTCGAGTTGTTGATGGAACGGTCCTCCATTGGTGAGGACCTTGCTGTTCCAGATCTTTTCGAGGTACGGCATGAACTCGGCCAGCGGCGGCAGATGCGGCTGAGTCACATAGATGCGTTCGTCGTCCAGCGACGAGATCGCACGAAGAGGAGCGCTTGAGCCCATGGTTTCCTCGCTACTGTTTTTTAGTCCGGGTCACGGATGACGGCCGTTATGCGGTGTGAACCGGGGCATCGCTTGCTGCTTGCGGATCGTGCGCGCTGAAGGCGGCCGGTGCGAGATCTTTGCACCAGCGCTGCCACATCGTGCGGAATGCGCGTGAAAGACTTTCTGCGACCACTTCCGGCTGGAACGGGGGCGACTGTATGCAGCGCTCCCGCAACGCCGTACGAATGCTGGCGAGTGCGGGGATGTCGGAGGCTAGCTTGACACCCTTTGCGACGAAGTCATCCGCATCTTCAGCCGCGAACGCGTCGAGACCCGAATGGGCAAGCCATGCCGTCGCTGCCCGGCTCGCCATGGTCTTGCCGGCGATCGTCAGCGTAGGCGCGCCCATCCACAGCGAGTTCAAAACGGTCGTCGAACCGGTATAGGGGAAGGTGTCGAGGCAGATGTCGACCTGAAAGTGCTGTTGCAGGTAGACCTCGACGCGGGAACGCGGACGGAAAGTCAGGCGGTCTCGTGAAATGCCTTCGTTGACGAACCAGTTGATGAGATTTTCGTCGCCTTCGTCGCCGTTCATCGAACCGAGCACCATGCGGGCAGTGGGTAGCTCGCGAAGCAATCTCGCCCACACAGCGATCACGTCGGGGCGCAACTTGTTCAACCGGTTGAAACTGCCGAACGTGACATAGCCGTTATGCATGGCCGGCAGAATGTTGACCGGCGGCGCGTTCTTGTCCGGCTGGAACGGTCCGATGGCGGCCAGATGCACGAGTTTCTCGGAGAACTGCTGCTCCATGTCGCCGAACGGCGTAAAGAAGCGATCGCTGAGGTAGTAGTCCATCGCGTCGAGACCGGTCGTCGCCGGGTATCCGATCCAGCTGACCTGAATCGGCGCGGGCTTGCGCGCGAACGCCTGCAGTCGGTTACGGCCCGTATGTCCGCTCAGGTCGATGAGGATATCGATTTTGTCGGCGCGAACCTTGGCGATGAACTGCTCGTCCGATATGCCCGCGACCGTGGTCCATTGGGCGGACTGGCTGCGCAGCCACTGAGTGTAATCGTCCTCTTGCACATGGTTGTAGTAGACATGGAGTTGCAGGCTCTTGTCTTTTGCGAGCGGCTCCATGATCGGCATCAGGTAGGAGGCGACCGCGTGCCGGAACAAGTCGCCGGAGACGATGCCGATTTTCAACTGGCGATCGGGGGCGCGGCTATTCGTGTGGCGCGGCTTCGGCAAGCGCAGCGATGCTTCATGAATCCGGGCAAATTCGCGATGTTCGGCGTAGATCTGCTCAGGGGTGATGTGCGGGTTGTGCGCGATTGTGAAGAGCAAATTGCTGCGCGTTGGTGCATTTTTTGGATCGAGCTCGAGCGCGCGGCGAAAGCACTGCTCGGCCTCGTCTGTAGCGCCGGCGTTGAGTAGCACGACGCCCAGCGTGCTATGTGACTCCGAGTAATCGGGCGTGAGTTCGGTTGCACGACGGCACTCGGCGATCCCTTCGCGGGTGCGGCCCAGACCGGCGAGAACCATGCCAAGGATACGATGACCTTCTGAATGGTCCGGATGCAATTCGAGCAGTTTTCTGCACTCGGTTTCTGCCTCGGCGTAGTGACCGAGCAAGCGCAGCAAGTCGGCCAGCGCCTTCCGAACGTCGGAGTCGTCGCTACCAAACTTTATGGCGTTTCGCAGAGGCTCGGCGGAATCGCTGTATTGGCCAGCCTTATGCAGGGCGATACCGAGGCAACGCCATGCGAGGCCGCTCGACGGAAATCGTTCGGTCAGGCTTTGTGCGAGCTTGATGGCATCCGGAACGTGCCCCCTGGCGTAGAGCGTATTGAAGCGGCTTATTTCTTGTGGAGAGGGGCGGCGCGTATCGAGTGCTGCCGTTGCGGGCTCTGAGGCGTCCCGGTTTGTCGAAATAGCCACCGTCACAGTGGGTTCCGGCGATGCAACGACAGGTACGACGGCGGCGGTCGCTAACCCGGTACCGCCGCGCGCCATCCGCGTAATCAGCCCGTCGACTGCCGGCCCCTTCAGTCCCCTTTGCTGCCCCATCTCCAGTGCCAGCCAGGCCGCCTGGGTCTGGTCTGCGTCGATCAATGCGTTGATGTAGGCAACCCAGAATTGGCCGTTGTCCGGCGCGCCGCCGAGCGCGGCTTCCAGGTGTGGCAGGGCCTCGACAGGACGACTGAGCTGCACGTACAGCACGCCGAGGTTGTACTGCACGTCGGTGTTGCTGGGCATTGCTTCGAGGATCGCCTTATACAGCGCCTCGGCATCGTCGAACTCCCCCTTGTGGTGATGTGCCAGCGCTGTCTGCAAAACGAGAGCGATGTCATGCTCGAACTGCTGTTCGGGCGTCAAGGGTTCAGCGGTCGGCTGCTCGTACAGGAGAGTCATGGTGTCAGCGCAGAATGGTCTATGACGGAAATTGTGCGACGGGGAGGGTGTTTCCGATGCGCGGAGATGACGGTAAAAAAGCCGCCTGTTTAGCGCATGGGGCGCGGCGGCGGAAGGCCGGACGCCAAGAAAAAAGCCCGCACGAGGCGGGCTGAGGGAACGAGCGCGCCCTTACTTCAGCGCGTAGTTCTTATTGTCTGGTACTGCAGTTCAATGCTGCGGAGCCTTTTCAGCGGGTCGATCCCGCGGTTCGGCCGATTCGGTTCGGGCCAGGAGCGGCGGCTGAACCTTTAGCCCGTTTACAGGCGAGCCATCCGCTGATATTCGCCTGCGGCCTTGGTGCGCCCGATCGCGGCTTCGAACTCGGTGTGCAGTTCGTTCTGGGTGGTTTCCGCATCGGCGAGCAGCGCTGCGTCGATGTCCTGAATCCGGCGGATCATTTCCAACGCGGCCGGTTCCTGATTGGCCGACAGCGACATCAGCAGCGGCGAACGCAGTTCGGTCAGGCGGGCCGCTTCCGGCCAATCGGCCAGCGAGGCCGCCTGTTCGATTTCCCGTGTGATCGACAGCAGGCGTTCGACCAACTCCGTCTGATTCATTTCAATCGGGTCCATGGCTTAGCTCTTGTTGGTCGCCAGCGCGCCGGCGCTGTTGGTGCCGCCGAACAGGGCGGTCAGGTACTGCGAATTGTTGTTCATCGTCGCCATCAGCGTGTTCAGCGCGGTGAACTGCGCCTGATACTGGCTCGTCAGCTGCGCCGTGTAATCGGCGAGCGCCGTTTGCTGTGTGGTGATGCTCTTCAGGTCGGCATTCAGCGCGGAGTTGCGCGTATCGATGATGCCGCCGGTCTGCGTGAAGGTGGTAATGCTGCTGTTCAACTGCTCGGCGATGCCGTTGGTCGAGTTGAAGAGCGAGGCGACCGTTGCCGGGTTGGCTGTCAGGGCGGTGCTGAGCGCGGTGTTGTCGACCACCATCGTGCCGTCCGCCGGGTCGTCTTTCAACGTGATGCCGATCGATGCCAGAGTGGTGCCGGTGCTGCCCGAGCCCACCGAGCTGCCCACGATCGAAGCCAGCGCGTTCTTGATCGTCTGCAGCGTCGAGTCACCCAGCAGCGGGCCTTGCGACGAGGACGACGAGTTGAACGACGTGAGCGTCGACATCGTCGTAACGACGGTGTTGTAGAGGCTGACGAAGTTGTTGATCGCGGTGCTCTGCGACGTGGTATCCGTCGCAATGGTCAGCGTCTGCGTGGTGCCCGCGGATGCCGCTGTCAGGTTCATCGTGACGCCGGAAATGGCGCTCGTCACAGAATTGGTTGAGCTGCTGGCGGCGATTCCGCCGACCGTGAATTCCGCGTCCTGGGCAAACCCGCTTTGCGTCCAGGCACTGCTCGAATTCGCCGACGTGATCGACGATTGGCCACCCGTCGTGCTGGCGGTCGAGGTCACGCCGAGGCTCGACAGGCCGGTGTCGGACGTGACATTGCTGGTCGAGACGTTGATGACGTTGGCGGCACCCGTGTTCGCCGCGCGCAGCACGAGGTGGGCGCCGTCCGTACCGGTCACGATGGTCGCTGTGACGCCGGGGTTGCTGCTGCTGGAGTTGATTGCGGACGCGATGCCGGAGAGCGTGTTGTTGGTGCTGTCGACGCTGATGTTCATCGACTTGCCGCCGAGCGAAACCGTCAGCGTGCCGGTGCCGAGCTGCGTGGTGGCGCCAAATGCCGCCGAGGACAAAGCCTGCGAACTGGCGATCTGTGTCACCGCGACCGAGTAGCTGCCGGCCACGGCGCCCGCACCGGCTGTCGCCGTCAGGCCGGTGCCGCTGGCGGTTGCCGAGAAAGTCGACAGCGTGGTGCCGTTGGCGAGGTTCGTGATGCCCGACTGCAACGCGCTCAGCGCGGAGCTCAGGGCACCGTATGCGGACAACGTGGTGTTATCCGTGGTTTGCTGTGCCGCCAAAGCTGCGGTTTGCCCTGCGGTCTTCGCGTTCACGAGTGCCGTAACGAGCGACGACACGTCCATCGACGAGTTGCCGGTCGAGCCGCTGATGATCGATTGAGCGGCCGACTGCAGCGCCGAGTTGGCGGCGGCGGTCGACGCAGCAGTAGACGTGGTTGAGATCGAGGACATGCAGAGGCTCCGGGCGTCTGGAAATCTGTATTGGGTGGTGCGCGATGCTACATCACTTCTTGAGCGGAATGCACAGCGGGAGGCATGCCTCCCGTTGCTTGAAACCCGGTGAGGCGCCGCACTTGCGCGCGGCGCCTCACCTTACTGCGTCAGCTCTTACTGCAGGAGCTTCAGAACTTGCTGCGGGTTCGAGTTAGCTTGCGCCAACACCGAGATACCGGCTTGTTGCAGCACTTGCGCCTTGCTCAGGTTCGCCGTTTCTTGTGCGAAGTTGGCGTCCGTGATTTGCGATTGTGCCGACGACAGGTCGGTCGACTCAGCTTGCTGCGACGTCGAGATTGCCGTGAAGCGGTTTTGTGCGGCACCCAGCGAAGCTTGCAGGTTGTTGACCGTCTGCAGTGCGTTGTCGATGGAGACCATCGCTTCGTTCGCGCCGGTGACCGTGCTGATGTCGAGGTTCGAAACCGTCGGCGGGCTGTTGATCGCGTTGATCTGTGCGACTGCCGATGCCTGAGCTGCGGAACCCGCACCTGCCGTCGTCGTTGCTGCTGCCTGGAGTGCCAGGGCCGTACCTTGGGTGCCGGTACCCGCCGTTGCGCCTGCGCCAAACACGGCGGCTGCGACCGTCGCTGCAATAGCCTGGTTGTTTTGATCGGTGAAGGTGTAACCGCCCTTGCCGTCCGACAGCACGTTGATTGCCGTGATTGCCGGCGACGCAGCCGTCGTGTAGACACCCGCCGTGTCCACGCTGAGCGAGACCGTGCCGACGGTTTGACCCGTTTGCACCAGGCCGCCACCGATCTTCGCTGCCGACATCGATTGGCTCAGGTTCAGGCTGATGGTCTGGCCGACGTTCGCGCCGACCTGGAACGTCAGGCTGCCTGCCGAACCGTCCAGAATGTTCGTGCCGTTGTACGTCGTTTGCGACGCGATACGGTTCACTTCCGAGATCTGTGCTGCCACTTCCTTCTGCAGAGCTGCCTGGTCGCTCGACGACAGCGAACCGGTCGATGCTTGCACGGCCAGCTGACGGATACGTTGCAGGCTCGACGTCAGCGAGGACAGTGCGCTCGATGCGGTTTGAACCATCGACACGCCGTCATTCGCATTCGACACGCCCTGGTTCAGGCCGTTGATCTGCGTTTGCATACGCGTCGAGATCGCGAGACCAGCTGCATCGTCAGCCGCGCTGTTGATGCGCTTGCCCGACGACAGACGGGTGATGGCTTGCGAAAGGGCGCTTTGCGAGCCATTAAGGTTTTGCTGTGCAACCAGCGAGTTGATGTTGCTATTGATTCCGAGCATGAAAATCTCCTAAATAAGCCTTGAGCCCAATACGCCACGTTGGCATCGGCGGAAGCACTCGTTCATTGCTGGCCGCCTCAGTGAAGGTTGACGGCGCGTCTAAAAAAAACTTGAGGGACTTTGTGCAATAGCGACCCAATTGTCTTTCCGGCCGGTTGGGCTGCCGCTCGTCTGTAAGCCGCTTGCAGCTTGGTTCGGGAGATCCACTGCAGGTATTGAAAAGACGGCGTATTCTCCTTTTCTCTTGTGACAAACCCTGGAGAAATCATGCAAAAGCGCCGGATTGGACGTTCCGAATTAGAGGTCGCGCCGCTTATGTTCGGTGGCAATGTATTTGGCTGGACAGCCGATGAAGCGACCTCGTTTTCGATCCTGGATGCATTGGTCGATGCGGGGCTCAACTTTATCGATACCGCCGATGTCTATTCCGCGTGGGCGCCGGGTAACCAGGGTGGCGAATCGGAAACCATCATCGGCAAGTGGTTCAGGCAAAGTGGCAAGCGCGACAGGATCGTGCTCGCCACCAAAGTTTCGAAGCACCCGCAGCGCAAGGGCTTGTCGGCGGCGAACATTCAGGCGGCGGTCGAGGATTCGCTGCGGCGCTTGCAGACCGATTACATCGATGTCTATTTTTCTCACGACGACGACACCGAAACGCCTTTGGCCGAAACCCTCGGCGCGTATCAAAAGCTAATCGCGGCGGGCAAGGTGCGGGTGATCGGCGCGTCGAACTACAGCGGCGCGCGCGTCGAGGAAGCGCTCGCCGTGTCCCGCCAGCACGGGCTGCCCGAATACCAGTTGCTGCAGCCGGAGTACAACCTGTATGACCGCGCGGAGTATGAGCGCGACATCGAGCCGGTGGCGCTCGCCAATCAACTCAGCGTGGTGGTGTACTGGAGCCTTGCAAGCGGCTTTCTGTCCGGCAAGTACCGTTCGCAGGCCGATCTGGCTAACAAGGCGCGTGGCAGCCGGGTCGAGAAGTATCTGAACGAGCGCGGTTTGCGGATTCTGGACGCGCTCGACCGGGTCGCCGGGCGGCACGGCAGCACGCCGGCCACGGTCGCACTGGCATGGCTGATCGCTCGCCCGAGCGTAACGGCCCCAATTGCCAGCGCGACCTCGGTCGACCAGCTCAAAAGTCTGGCCGCCGCCGTCCATCTGATGCTGACCGGCGCCGATATCCGCGAGCTGGACGAGGCGAGCGCCTGACCCGCTCAGGAGGCCTGGCGCGATCGCTAAACCCCTGGTAGGATGGAGAGTTTCCTGATATCATCGGGAGTGAATTGAGATCTTTGCCTGTTTCGTCAATGTTTTTCATTGATGAAAGGTTGGCGAAACGGCAGCAGACGCGGCTTCGGCGTTACGTCTGTCCGCGTTCCGCGGTGAACTCCCCACCTCTCTTTTCCGGCCTCCGTGGCCGTTATGCCTCTCGTTTCATTCGTGGTTTGGCCGGGATTTTTCCCGCGTTTGCCTGTTACTGGCCATGAATCGGAACGACCGGAGGGCCGGCGCGTGAGCGGTATCCGCCACGCAATTTACCCCTATCAAGTGATTGAGTTAGGAATTAAATGACGACGATTCTTCTGAAAGAAAACGAGCCGTTCGAAGTGGCGATTCGCCGCTTTCGTCGCGCAATCGAAAAGAATGGCCTGATCGCTGAACTGCGTGAGCGCCAATCGTACGAAAAGCCGACTACGGCACGTAAGCGCAAGAAGGCTGCTGCTGTGAAGCGCCTGCACAAGCGCCTGCGCAGCCAGATGCTGCCGAAAAAGCTGCACTAAGCACGCTTTTTCGCGCTGCATTTAGCGCACTGTACGCCGAACGGCGGTGTGAGCTTCGAAAGAAGCCACATCGCCGTTTTGCTTTTGGGGAGTCAATTTACGTTGGGCTTTGCGGCCGCACCGAGGCTCGTTACGCCGCGCTCTTCAGGCGCTCGGCCGACAGGCCGAATTGACGGGCAATCGAACTCAGACGCTCATGCCATTCCCACGTGCCGAACACGTCGTGCACATTTTGCAGGCAACTAAGCAGTGTGATTGTGGCCGGGTCGTACACGTTGAGGCGGGCGCGCAGGAGCGCCTTTCTGAGCGCAGAGACGCCTGCATCCATATAGGCAGGCACCTCGGTGGCCGCCCGGCCGATGTAGCGCACCGGCACGCCTTCCATCGCGGTCATGTAGTCGCGCGGCTTGATGAAGCTGCCGACCGGGCAGCCGCCACAGTAGCCGCGGTATGCGCCGCCGCCCCGCGGTAGCAAGGCGGCGCGTTTCTGGCCGAGCAGATGGCCCACGGCCTGATCGAAAATTTCCTGATGGGTCAGGAAGTTAAGGGTTTTCATGGTTGGTCTCCCATGCGTTACGCAGCGGTTATTCGTTGTTTGAGCGTATGAATGGCAGTATCGGACACGCGCCAATTAACGAAGCCCGGACTAGCACGGCGAAAAGCCTTCAATTCCCGGATTTGGCTCGCTTGCCCTTTATGCCGCTGATGCGGGTCTTGCGACACAGCCCGCCATCGTCGCGGCCAGCGCTCACCCTCTCTATAACGACGTGCCGTGTGAAAAGCGTAGACAGGGCTTTACCGGATAACCGACGGTTGCCTGGAACTGGAGCGGCGCCTCAGACGCTTAACGCCGGGCGCTGGCAGCCGCTGCTACTTCAGCCGGCCTTGCGATTGCGTCCCTTCTTGCCAAGCGCCGCGCATCGCGCGCGGCACATGCAGCTTGCCTCGTGGTCATTCACCATGCCGACCGCCTGCATGAACGCATAGCAGATTGTCGAGCCGACGAACTTGCAGCCGTAGCGCTTCAGTCCCTTGCTGAGCGCGTCCGAAATTTCGGTCGACGCAGGCGCCTGTTTATACGATGCCCAATCGTTCTGGATCGGCGTCTGATCGACGAACGACCAGATGAAGTTGGCGAGCGAGCCGTGCTCGACCTGAATCTGCTGCACGGCGCGTGCGTTGGTAATGGCCGACTCGATCTTGCCGCGATGACGCACGATACTTTCGTCCAGCACCAGCGCATCGACATGTTTGGGAGTAAAGCGCGCGACCTTATCGATGTCGAAGTCGGCGAAGGCGCGGCGATAGCCGGTTCGTTTGTTGAGAATCGTCGACCATGACAACCCTGCCTGCGCACCTTCGAGTACAAGCAGTTCGAACAAATGCTGATCGTCGCGCGAGGGCACGCCCCACTCGGTGTCGTGGTAGTGTGCGAGCGCTTCGCTCGATACCCAGTTGCATCGCTGTGTCACTTTCGCGCTCCCGCGTTGTCATGTCGTCCGTCAGCATAGCGGAAGCCGTGCGCGCCGCAAGCTGGCCATTCGGCCGATTGCGGGATTGAAACTGACCTGCCACGCTATGCGTTATTCACCACCTGAACTCACTCGATTCGATGAATAAAGACCTCTTTCTGATCGGCATTGACGGCGGCGGCACGGGTACGCGAGTCGTACTCGGCGACGCGCAGGGCCGTGAACTGGCGCAGGCGGCAAGCGGCCCCTCGGGGCTGGGCCTCGGTGTGGAGCGCGCGTGGCAGGCCATTGAGGCCGGCTGCGCCGACGCATTCGCACGTGCCGGCGTGCCGCTGGACTGGGCGCGCTGCGTACTCGGCTGCGGGTTGGCAGGGGTCAATAATCGCGACTGGCTGGCCGCGTTTCGCGCGCAGGCGCCGGCGGTAGCGGGGCTCGCGGTGGAAAGCGATGTCTACACCACCTTGCTTGGTGCGCACGGCGGCGCGCAGGGAGTGGTCGTCGCGCTTGGCACCGGCAGTCAGGCGGCTGTGCTTGACGGCAACGGCGACTGTCGAACTGCAGGCGGCTTCGGGTACCCGTCGGGTGACGAGGCGAGCGGCGCGTGGCTTGGGCTGCGAGCCATCGTGTACGCCCAGCAGGCGGTCGACGGCCGTGTACCCAACGACGATCTGGCGCAGGCGTTGCTCGCCCACACCGGCGCACATGACGGCGACAGCCTCGTGGTCTGGCTGTGCGAAGCCAATCAGACCGCTTATGCAAGGCTCGCGCCGATCGTCATTGCACATCGCACGCATCCGTTCGCTGCGCATTTGCTCGGTGAGGCCGGCGTGGAAGTGGGCAAGATGATTGCCGCGCTCGACCCTTCGGCGAGCCTGCCGGTCGCGCTATGCGGCGGCCTCGGCGCACCCTTGCGCGAGTACGTGCCGCAGATCTATCAAGTCCGCTTGCGCGAACCATTGGCGGACTCGGCACACGGCGGTTTGCAATTGGCGCAGCGCGAAGGGGCTCGCATCGGCGGTTGAGAATCGTTGGCGCGCGGGGTGCGATCTCTCGGATGCGGCGCACAACGGTAAAATGCGATCTTTGACGCTGCCCGGCTGCCCACACTATGTACAAAGTCATTGCCACGGATCTCGACGGCACGCTGCTCAACGCCGATCACCAGGTGGACCCGTTCACGATTGCCACCGTGCGTAAGCTGGAAAGCGATGGGCTGCATTTCGTCATCGCCACGGGGCGCCACTACTGCGACGTTGCGGGCATTCGCGACCTGCTGGGCATCGAGTCGTACCTGATCACGTCGAACGGCGCACGCATTCACGCACCGGACAACACGGTGATCCACGCCGACGATCTGCCGCCGGCCATCGTGCAGCGGCTGGTGCAGCCGGAAATCGTCGGCGAACACGGTCGTGTGATCGTCAACCTGTTCGCCGACCAGGCGTGGTTGATCGACCGCGATGCGCCGGACCTGTTGAAATTTCATCAGGATTCCGGCTTCACCTACGAGGTCACCGATCTGCCGAAGCACGACGGCGTCGACATTGCCAAGGTCCTCTACATCGGTGACCCCGCCGATCTCGCGCAAATCTCGGCCAATCTGGCGCGCGAATTCGGC
Organism: Paraburkholderia nemoris; assembly: GCF_905221015.1. Lineage (NCBI taxonomy): Bacteria > Pseudomonadati > Pseudomonadota > Betaproteobacteria > Burkholderiales > Burkholderiaceae > Paraburkholderia > Paraburkholderia nemoris. The sequence continues at coordinate 133,809 of NZ_CAJNBO010000009.1, read as the reverse complement.
GACGCGCTGTACGTTACCTATTCGCTGCCGGATTGCCTTGAGGTGATGACGTCGAATGTATCCAAGGGGCGTGCTTTGCAGATCGTGCTCGAGCGCCTCGGCGTCGACGCCGCGCAATGCGTGGCGTTCGGCGACAACATGAACGATATCGACCTGCTGGAAACAGCCGGTCATCCGTTCATGATGAACAACGCCAATCCTGATCTCATCACGCGTCTGCCGAACGTGCCGCGCATCGGTAACAACTTCGAAGCGGGCGTGGCGCACCATCTGCGCAAACTTTTCTCGCTCGACGACGAGCTGATGTCCTGAAAACGGACCGGCCCGCATCCTCTTTCGCGGATGCGGGCCGGTTGTTCGCCTCCCTGGGCGACCTTACGAACCAACGCTACGATCAGCCGTGCCATCCGCCACGGCGATCGCCGTGGTCATCGTGACCCCAGTGGCGGTCGTTGTGCTCCCAGCCGCGATTATCCCGGTGGTCGTCGCGATAGTAGCCACCGCGGTCGTAGCGATGGTCCCAGCCGCCGTTGCCGTAATACACCGGCTGCGGCGCTGCGTAGACAGGTGCAGGCTGGGCATAAACCGGTACGCCGAGCGACAGGCCGATATTCAGATCTGTATGCGCTTGCGCGACACCGCATGCGCCCGCCGCGAGTCCAGCAGCAACCAGCAAGTGAGTGACGATGCGTTTCATGTTGTTCTCCTGTGAGGCGACGTATGTTTGTCGCACAGGACCAATCTACGCATTCCGGTCGCGGGTTAGTGAGACGAGATGTTACGGACTGCAAGCATCGTCGCAGGGGTTGAAAGGCAGTAGAAGGAAGGTTCGAACGCAACGCGCGACATGCGTTTTCCGCTCGAAGCCCCGTCTATAAGGCCTCGAGGCTCCTTGGAACGAGCCGGCATCCAGTTCATGCGGCCTGTTGCCGCAATTGGATGGCCGCGCTCGTAATTACGGCTTACATCTGTATTACCCAATTAATCAGCCGAGCCAGCGGAAGCACCCGCCGCAGCCGCGGAAGGCGCTCCCGGCAGTGCCGCGCATGGGCAGTCCGCAGCGCGGCCGTTCAGCCCCTGGCGGTCGAGCTTGAACGTGGCGTGGGCCGTGCCGTTTTGCCAGTTGAGGCGAACGATATAAATACTGTCGAAGTCGTCGCTTTGCCAGTTGGGGACATCGGCGGCGTTGCCGCCATGTGTGCTCATCACCTGGCGCAGCAACTTCACGATCAACTTGTGCTCCCACGCAACGACAATCAGCTTGTTGCGATTGGCCGGATTGACGAGCGCTGTGCCGAGTTGGTCGATCTGAGCGAAACCGTACGGGGTTTGCACCGGCATCTGGAACTGGATGGCAGTTGGCTCGATGGTCGCAAGCGGCCGGATGTAGTAATAGGGATGCCCACTGTCGTCCTTTTGCTGGCCGGGATCGGGCGCGTAGATCGCATCCGGTTTGCCGAATTTGGCGGCGATCACGGCCGGCAAGGCCAGCGCGCGGTTGAGCCCCTGGCAATTGAGCTGGCCGTAACCCTTCGCGGGTTTCTCGCCGTGACGCACGAATACGAGCGTTTCGGTATTGCTGTCCGCCGCATGGGCCGCGGACAGCGCCACTACGCCTGCACACAAACCGCCGATGGAGAGTGCGACGCCATGCAGGAATCCGCGGAAACGGGTCATCGGTAGCACCTGTGCGAGCTTGGGAAGTCGCACGATTCTAGCAGCGGGTTATCGGCAGGCCATGAGCCGCCCGCATTGTGCGCAAAAACGAAACGGGCGCCGTAGCGCCCGCTTTGACTGCCTGGTGGGATATGCACACCCGGCACACCCGGCATACCCAGCGAACTCGCCGATCAGTCGAGCGCCAGTTCCTGCGAATTGCCGCGGCGGCTTTCGGCGACGAACGGGTACAGCACACCTGCGATCACCGCGCCGATAATCGGTGCGACCCAGAACATCCAGAGCTGATCGACCGCTGCGCCGCCGACGAACAGCGCCGGACCGGTGGAGCGCGCCGGGTTGACCGACGTGTTGGTGACCGGAATCGAGATCAGGTGGATCAGTGTCAGGCACAAGCCAATGGCGATCGGCGCGAAACCGGCCGGCGCGCGCTTGTCGGTAGCGCCGAGGATGACGAACAGGAAGAAGCCAGTCATCACCACTTCGCAAATGAAGGCGGCCGCGAGCGAGTATTGGCCCGGCGAGCGCTCACCGTAGCCGTTGCTGGCGAAACCGCTGGCAACGAGGTCGAAGCCCGGCTTGCCCGAGGCGATCAACGACAGCACCAGCGCACCCAGCACCGCGCCGATCACTTGCGCGACGATGTACGGCAGCAGGTCACGGGCCGGAAAGCGGCCGGCGACGGTCAGGCCGACGCTCACCGCCGGATTCAGGTGGCAGCCGGAGATGTGGCCGATCGCATACGCCATTGTCAGGACAGTGAGGCCGAAGGCGAGCGAGACGCCCACGAAACCGATGCCCAGGCCATGGACCGGGCCGGCGAAGTTGGCGGCGAGGACGGCGCTGCCGCAGCCCCCGAGGACGAGCCAGAAGGTGCCGAACAGCTCGGCAGCAAGGCGCTTTGACAACTGCATGATTTGTAATCCTAAAATGTTTTCCGCTTGGAGTGGCATGAATGCTAAGCGCAGGTGCATGCCATTGAGCGCGCAATTCTAGGGAAAGACAGCCGGATTAGGTGTCAAGAATTGTCAAAGTGGAGTCGCCTTTACCTATTATTGTCAGATAAAGATCTCGTTTTACAATTCATCAACGCTTAATAATTATCAGATGATTTCTTCCTAAATCGGTATTATTGTCCATTGCGAATTTTTATAATTGCAGCTAGTCTGCGAGCGAATGAGTTCTAGAAAAGGGGAGAACCGATATGTCTCAATATGCAGACCTCAAGGCACAGATTGCCAAATTGCAGGCACAGGCAGACGAAGCCCGTCGTACTGAAGTCGACAATGTTGTCGCCGACATCCGCCAAAAGATCGCTGAATACGGTCTGACCGCGCAAGACTTGGGTTTTGCGGTGGCCGCCAAGCGTGGACGCCCGCCGAAGAAGGCGCCGCTGCCGGCCAAGTACCAGGATCCGAAATCGGGCAATACCTGGAGCGGACGCGGCAAACCGCCAAAGTGGATTGTCGGCAAGAATCGCGAGCGGTTTCTGATTGGCGCGGTCTGAATTCCCTGCGGCCCGGGCGAAAGCCAACTGAAGGTTGTTTGGTGCCGGGTTCTTTATTCGCGTAGCGCTAATCCTGGATGGAAGCGCATCCATGGCTGTATTAAAAAAGCCGCCCTCGAGAGGCGGCTTTTCCGTAGTAGAAGCGGGTTAACTCTAGCTAAGTGCTCGCGCAAACGATTCACCAGGCAAATTTACTCATGATTGGCGCGCAAATCGGAAAACGGCGGGAAAGCAGCGGGAAAACGTCGTAAGCGGCAGAAGCACGACTTAAGCGGCTGAGCGGATAAAACCCCCAGCCGCTTAAGCACCTCGCTCAACCCACCGCGACCCGGCGCAACATCGGGCGGCGCGTCGCTTCGATCAGTGCCGAATAGCCGTCAACGTAATTCCGGGCCATTGTTTTCGAGCTGAAGCGGCGCTCGAACTGCGCGCGAATCTCGCTGCGCGACAGTTCATCCAGACGCTGCAGCGCGGCTACCGCGCCTTGAACGTCCTCTACAATGTAGCCGGTCACGCCGTGGTCGATCACTTCCGGCACCGAACCGCGGTTGAAGGCGATCACCGGCGTGCCGCACGCCATCGATTCGATCATCACGAGACCGAACGGCTCCGACCAGTCGATCGGGAACAGCAGAGCCTTGGCGCCCGACAGGAACTCGGGCTTCTGCGCCTCGTTGATCTCGCCGACGAACTCCACATGCGCCATGGAGAGCAGGGGTTCGATTTCCTTCTTGAAATATTCCTGGTCGACCTTGTCCACCTTGGCGGCGATCTTCAGCGGCAAACCGCTTTGTGCAGCGATCTTGATAGCTGTATCGACGCGCTTCTCCGGACAGATCCGGCCGAGGAACGCCAGGTATTCCGGCTTCTTGTGCGCCTGCGGCGTGAGCAGTTGCTCCGGCAGACCGTGGTAAATCGTGTTCAGCCAGTTGGCCTGGGGCAGCGGCGCGCGCTGTGAATCCGAGATCGACACCACCGGTACATTCGAGAACGCGTCGAACACCGGTTGCAGTTCCGGCAAGTCCAGACGGCCGTGAAGCGTGGTCACGAACGGCGTGTCCATGGTGGTGAAGAGCGGGAACGGCATGTAGTCGAGGTGAAAGTGCAGCACGTCGAACTCATGCGCGACCTTGCGCACCTTTTCCATCATCAGGACGTGCGGAGCCAGCGCATCGCGAATCGTCGGGTCGAGGCGCAGCGCACGCGGCCAGCATGCGTCGAGGTTCGCCGAAGTGACCGAGTCGCCGCTCGCAAACAGCGTGACGTCGTGGCCGAGATCGACCAGCGCTTCGGTCAGATACGAGACGACACGTTCGGTGCCGCCGTAGAGTTTCGGCGGGACAGCTTCATACAGCGGCGCAATTTGTGCGATTCGCATGCGTTTCTCCTGTTCAAAACGGCTTCGCACAACGGCGCTCGGGTCGAGCGAGGCGCGAATGCCTGACGGACGGTTGGGCGCGGTAAGCCGCCGCCCGGGGGTGTTCCGAACCTGCATCGGGTAATCCCTTAGCTTCATTATCAGGATCGGCCGCGCTAATTCGAGTTATTTTTCAAACACTTAATGTTGTTACAGCGCGAAACATGATGCGTTACAGGTCGGCAGGAGGTTGTCCCGATGGTCGGCAAGCACGACCGGATGGGCATCCAAGCGCTGAAGGAACAGCAGCAAGGGACGGTCCCGGAGCCTGAAGCGCGCCCCTACACGAGGCGCGTTGCGCAGAAGTGAAAACGTCTTATAATTCTTCCTCACCGCTGCAAGGTGCGGATCGTGAGTCACTCAGGACTCACCATTTGGTTCACATTTCTGCTGAAGAAATAGCCGAAGCGCATCGTCGGCCCCAAGCTGAGCGCCACTTCGCCTGCTTCAGCCTTCTTTCTGACCCCTCCGTGTAGGAAAAATTCCTACACGAATGACGGATTAATCCGGCAGACAGGCAGGGTGTCTGTCCGATTTTCGTCCGCTCCCCCTTTCGACACAATGCTCGCAAGACCAGAAACGAGCCGATTCGTGCGGTTTAAGTGCGCGCGTTCGAGCAAACGTTTCCGTAACGGCCTGACCAGCCAGATACACCCCGGGGGAATCATGAGCGCGACAAGCGAAATGCTCAATGAGATCAGAGAAGTCAATCTTTCTTATCTCCTGCTCGCCCAGCGTCTGCTGCGCGAAGACAAGCCAATGGGCATGTTTCGCATGGGGATTTCGGACCAGTTGGCCGATGTGCTCGCCAACCTGTCTTTGGCGCAGACCGTGAAGCTGGCGGCGTCCAATCAGGTGTTGTGCCGTTTCCGCTTTGATGACCATGCCGTGCTGTCCGCCCTTGCGGACAAAGGCAAATCGAGCGCCGTGGCCCAGGCGCATTCCGCGATCCTGATGGCAAGCCAGCCAGTCGAGCAACTCGGCTGATGGCAGCTTTTAGTCCAAGTAAAGCGATCAGGACGGGGGCAATGCAAGCGGATGGCATATAAAAGTGTTGTGCAGGAAGTCAGGGAAATTACCCTCGCCATCGAGCTGATCGAACTTGGCGCGCGTTTGCAATTGCTCGAAGCGGAAACCAGCCTGTCGCGCGACCGGCTGATCAAGCTGTACAAGGAACTGAAAGGGGTGTCGCCGCCCAAGGGCATGTTGCCGTTTTCGACCGACTGGTTCATGACCTGGCAGCCGAACTTTCACTCATCGCTGTTCTACAACATCTACTGTTTCATGGCCGGCCACGGCGGCTGTCCGACGATCCAGTCGATTGTGAAGAGCTACCGGCTCTATCTGGAACATGTCCAGCTGCACGACGACGAGCCCGTGCTCAGTCTCACCCGCGCCTGGACGCTGGTGCGTTTCTTCGACTCCGGAATGCTGCAAATGACCGCCTGCTGCCGGTGCGGCGGGCATTTTGTCGCGCATGCCCACGATCCGCAGCACGCCTTCGTCTGCGGGCTGTGCCAGCCGCCGTCGCGCGCGGGTAAGACAAAGAAATTTGCCGACGCCCGGGCCCGCGAAAGCCTCGCTGCGCTCGAAATTTGAGCTGCAGGGCGATGCAAGCCCATGGCTCGCAACCCGGCGCACAGCTCGTTACACACGCCCGCACGCCCATTCGGCGGGCCTTCCAGCCCGATTGGCCAACATCGGACCCGGCCGGGCCGGTTTAACCCGCCTCTGGTTTACACCGGAGCGACGAGCCGCTTTTCCACCAAAGTTTTCTGCTCCGTTGCCGTAAACCAGATTAACGACGGTCACCGTCGCTTCTTTGTGAGGGCTCGGCAGTGCTGATTTTCGTGGGAACACTCGTGACGCTTTTGTCCGTTTTCGGCGGTTACGCGCTGGAAGGCGGCCATCTTGGCGCGCTGCTGCAGCCCGTCGAAGTGCTGATGATCGTCGGCGCCGGCGTCGGCGCGTTCATTCTCGGCAACGGGATGAAGACGATCAAGGCGACGCTGCGCGTCATTCCAACCCTGTTCAAGGGCGCGAAGTACAACAAGGACGTCTACATGGAGCTGATGGCGCTCCTTTACGTCCTGCTGGCCAAGGCGCGCAAGGAAGGCACGCTGACGCTGGAAGCCGATATCGACGATCCGTCGAAGAGCCCGATCTTCACCCAGTACCCGAAGATTCTCGCCGACCATCACATCATCGAATTTCTGACCGACTACCTGCGTCTGATGGTCGGCGGCAACATGAACGCGTTCGAGATCGAAAGCCTGATGGACGAGGAGATCGAGACGCATCACCAGGAAGGCGAGGCGCCCGCCCACGCCCTGAACAAGGTCGGCGACGCCATGCCGGCGTTCGGGATCGTGGCCGCGGTGATGGGCGTGGTGCACACCATGGCCTCCGCCGACAAGCCGCCCGCGGTGCTCGGCGAGATGATCGCCCAGGCGCTGGTCGGCACCTTCCTCGGGATTCTGCTTTCGTACGGGCTGATCGGACCGCTCGCGAGCGTTGCCGAACAGCGCGTGACCGAGTCGACCAAGATGTTCCAGTGCATCAAGGTAACGATTCTCGCCAGCCTGAATGGCTATGCGCCGGCGATTGCCGTCGAATTCGGCCGCAAGGTGCTCTTCTCGACCGAACGCCCGTCGTTCGCCGAGCTGGAAGAGCACGTGCGCCGTGTCAAAGCCAAGTAACGGGCGCCGGGAACCGATTCGATGAGCAAGGACAAAGACCGCGCCATTGTCGTCAAGCGCTCCGCGCCGGCCAAGAAAGGCCATCACGGCGGCGCCTGGAAGCTCGCGTACGCGGACTTCATGACCGCGATGATGGCGTTCTTCCTGCTGATGTGGCTGCTGAGCTCGGCTTCCACCGTGCAGTTGAAGGGCATCGCCGATTACTTCAACCAGCCGTTGAAGATCACGCTGTGGGGCGGCGATCGCAGCGCCGAGGACTCGAGCATTCTGAAGGGCGGTGGCCGCGACATTTCGACCGACGCCCAGGGTGTGACGCGCTCGACCGACGGCACCAATAATCGCGCCGAGCGCACGGTCTCCCACAGCAACGACGACTCGGTCAAACAGTTGCAGGGTGAGCTGGAACGCCGCGAACAGGTCCGTCTGCACGATCTGCAGGTCAAGCTGATGGCCGCGATCGAAGCGAACCCGGTGCTGCGCCAGTTCAAGCAGCAGATCCGCATCGACTCGACGCTGACCGGCCTGCGCATCGAAATCGTCGACTCGCAGAAGCGGCCGATGTTCGCGACGGCGAAAGACGTGGTTGAGCCGTACATGCGCGACATCCTGCGCGAAATCGGCCACACGCTGAACGACGTGCCGAACCGCATCATCGTGCAAGGACATACCGACGCGGCGCAATACGCGGGCGGGGAGAAGGGCTACAGCAACTGGGAGCTCTCCGCGGACCGCGCCAATGCGTCGCGCCGCGAGCTGATCGCCGGCGGCATGGACGAAGCGAAGGTGATGCGCGTGCTCGGCCTCGCGTCGACGCAGAACCTGAACAAGGCGGACCCGATGGACCCGGAAAACCGCCGCATCAGCATCATCGTGCTGAACAGGAAGTCGGAGGAGGCGCTTGACCATGACGACTCCACCACGACCACCTTGTCGGACGACGCAGCCGGCTCCAAGCCGCTGCTGCAAAGACTTGCGCAACCGGTGACGGTTGCACCGAAGGTGCCGGCGGCAGCGCCGGCAGCCCAGTAACAGACAGCGGCCGGCAGGCCGGTCCATGCGCCCGTGTGGCGCGGACGGCCAGCCGGTCCATAGCGTAAGTGCAGCGAGGTTTTCATGATCAGGCACATCCTGGCAATCGACGATTCGGCATCGATGCGGCAAATCCTCGCCGCCACGCTGACGTCGGCCGGCTATGAAGTGACGCTCGCGGCGGACGGCATTGAAGGGCTCGAAAACGCGCTCGCCATGTCGTTCGACCTCGTGCTGACGGACCAGCACATGCCGGGCAAAACCGGCCTCGATCTGATCACGGAACTGCGCGGCAATCCGGCTTACCAGGCGACGCCCATCCTCGTCCTCACGACGGAATCGGGCGAGCCGTTCAAGGAGGCGGCGCGGGCCGCGGGGGCGACCGGCTGGATCGAAAAGCCGCTCGACCCCGACATGTTGACCGAACTGGTCGCGGCTTTAGCCGAATCGGACAACGCATGAGCGCCTCATAAGCGCCACCTTTACACAAGTTATAGAAGCTTTCGACGCGGCGGCACGGTAGCCCAAGCCTAGACAGGAACTCTCGCGGTGACCCAGGCATGACACTCGATATCACTCAGTTCTATCAGACCTTCTTCGACGAAGCGGACGAACTGCTCGCGCAGATGGAGCAGTTGCTGCTCAATCTGGACATCGCGCACCCGGACCCCGAAGATCTCGCGGCGATTTTCCGCGCGGCGCACTCGATCAAGGGCGGTGCGGCGACGTTCGGTTTTACCGCGCTGACGGAAACCACCCACATTCTCGAATCGCTGCTCGACCGCGCGCGCAATAACGAACTCGTGCTGCGCAAAGACATGATCGACACGTTCCTCGAAACCAAGGACGTGTTGTCGGGCCAGCTCGCCGACTACCGTGCGAGTGCCGAGCCGGATACGGCTGTGGCCAAGGCGATCTGCGCGAAGCTCGAACAGTTGCATGCGGAAAGCCGCTTGGGCGCCGAAGCGGCACCGGCACCCGCAGTCGCCGCACCGGTGGCGGTCGCAGCACCAGTAGCAGTAGCAGCACAACCAGCAGGACAAGGCGGTACCCCGCCCGAGCACGTCGTCGAACAGGCGGTGCAGGCGGCGGGTGAATGGACTGACGGCGAACCGGCACAGACCGGACAAGCCGCGGGCGCTGGCGATGCAGCCGGCCCCCATCTGAAAATTACGCTACGGGGCGTAGGTGAGAAGGACCAGGAACTGCTGTCCGAAGAGCTCGGCAACCTGGGTAACATCGTCGGGCAGGTCAAGAGCGGCGGCGATCTGACGCTGTGGCTCCAGACCGATGTGACCTCCGACGACATCATCGCCGTATGCTGTTTCGTGATCGACGACAGTCAGATCTCGATCGGCCGCGGCACCGCACCGGCGGACGAGACGCAGCAAGGCGAACCTGGAACGCCCGATGCTGCCGATTCGTCCCCGGCGCAAGCAGCACAGACGGCACACGCGTACCAGGCGGAGCAGGCAGCATCGTCGGCACCGGCGGCCCACACCGCTGCGCCCGCTCAAGCCGCTGCCACACACGGACTGTTCAACGCCCCGGCGACGACAGCGACTACGCCGGCGCCAGCCGCGGCTGCACCCGCAGCAGCGAGCAGCGCACCGGCGGCAAGCGTGGCAACCACCACGGCGGCAAGCGCCGAACAGGATCGCAAGGCGGCACGGCCGGCCGCGGCAGCAGGCGGCGCGGAAGGCAGCTCGATTCGCGTCGGCGTCGAAAAGGTCGATCAGCTGATCAACCTGGTCGGCGAACTGGTGATCACCCAGGCGATGTTGGCCGAGACCACCAGCACGTTCGATCCGGCGCTGCACGACCGGCTCTTCAACGGCATGGCGCAGCTCGAGCGCAACGCGCGCGATCTGCAGGAAGCGGTGATGTCGATCCGCATGATGCCGATGGACTACGTGTTCAGCCGCTTCCCGCGTCTCGTGCGCGATCTGGCGGCGAAACTCGGCAAGGAAGTGGAGCTCGTCACCTTCGGTCAGGCGACCGAACTCGACAAGAGCCTCATTGAACGGATCATCGATCCGTTGACTCACCTCGTGCGCAATAGTCTCGACCACGGTATCGAAACCGTGGAAGCGCGGCGCGCGGCGGGCAAGGATTCGACCGGCCAGCTGGTGCTGTCGGCGGCTCACCATGGCGGCAACATCGTCATCGAAGTGAGCGACGACGGCGCCGGTTTGCGCCGCGACAAGATTCTCGCGAAGGCCGCCAAGCAGGGCATGCAGGTCAGCGAAACGATGTCCGACGAAGAAGTCTGGAACCTGATTTTCCTGCCGGGTTTTTCGACGGCGGAGCAGGTCACGGACGTCTCCGGCCGCGGCGTCGGCATGGACGTGGTGAAGCGCAACATCCAGTCGATGGGTGGTCACGTGGAAATCACCTCACACGCCGGCAAGGGCAGCACCACGCGCATCGTCTTGCCGCTCACGCTGGCGATTCTCGACGGCATGTCGGTCAAGGTCGGCAACGAGATCTTCATTCTGCCGCTGAACTTCGTGATGGAGTCGCTGCAACCGCGTGCCGAGGACATCTACACGGTGGCCAATGGCGAACGTGTGGTGCGCGTGCGCGGTGAATATCTGCCGCTCGTCGCGTTGCACGAGGTGTTCAACGTCGACGACGCCAAGCAGGAACCGACGCAGGGCATCGTCACCATCATGCAAACCGAAGGGCGCCGCTTTGCGATGCTGATCGACGAACTGGTGGGGCAGCAGCAGGTGGTCGTGAAGAATCTGGAAACGAATTACCGCAAGGTGCACGGCATTTCCGCCGCAACCATTCTCGGCGACGGCAGTGTCGCGCTGATCGTGGACGTGGCGGCGCTGAATCGCGAAACGCGCCATGCGCACGGCGCGATGAGCCTCGCATGACATCCGCAACACTCACTCAACTTATTTCATCCCAACCGTTTGGGGGCTAACGTGGCAGAAGTCCAATCCATCAATTCGAGCGTCGCGAACGCGGCGAATGGTCGCCGCGACGCGCAGCAGGCGGACGCCGGCGGTCAGGAATTCCTCGTCTTCACGCTCGGCGCCGAAGAGTACGGCATCGACATTCTCAAGGTGCAGGAAATCCGCGGCTACGACAACGTGACGCGGATCGCCAATGCGCCGGAATTCATCAAAGGCGTGATCAATCTGCGCGGCATCATCGTGCCGATCGTGGACATGCGCATCAAGTTTCATCTGGGCCGCGTCGAGTACGACCACCAGACCGTCGTGATCATCCTGAACGTCGCGCATCGCGTGGTCGGGATGGTGGTGGACGGCGTGTCGGACGTGCTGACGCTCGCCACCGACCAGATCATGCCGGCCCCGGAATTCGGCGCGACGCTGACGACCGAGTACCTGACGGGTCTGGGCACCGTCGACGGCCGCATGCTGATCCTGATGGACATTGAGAAGCTGATGACCAGCCGCGAAATGGCGCTGATCGAAACGCTCAGCGCGTAAGTATGACTACGCGCCAGTAAGAAAGACTGATCGAACAGGGAGCATCAAGATGCTGAGCAGGTGGTCGATTCGCACATCGCTGACGATGGTGGGGGTCATTCTGGTTGCGCTGACCGTCGTGGTCGGAGCGCTTGGTCTGACCGCGCTGAACGGCGCGAGCCAGTCGCTCGACCGTATCGCGCGCGGCGATCTGGTCGCCATTCACGCGCTCGACGATGCGTCGGCGTATCTGTTGCGGTCGCGCGTAACGCTGGACCGCGTTACCGCGTTGAGCACCGCCGGCGACACCGAGCAGGCGAAGACGGCGCTCGATCGTGCGCAGGTGCTGCTCAGCAAGTCAAGCGAAAACTGGCAGGCGTTTCTCAATGCACCGAAGAACGGCGTTGACCAGGCGCTGCTCGACGATCTGACGGCGCGCCGCACGACCCTGACGCGAGACGGCGTCGATCCGGAGTTCGCCGCGCTGCGCGCGAACGATCCGGCGGCCTATCACGCGATCGCCGATACCAAGATTCCGCCGATGTTCCTTGCGTACGACAACGTCGCGTCCAATGTGATCAAGGCGATGCAGCAGCATGCGGTGGATCAGCAGTCGAGCGCGCAATCGAACATTTCGCTGATGACCACGCTGATCATCGGTGTCACTGTGATCGCGCTGCTGCTGGTGCTGGGTATCCGCCTTGCGCTGCGCGGCCTGATCGTGCAGCCGTTGAGCGACGCAACGGCGTGCTTCGAACGGATCGCCTCGGGCGATCTGTCCGAGCAGATCAACGTGTTCAGCCGTAACGAAATCGGCCGCCTGTTCGCCGGCATCAAGCGCATGCAGGAAAGCATGGCGACGATGGTGACGGCGGTTCACAGCAGCACCGAATCGATCGACACCGGCGCGCGCGAAATCGCCATGGGCAACACCGATCTCTCGCAACGCACCGAACAGCAGGCCGCGTCGTTGCAGGAAACCGCCTCAAGCATGGAGCAGCTGACCGGCACCGTGCGCCAGAACGCCGAGAACGCGCGCCAGGCGAGCCAGTTGGCCGTCAACGCGTCGGATATCGCGACACGCGGCGGCGATGTGGTGAGCCAGGTCGTGACGACGATGCAGGACATCGCGACCAGTTCGAACAAGGTCGTCGATATCATCGGCGTGATCGAAGGCATTGCTTTCCAGACCAACATTCTCGCGCTGAACGCGGCGGTCGAAGCCGCGCGGGCAGGCGAACAGGGCCGCGGTTTCGCGGTGGTCGCAGGCGAAGTGCGCAGCCTCGCGCAGCGCAGCGCCAGCGCCGCGAAGGAAATCAAGGAACTGATCGGCGACTCGGTCGACAAGGTGCAAAGCGGCTCGGCGCTGGTGGGTCGCGCGGGCACCACGATGGACGAGATCGTGCAGGCGGTGCGCCGCGTGACCGACATCATGGGCGAAATCAGCGCGGCTTCCGAAGAGCAGTCGGGCGGCATCGAACAGGTGAATCGCGCGGTCGTGCAGATGGACGAAGTCACGCAGCAGAACGCCGCACTGGTCGAACAGGCTGCGGCCGCGGCGGCGTCGCTCGAAGACCAGACGCGTCAGTTGCAAGCGGTGGTGAGCGGCTGGAAAGTAGCCGGCGGCCAGACGCGCAGCGCCGCAACTGCAACTGCAGCGCGTCCGCAAGCGGCGGCACGTTCGAACGGCAGCAAGAGCGGCAAGAGCAGCAGCCAGCACGCGCAGCCCGCCAAGGCCGCGCCGCAAGCGAGCGCACATGCAGCAGCGCATCCGGCAGCAGGCAAGGCGGCAAATACGGCAACACCGGCTTCGTCCACCCACGGTGCCGACACCACACGTGTCGAACCGGCTCTCAAACCGAAGACGGCCCGCGCCGCATCCGACTCCGCAGCACGTCCGGCCGTAACAAGCGCCGCGTCGGCAGGATCGGACGCGGACTGGGAAACGTTCTAGGAAGTGGCACAGAGACATGCGGTCATTCGGAATCTCGCTCCATGACGGGCGAATCATCGAAGCACGCTTAAACGGCGTGTCGCGGGCCGATCGCGTGTTGGCAGAACTCGCGGGCGTGCGCGACCCCGCGAACACAATCCCTTTCGCCAGAAGCAATTCTGTTGGCGAAAAGCGGGATGGCTCGTATTGCAGGCAGGGACTCTCATAATGGCAACGCGCGAACAGCAACCTCCGCAACCGGCGCGCCCCGCCCGGGCGGAACCGGCTAGAGCCGGCGAGCAAGGACGGGATTTCGAATTCACGTCGGCGGATTTCGCTCGCATTCGCGATCTGATTCATCGCAGCGCGGGCATTTCCCTGTCGGATCACAAGCGCGATATGGCGTACAGCCGTCTGGCGCGCCGCTTGCGCTCCCGTGGCCTCGAGACCTTCAAACAGTACCTCGATCTGCTCGAAGCGGAAAACGATCCGGCCGAGTGGGAAGCGTTCACCAATGCGCTGACCACCAACCTGACCGCGTTCTTCCGCGAGGCCCATCACTTTCCGATCCTGGCCGAGTTCGTGCCGCGCCGCGCGCAGCCGGTTTCGGTCTGGTGCTCGGCGGCCTCGACTGGTGAGGAACCGTATTCGATCGCAATGACGCTAATCGAAGCGCTCGGCGACAGCGGCGCGCGTCAGGCCACCGTGCTCGCCACTGACATCGACACGCAGGTGCTGGCGAAAGCCGAAGCCGGCATGTATCAGTTCGATCAGGTAAAGCACCTGTCGCCCGAGCGGCTCAAGCGCTTCTTCCTGAAGGGCACCGGCGCGCACGCCGGCATGGTCAAGGTGCGTCCGGAAGTGCGCGCGATGGTGCGCTTCGAACAACTGAATCTGACCGACCGCGATTACCAGTTGCGCTCGCAGTTCGACGCGATCTTCTGCCGCAACGTGATGATCTATTTCGACAAGCCGACCCAGGGGCAGGTGCTGGCGCGCTTCGAGCCGCTGATGAAATCGGGTGGTTTGCTGTTTGCCGGCCACTCGGAAAACTTCACCTATGTGACGCAGGCGTTCAAGCTGCGCGGTCAGACGGTCTATGAACTGACGCGTGACGCGGCCGCCGCACGCACGCCGGCACGCGCCGCGAGCCATGCGGGCAGCGCAACGACGAGCGGGGTGACCGCATGAGCAGCAGCCTGCCGATCGCCACCAATCTGTACTTCGACAACCACTTCCAGCGCCCCGGCGTGAAGCTGTTGCCGAACGAGTTTTACACCACGAGCGAAGACATGGTGCTCGTCACCGTGCTCGGTTCATGTGTCGCGGCCTGTATTCAGGACCGCACCGCCGGCATAGGCGGCATGAATCACTTCATGCTGCCCGACGACGGCGCGGACGCCGGCCAGCCCGCGTCGGATTCGATGCGCTATGGCGCGTACGCCATGGAAGTGCTGATCAACGAACTGATCAAGGCCGGTGGCCGGCGCGAGCGTTTCGAAGCCAAGGTATTCGGCGGCGGCGCGGTGCTGGCCGGCATGACGACGATGAACATCGGCGATCGCAATTCGGAATTCGTACGCCGCTATCTGGCGCTCGAAAAGATTCGCATCGTCGCCGAGGATTTGCAGGGCAATCATCCGCGCAAGGTCGCCTTCATGCCGCGCACCGGCCAGGTGATGGTGAAGAAGTTGCGCTTGCAGCAGGAAGCGGGCGTGGCCGAGCGCGAACAGGCGCTGATGCGGCAAAGTGCCGAAGCGCGTGCCGAGCGGCTCGCGGCGGCGCGCAAACGGGTCGAGTTGTTCTCGACGCCGGCCGCCACGCGGCCCAAGGTCGAACTATTCGGCGCGGCGGGCGGCACTGCGGGCGCAGGCGCCGCGAAGCCGCGCATCGAACTGTTCGGCGCAAGCCCCCGCCCGATTAACTCAAACAACGCCAGAACTACAGAGGAGGCGTGAGCGCTGTGCAAAAGATCAAAGTACTGTGCGTCGACGATTCGGCGCTGATTCGCAGCCTGATGACGGAAATCATCAACGGCCAGCCGGACATGACCGTCGTGGCGACCGCACCCGACCCGCTGGTCGCGCGCGATCTCATCAAGCAGCACAACCCGGACGTGCTGACGCTCGACGTCGAAATGCCGCGCATGGACGGTCTCGACTTCCTCGAGAAGCTGATGCGTCTGCGGCCGATGCCGGTCGTGATGGTGTCGTCGCTGACCGAACGCGGCAATGAAATCACGCTGCGCGCGCTGGAACTGGGCGCAGTCGACTTCGTCACCAAGCCGAAGGTCGGCATTCGCGACGGCATGCTCGACTACTCGGAAAAGCTCGCCGACAAGATTCGCGCCGCGGCCCGCGCGCGGGTGCGCCAGGCCGCGCCGGTGCAGCACGCGGCCACGCAGGCGGCGCATGCGCCTGCCGCCGCCGCGCCGCTCTTCAACAATCCGCTGCTCAGTACCGAGAAGCTGATTATTGTCGGCGCGTCGACGGGTGGCACCGAAGCGATCCGCGAAGTGCTGGTGCCGCTGCCGCCGGATGCGCCTGCCGTGCTGATCGCGCAGCATATGCCGCCGGGTTTCACAAAATCTTTTGCGCAACGCCTTAATGGTTTGTGCCGGATTACCGTTAAAGAGGCAGAGCACGGCGAACGCGTGCTGCCGGGACATGCGTATATCGCGCCCGGCCACGCTCACCTGTTGCTGGCCCGCAGCGGCGCGAACTATATTGCGCATCTGTCGGACGAACCGCCGGTGAACCGGCACCGTCCGTCGGTGGACGTGCTGTTCCGCTCGGCCGCGCAGCATGCGGGTAAGAATGCGGTAGGCGTGATCCTGACCGGAATGGGGCGCGATGGCGCCGCCGGACTACTGGACATGAAAAAAGCAGGGGCGTATACCCTTGCACAGGACGAAGCGAGCTGTATCGTATTCGGCATGCCGCGCGAAGCTATTGCGCTCGGCGCCGCGGACGAAATTGCTTCGCTGCCGGAAATGAGCCGACGCGTGATGGCGCGTCTGTCGTCAATGGGCGACCGCGTACAGCGGGTATGATGCGCGCCTGATGGAATGAACTGGCGGTCATGCGCCGCATCATGGATCAAGCAAAGGGAATGAAATGGATAAGGGAATGAAGATTCTGGTGGTTGACGATTTTCCGACGATGCGCCGGATTGTCCGCAACCTGCTCAAAGAGCTTGGCTACTCGAATGTCGACGAAGCGGAAGACGGTCAGGCCGGCCTCGCGCGTTTGCGTAGCGGCACGTATGACTTCGTGATTTCCGACTGGAACATGCCGAACCTCGACGGTCTGGCCATGCTCAAGGAAATCCGCGCCGACGCCCATCTGACGCATCTGCCGGTGCTGATGGTGACGGCCGAGTCGAAGAAGGAAAACATTATCGCGGCGGCTCAGGCCGGCGCGAGCGGTTATGTCGTCAAGCCGTTCACGGCCGCGACGCTCGACGAGAAGCTCAACAAGATTCTCGAGAAGATGGCGAAAGCCGGGAGCTGATGTGACTCTGCCGACCAACGCGCAAGGTGCCGAAGCGGCGGCCGAGAGCGGCGACCTCGCGTCTGACCGCATCCTCGCCCGTATCGGACAACTGACGCGCACGCTGCGTGACTCGATGCGTGAGCTCGGGATCGACAAGCATGTCGAGCGTGCGGCGGAAGCCGTGCCCGATGCTCGCGACCGTCTCAAGTACATCGCGAACATGACCGAGCAGGCCGCCGAGCGCGTGCTGTCATCGATCGACGTCGCCAAGCCGATCCAGGAACAACTGCAGAAAGACGCCGGCGAACTCGACGCGCGCTGGGAGCAGTGGTACGCGGCGCCGATCGAGCGCGAGGAAGTGCGCGCGCTGATGAACGACACGCGCACCTTTCTGCGCGGCGTGCCCGAGGCGACCACCGCGACCAACTCGCAACTCATGGAGATCATGCTGGCGCAGGACTTCCAGGATCTGACCGGGCAGGTCATCAAGAAGATCACGGATGTCGTGTACCTGATCGAGCAGCAGCTGCTCGGCGTGCTGGTCGAGAACATCGCGCTCGAGCGGCGCGAGCAGTTTGCGGCGAATGCGGCGGCACTGGCAGCCGAGCCGTCGTCCACCGGCAGCCCCGAACATCTGCTGAACGGTCCGCAGATCAATCCGGAAGGCAAGACGGACGTGGTGCAGGACCAGTCGCAGGTCGACGATCTGCTGGCGAGCCTCGGCTTCTGACCTGCCGGCGCATCCTCACGGGTGCGAGGCAGGATCGCCGGATCGCCGCAACGGCATAGATGGCAGGCCACGCTCCGGCGTGCGCCTGCTGTCTGCCGACACAAACCACAGGCATACTACGAACTCAAGCAGCGGCATGGCATTCCGGTGAGAGACAGTCACCGGTCGGTGGCACCGTGAGGCATCCCTCCAGAGTGCGATCGCAGCGGTGCCGTATGATCTGCATACATGCGGCCGGTTCGCACGAGGTGCGAGCCGAGCAGCAGCAGCTCGGGAGGAGCCTCGTCATGTGGAGTCGCGTACGCCGCGCCGGGTTTGTTATGGCGCTTGCATTACCCTGTTCGTTGTCAGCCGTGCAGTCCGCGTATGCGGGCTTGGGCGGCGCCCCGATGACACCCCCTACGGATGCGTCGGTTTCTTCCCACACCGTGCAGCCCGGCACCAGTTCGGCAACGGCGGCTCAAAGCGTGATGCGTTCTGCATCGAGCGCTGCTTCTTCCACTTCGGCTTCGGCGTCCTACACCGTGCGTGAAACGACGCTCGGCAACGGCACGGTGGTGCGCGAATACCTCGCTGCGGACGGTTCGGTCTTCGGCATCGCGTGGCATGGTCCGCAAATGCCGGATCTGAACGATCTGCTCGGCAGCTATTTCTCGCAGTACGGCGCCGGCGTGAAAGCCGTGCGCGCGGCGCGCGGAGGCGCTCGTGGCCCCGTTGCGGTCGACCAGAGCAGCCTCGTGGTCCGCTCCGGCGGCCACATGGGCGCATTCAGCGGTCAGGCCTGGTTGCCGCCGGCGTTGCCGTCCGGCGTCAGCGGTTCCGACATCCAGTAAGGGCGAGGACGAGCGATGCGAACCATGCAAAGTCATATTGCCGGGAAGTTCAGGGGCTGGGTGCAGGCCGTCGTGGCCGTGGCGTTGGTGTCGCTAATTGCCGCCTGCGGTGGCGGTGGTGGCGGCGACAGCTCCAGTTCCAGCAACAATTCGTCGACCACGCTGAACGGCGGCTCATTGCCGGCCAGCCCGACCCAGCAACCGATCGCGGCGACGGCGGCGAATACCGTGCCGATCACGGTCGGGCGCGGTCTGAGTGGCGTCATCAATATTCCGACGGTTAGCGTGACAGTCTGTCCGCCGGGTACGACATCCGGCTGTCAGACCATCGACAACATCCAGCTCGATACCGGTTCGTTCGGGCTGCGTGTGGTTGGCTCGGTGTTGAATGCGTCGTTGCTCGGCGCGTTGCCGGTCAACACTATCGGCACAAACAACGCGCAACTCGCGGAATGTGCGACCTTCGCCGACGGCTATACGTGGGGCACGGTGCGTAACGCGACCGTGGCGATCCTTAATCCGACAGCTGGCGTCGGCGGCGAAACGACGACCACGGCCATCCCGATCCAGATCATCGGCGACAAGGCCTCGAGCACGGTGCCGTCGCCCGGTTGCGGCAGTGGCTCGGCGGAAAACACCGTCAGCGATCTCGGCGCCAACGGCATTCTCGGCATTGGCACGGCGCCCAACGATTGCGGCGCAACCTGCGCGAATGCCGGGACCGCGGCCAACTACAGCAATTATTTCTCGTGTCCGGGCGGCACCTCCTGCACCCGTACTGCGGTGCCACTGGCCCAGCAGGTCGCCAATCCGGTCGCCAACTTTACGGCTGACAACAACGGCGTGATCGTGCAGATGCCGCCGGTGTCGAATACCGGTGCTGCGTCGGCCACCGGCACGCTGGTGTTCGGAATCGGCACGCAGTCGAACAATGCGCTCGCGGCTACGCAGACCTTCACCACCGATGCCTTCGGCAACATGAACAACAGCGTCTTTAACGGCACAACTGTGCAGGCGTTCTTCGATTCGGGGTCGAACGCGTACTTCTTTGCCGACAGCTCGCTCGCGCAGTGCGGCAGTAATTTCGCCGGGTTCTATTGCCCGTCGGCCGCACAAACCCGGTCGATCACGCTGGGCGGCCTGAGCAGCACGAGAGCGAGCGTCAGCATCGGCATCCTGAGTGCGTCGACGCTGTTCAGCAACACCAGTAACTATGCGTTCAACGATCTGGCCGGGCAGATCGGCGGCAGCAGCAGCTTTGATCTGGGTTTGCCGTTCTTTTATGGTCGTCATGTTTACTACGGCATCGATCAGACGTTGAGCGGCGGCCAGACGCCTTACGTCGGCTTCTAAGGCCATGACACACGCATAAGAACCGGCTGGACACCCGCGCGAAACGCCGCGGGTGTCCGCTAGCCGCAGTTGCAACTGTCCCCGCAACCGCCCCGCAGCCGGCGCTCCCAGCCGGCTGTTCCATCCCTCGAAATACCCCCCTTTCTCCGTCCTTATCCGCCGATCGTCGCTTGCGTCGAGCGGGAATAATCGCTCTCACTGGAAAGAGGCGCCGTGCCTCGGCCGACTGGAGAGCGTTTGTGGCAGAGGATAGCGACCTCGAAAAAACCGAATCAGCCACTCCCCGGCGCCTGCAGAAGGCGCGCGAGGAAGGGCAGATCGTGCGTTCGCGGGAGCTGTCGACGTTTGCGCTGCTGGCAGCGGGATTCTTCGGCGTTTGGGGCATGTCCGACAGCATCGGCGAGCATTTGCGGGGCATGCTGCGGGCGTCCTTCACGTTCGAC
This sequence comes from Paraburkholderia nemoris, assembly GCF_905221015.1. NCBI lineage: Bacteria > Pseudomonadati > Pseudomonadota > Betaproteobacteria > Burkholderiales > Burkholderiaceae > Paraburkholderia > Paraburkholderia nemoris. The sequence continues at coordinate 113,248 of NZ_CAJNBO010000009.1, read as the reverse complement.
CACGCCACCGTGTTCGAAACCCGCCGCATGCTGATCGGCGCGGGCGCCGCGGGCCGCGAGGGCCTGTATGCGCTGCTGCCGGTTCTGGCCTTCACGGGCGCTGCCGCCTTGCTTGCGCCGATGGCGCTGGGCGGCTGGCAGTTGTCGTCGAAAGGCCTCGAGCCCAAGTTCAACCGGCTCAACCCGATCGAAGGGCTCGGCAAAATATTCTCGATCAACGGACCGGTTCAGCTCGGCCTGTCGCTCGCGAAGACGCTGGTGGTGGGCTGCATCGGCGGCTCGGCGATCTGGAATCGCCGCGAGGAAATTCTCGCGCTGGCAACCCAGCCGCTGCATCTCGCGCTCGCCAACACCGTGCATCTGATCGCGGTGTGCTGTGGCATGACGGTGGCGGGCATGTTCGTCGTAGCTGCGTTGGATGTGCCGTATCAACTCTGGCAGTTCCACAAGAAATTGCGCATGACGAAGGAAGAAGTGAAGCGCGAACACCGCGAAAGCGAAGGCGATCCGCACGTCAAAGGCCGGATTCGCCAGCAACAGCGCGCCATTGCCCGTCGCCGCATGATGACCCAGGTGCCCAAGGCCGATGTGGTGGTGACCAACCCGACGCACTTCGCCGTCGCGCTGCAGTACACCGACGGCGAGATGCGCGCGCCGAAGGTGGTCGCCAAGGGCGTGAACCTGGTGGCCGCGCGGATTCGCGAAATCGCCGCCGAGAACAACGTGCCGCTGCTGGAAGCGCCGCCGCTCGCGCGTGCGCTGTATCACAACGTCGATCTGAACCGTGAGATTCCCGGCCCGCTCTATGGCGCGGTCGCCGAGGTGCTGGCGTGGGTGTATCAGTTGCGGCGTTTCAACACCGAAGGCGGCGTCGCGCCGGTCGCACCGACCGAGTTCGACGTGCCGGCGGACCTCGACAAGGGCGGCGTGCCGGACGATGAAGCCGAGCAGGAAGCCGCCGACGTGCTTAACCCAAATAACGACGACGCTTCAGGAGCCTCCGCATGAACACTCGCGCCGGATTCCTGTCCCGACGGCCGGATGCCTTGAGCGGCACCAATTTGCGCGCCCTCGCCGGGCCGGTGCTGATCTGCATGATCCTCGGCATGATGATCCTGCCGTTGCCGCCGTTTCTGCTGGATCTGCTGTTCACCTTCAATATCGCGCTTTCCGTGATGGTGCTGCTCGTCAGCATGTACACGATGAAGCCGCTCGACTTCGCCGCTTTCCCAAGCGTGCTGCTGTTCTCGACCTTGCTGCGCCTGTCGCTGAACGTGGCGTCCACCCGCGTCGTGCTGCTCGAAGGCCATACCGGCCCGGACGCGGCGGGCCAGGTGATCGAGTCGTTCGGCCACTTCCTCGTGGGCGGCAACTTCGCGGTCGGTATCGTCGTCTTCGTCATTTTGATGGTCATCAACTTCATGGTGATCACCAAGGGCGCGGGGCGGATCGCGGAAGTGTCCGCGCGCTTCACGCTCGACGCGATGCCCGGCAAGCAGATGGCGATCGACGCCGACCTGAACGCCGGCCTCATCAACGAAGATCAAGCCCGCAAGCGCCGCCTGGAAGTCTCCCAGGAAGCCGAGTTCTACGGTTCGATGGACGGCGCCAGCAAGTTCGTGCGCGGCGATGCGATTGCCGGCCTGCTGATCATGGTGATCAACATCGTCGGCGGGCTGATCGTCGGGATGGCGCAGCACGGCATGGACTTCGCGTCCGCCGGCAAGACCTACACGCTGCTGACAATTGGTGACGGCCTCGTCGCACAGATCCCGTCGCTCGTGATTTCGACGGCGGCCGGTGTGATCGTCTCGCGCGTCGCGACCAACGAAGACATCGGTACGCAACTGACCGGCCAGCTCTTCACGAACCCGCGCGTGCTGGTGATCACGGGCTGCATTCTGGTGCTGATGGGCCTGATTCCGGGCATGCCGCACTTCGCGTTTCTGATTCTCGGCGGTGGCCTGATCCAGCTCGGCCGCACGATGAAGAAGCGCAGCGAAGCGCGCAAGAACACCGCAACACTGGTCGACGTCGCACCGGCCACGCTCGCGCCGGTCGAGAATGCCGAAGCCAGTTGGGACGACGTGACGATGATCGACACGCTCGGTCTCGAAGTCGGCTACCGGCTGATTCCGCTCGTCGACAAGAACTCGGACGGCGAACTGCTCAAACGGATCAAGAGCATCCGCAAGAAGTTCGCGCAGGAAATCGGCTTCCTGCCGCCGGTGATCCATATCCGCGACAACCTCGAATTGCGGCCGAACGGCTACCGGATTGCGCTCAAGGGCGTCGAGGTGGGCGTCGGCGAAGCGTATCCGGGGCAATGGCTGGCGATCAACCCGGGGCAGGTGTCCGCCGCGCTGCCGGGCACGCCAACGCAGGATCCGGCGTTTGGGCTGCCAGCGATCTGGATCGATACGAATCTGCGCGAACAGGCGCAGGTGTACGGCTATACGGTGGTCGATTCGAGCACGGTGGTGGCCACGCACCTGAATCACCTCGTGGTGACGCATGCGTCCGAACTGCTCGGGCGCCGCGAAGTCCAGGCGCTGCTGGAGCGGATGCAGAAGGACACGCCGTCGCTGGTCGACGATCTGGTGCCGAAGTCGCTGCCGCTCACCACGCTGCAAAAGGTGCTGCAAAACCTGCTGGAAGAAGGCGTGCCGATCCGCGACCTGCGCACGATTCTCGAAGCCCTGTCCGAACACGCGCCGAAGGTCACCGACGCGCACGATCTCACCGCCGCCGTGCGCCTTGCGCTGGGCCGTGCGATTACGCAGCAGTGGTTCCCGGGCGTGGGCGACATGCAGGTGATGGGTCTCGACTCGAATCTGGAGCGGGTGTTGTCGCAGGCGCTCTCCACGGGCGCCAATCCGGGCCTCGAACCGGGTCTCGCGCATACGCTGCTGAACGAAACGCAGAAGGCGATGACGCGTCAGCAAAACCTCGGGTTGTCGCCGGTGCTGCTGGTGCAGCATGCGTTGCGGCCGATGCTCGCGCGCTTCCTGCGCCGCAGCCTGCCGCAGTTGAAGGTGCTGTCTTATGCCGAAGTACCCGATACGCGCAATATCAAGGTGGTGAATCTGATCGGGGCGCATGGCTAAACCCCATGCGGCTAAGCCGGATAGTTAGCCGCAGCCGTTCCAGACCGATGGTTTCCGCCGGCGCTCCGCGAGCGCCGGTTTTCATTTCCGCACCTAACTTTTCACCCTGCAAGCGGCCGGCGGAGGTCATGCTGCGTCCGCGAAAGCGCCGCCGTACGCCGCCGGAAAGCCTGTTTCAAACCGCCGCGCGTGTGAATTGAGGTGCGTTTCCATCGCCCGAATTGCCCGCCTTTAACGGTCTTTATCCATCGATCGTCACTCGACGGGTTTCGCAATAATGATCTCAATGGGAAGCGGTATGTTGCCAATCCGTTAGTCAGTAAGTCCGTATACCTCATCGGGGGTCCAGCTTGAACATTCGTAAATTTGTCGGTGCTACCAGTCGCGATGCTCTGCGTCTCGTGCGCGAAGCCTTGGGCCCGGATGCCGTCGTTTTGTCCAACCGCACGATGGAAGACGGCAGCGTCGAGATCGTCGCCCTGGCCGATAGCGACCTCGCCGCGATTACGCCGAAAGCGCCGCGCGGTAGCGCAGGCGCACCGCTGGCCGCGCCGATGAATGCCATGGCAGGACAACAGCCCGCGCTCGCCGCACCGCGCGCCAATCCGATGATGCAAGCGAATCCGTATGCGAGCGGCATGCCCGACGTGTTCTCTTCGGTGTTCGGCGCAAGCCCGGAAGCGGGCGCTGAGAATATGACGCCGAACGTCGTTGGCACCGTCAACGCTGCTTCGGGGGCAGCCGCGAAGTCCGCCGCCGTCCCCGCCGCGCCGAAGGCCACGCTGCCGAACGCGCCCAAAGCGGCGCTGGCCGCACCCGCTGCCGCGTCGCTGCCGCACGCGGTCAACGCCGAGCAACCGAGCGCCCGCGCTGCGGTGACGCGTCTCACCGAAGACATCCGCGCCGATCTGCTCAAAGCCGCCGAAGCTCAAGCGCCGCGCACGATGGCCGAATCGAATCCCTGGCTGATCGACCACGCTCGCCGCATCGCCGCCGAACAGCAACAGCAAGGCGCGTACAGCGCACGCCCCGCCGCGATGACACCCGCTGCTGCCATGGCCAAGGGCCTCGGCGCCGCAGTGGAAGCCGGCCAACAGGCCTCGAAACCCGCCGCGCAGCAAGTTACCGATACGCCCGAGTGGGCCCGTGAAGGCGCGCAACTTGCCGCGCGCCGCGCCGCGCAGAAAGTGGCCGCATCGATGCCTGCCGCCGACGACGCCCGCTCGCCCGCTTCGGTCGCCGAGGCGATCAAGACGCGCATGGAGCAGGTCGTCAACGACACCGTGATGAGCGAGCTGTCGTCGATGCGCGGGATGATGGAAGAACACTTCGCCGGCCTGTTGTGGGGCGATCGTCAGCGCCGCAGCCCGGCGCGCGCCGCGCTCACCAAGCACCTGTTCGCCGCCGGCTTCTCCGCGCAGCTCGTGCAGATGATGGTCGACAACCTGCCCGACGACGTCGACAACATGGAAGGTGGCATGGAGTGGGTGCGTTCGGTGCTCGAATCGAACCTGCCGGTGATGGAAGACGAAGACGCGCTGATGGAGCGCGGCGGTGTGTTCGCGCTGATGGGTCCGACGGGTGTCGGCAAGACGACGACCACCGCCAAGCTCGCCGCGCGCTGCGTGATGCGTTTCGGCGCCAGCAAGGTGGCGCTCCTCACCACCGACAGCTACCGGATCGGCGGCCACGAACAACTGCGCATCTTCGGCAAGATTCTCGGCGTCTCGGTTCACGCGGTGAAAGACGGCGGCGATCTGCAACTCGCGCTCTCCGAATTGCGCAACAAGCACATCGTGCTGATCGACACGATCGGCATGAGCCAGCGCGACCGTCTGGTCTCCGACCAGATCGCGATGCTGTGCCGCGCCGGTCAGCCGGTGCAGCGTCTCCTGCTGCTGAACGCGACGAGCCATGGCGATACGCTGAACGAAGTCGTGCAGGCCTATCAGCGCGCGCCGGATCAACAGCCGCTCGCCGGCTGCATTCTGACCAAGCTCGACGAAGCCACCAATCTGGGCGGCGTGCTCGATACGGTGATCCGCTACAAGCTGCCGGTGCACTACGTGTCGACCGGTCAGAAGGTGCCGGAAAACCTGTACGTCGCAACGAAGAAATTCCTGATCAAGAGCACGTTCTGCATCCCGCGCGACAACTCCCCATTCGTGCCGCACGACGACGACATTCCGGCGTTGCTCTCCGCGCTGTCGGCGCGTTCGACGGCCGAACTGCACGAGGTTCGCTTTGGATAAGTTCATGTCGGATCAGGCAGAAGGACTGCGGCGGTTGTTGGCCCGTAGCGGCTCGCGCGTGATTGCGGTGACGGGCGGCTCGGCCAGCGTCGGCTGTACGACGACGGTAGTGAACCTCGCCGCGGCGCTCGCGCAGCAGGGCAAGGACGTGCTGGTGATCGACGAGTGCCTCGGCGAGAAATCGGTGAGCGCGATGCTCGGGGGCGTGCGCGGCGCAGGCAATTTTGCGGCGGTGATGCGCGGCGAGATGACGCTCGACGATGCCGCCGCGCGCCACGCGCTGGGTTTTTCCGTGCTGGCCGCCTCGCGCAACAACCGCGAAGGCCGCACGGCCGCGCAATTCGACGTGCTGCTGCGCGGTTCCGCCGACATCGTGTTGATCGATGCGCAACTCGACGAACACGGCCACCTGTCGCCGCTCGCGATGCAGGCGCACGACCTGATGATCGTAACAAGGGTGGCCGCGCAAGCGATCACCGAGGCGTACGCGTGCATGAAGCGTCTGCATTACGCGCACGCCACCGCGCAGTTTCGCGTGCTGGTGAACCACGTGCAGAGCGTGGAAGACGCGCATACCGCGTTTGTCAACCTGGCCGGCGTGGCGGGACGCTACCTGACGGTGGCGCTGGAAGACGCCGGTTGCATTGCCGCCGATGTGCGGATGGCGCGAGCTCTGGAGTTGTCGCGGTGTGTCGTCGATGCGTTCCCATCGACACCGGCCGCGCGCGACTTCCGGCACCTTGCCGCCGAATTGCAGTACTGGCCGATGCGGCCAGCGATGTCGTCGCAAACGCCCTGGATGGCGCCTGCGACAGTTACAGCGGCGCAACACGCCGACCAACCGTCTGCGCAGCACGCCTGAGAGGCGGCACAAGGACAAGGGGAGCACGATGTATAACGCTCAGGGAAAGATTTCCCAAGCCGAAGTTCTGACGAAGTACGCGCCTCTCGTGCGTCGCCTCGGCTTGCAGCTCGTTGCCAAGATGCCGGCAAGCGTCGATCTCGACGACCTGATCCAGGCCGGCATGATCGGACTGCTGGACGCGGCGAGCCGCTACAAGGAAGACCAGGGCGCGCAGTTCGAGACTTATGCGAGCCAGCGGATTCGCGGCGCGATGCTCGACGAGTTGCGCAGCAACGACTGGTTGCCGCGCAGCTTGCGGCGCACTTCGCGCGAAGTCGAATCTGCCGTGCACAAGGTCGAACAGAATCTGGGCCGCTCGGCGAGCGAAACGGAGATCGCCGAGCATCTGCAAATGCCGCTCGACGAGTACCAGTCGATGCTCCAGGATCTGCATGGCAGCCAACTGATCTATTACGAAGACTTCGATCGTTCCGCGGACGACGAACCGTTTCTCGACCGTTACTGCGTCGATCATTCGGACCCGCTGTCGGCGCTGCTGGACGACAGCCTGCGCTCGGCACTCGTTGAAGCGATCGACCGCCTGCCGGAGCGCGAGAAGTTGCTGATGTCGCTGTACTACGAACGCGGCATGAACCTGCGCGAAATCGGCGCGGTGATGGAAGTCAGTGAATCGCGGGTGTGCCAGTTGCACAGCCAGGCGGTGGCGCGCTTGCGCACGCGCCTGCGCGAAATGGCCTGGGCGAACGCCGAGGCGACCTGAGCTGAGATGGATGGCCGGCCGGCGGTGCGCGCAACGTCCGCCCGGTCTTTTCTCTTGTTACGCGTCCGCCATCTCATGCTCCGCGGCCAGCGCGAGAAACGCCGAACGCGACATGCCGCGTGCCTGGGCGTAAGCGTCGATATCCTGAACCAGCGCCTCAGGCAGTGAGATATTGATGCGCACCGCCTTCTTCAACGCCGGAATATTCCGCGTTGTCACGAAACCCCACGTAAAACCCGCGTAGTCCGGATTACGCCGATGCTCGTCCAGCGTCAGCCGTTCGGGAATCGCCAACCCTTCGTCGAGCAGCGTATCCAGATGCGCCTCGATCGCCTCCTTCGCGTTCGCGTAGGCTTCTTCCAGCGAATCACCCGCCGAATGACAACCCGGAATATCGGGAACGACCACGCCGAACGCGTGCTGCGTGTCACCAGGTTCGATCGCGATCGGGAAAATCAGGTTCTTCATTTCAGGCCTGCCTGTTTCAAGATGCTGTTCAGTGTGCCGGGCGGAAGATCTTTCTTCGGATGCGGGATGGTCACGAGACCGGCTTTTAACGCGTGCCGGAAATGGTGGTGACTGCCCGATATGCGGATCAGCCGCCAACCATCCGCTTGAATTACTTTGACGACCTCGGCACTGTTCATGCTGCACTCCTTGAATCATACACACGATTACACAATCTCGCTAGTGGGTAACGTTCCGCCTGGTTCGTCAAAGGCAGCCTTGAAAGCTGCGCGTGACGGCGGATAAGCCCAGTGGGGGAAGCCGTGATTTCAACGTGGCGGAGGATTTCGCGCTACCTGGCCGGATGGCTAACGCGCGTTGGAGGCGGGCTCGGATGCCCGTGCGGCAAGGGGAAAACAAAAAGGGCTCGTCAATGACGAGCCCTTTTTGTTCAAGGCAATCTACTCAACCGCGTCAGCGCGTTAAATGCGCCGTTCCAGCGAAATCTTCAGGCCGCGGGACGCGCGGGAATCCGGCCGTCCGGGCCATAGAAACCGACCTTCTGCGGCACGGCCACCTGCAGCGCCGTCAGCGCGCGCTGGTTATAGTCCATCCGCACGCGGATCAGTTCACCGTTACTCGTATTGAAGCGCCGCGCCCGTTCGGCGGCCTTTTGCAGCAGAGCCCACTGATCGGCGAGCCGCGCATCCGCACTGGCGGCGAGCTCCATGCCGGGCCAGCCGCCCGGAAAGCCCATTTCCGCGAGCAGCTCATCACGGGTGGTCTCGAGCCTGGCGAGCAGGCCGATCAGTTCGGTTTTCTTCTCGACGATCGGCGGCAGCAGTTCCAGCGGCGACAAGGCAGTCAGCGCCTTGGTCTCGAGCGTCAGAATCGAGGCGAACGCCTCGACGGCCGAATATTCTTCGATGAGGGTGGCAAGCAGGGCGTCTTTCATCTCAACAACTCGCTGAACACGGCGGCTCGCGCATGATTCGCGAGCCGGGTTTGTCGAATGCCGCCCGGCAATTCACCGTACTTCGATGCGTCGATTAGTTGCCGGTCGACGAGGTTTTGCTTTGCAACAGTTCGCGCGCGGTATTCAGCACGCCGTCGGCGATCTTGCTGGAATCGATCTTCAGCGAGCCGTCCTTGATGGCTGCCTTGATCGACTCGACGTGCGCCGTGTCGATATCGGCCGAGCCGGACGCCGCGAGGCTGCGCAGATGCTGCGACAGACCCGACAGGCTGACGCTGGCGTCGCCCGAACCGCTGGTGGTGGTGGTCTGCGAGGTCGTGCCCGCACTCTGCGCGTTGCTGTTCGCAGTCGTCGCGTCGCTTTGCTGCGAGCGCGACAGGGCGTCTTTCAACGTCGGCAGATTCGAATTGGTTGTGGAATCGACTTTCACGATGGGCTTCCTGAACGATTTGATCTTGATAACGGCAAGCGCTGATCAAAACTTTAGCGCAATCGCTCCAGGTTTTGCCTCGTCCTTCAAGCCGATCCGGCCCCACGACGGGTTCGACATTCACTGCGCCAACCGTGCCGGCCGCCGCGTGTGAAGCCACGCTGGCGGGCGGGTTGCCTGGCTTGCAGTCGGCCCGTTTCACAACTGAATCTCCACCGTCGAACCATCCTTGACGATGCCGGAGATGATCTGGCCGTTGGCCGTCTTCACCCGTACCTGCTGGCCCGGCGAGGCGTTGTTCATCGCGCTGCCTTCGGCCGAAATCGCGAAACCGTCGCCCGCCGCGACAACCCGCACCGTTTGCCCGATCGACACCGACGACGCGCTTTTCAGCATGTCGCGGCGCAGCGGCATGCCGCCGGCGATGCGCACGAGCGACACTGAGCCGACCGCCTGTGACGGGTCCGTGACGATTGCCTGCGGCAAACCGGTCAGGTCACCGTCGCGCGCGACGAGGTCGGCGGAGGTAAACACTTCGCCCGGCGCCATTGCGCGGGCGGCCAGATAGTAGGTGGCGCGCAACGAAATGCGCGCTTGGAGATAGATGGTCCACGGCCGTTCGCCGGCGCAACGCACGCCGACGGTCATGCGGCCCCACAGGCGCGCGCCGCTGGGCATGAAGGGTTCGAGCATCGTGCAGGCGGCGAGCCCGCGCGGAAACGCCGGCGCAACGGTGATTTCGACCTTGCCGGGCAAGCCCGCCGATTGCTGCTGCAGGAAGGCGAGCGCGGCACTGCGAATCGCCTCGGAGTCTTGCTGGCCGGCCAGCGGGACGGGTTGCGCCACCGCTGCGGGCCGCAGATTCTGCTGCGCGACAGCCGGCGCCACCTGACGCATCGACGGCGTGCGGGCGATGGTGGCAGGTGGCGTCGGCATCGGCGCGGATGTCGGCGCGGCTACTGCCGTGGTCACGACGGGTTTGCCGTTCGCGCCCAGTTGCGGCGGCTCGCCGCGCGAAGCAAGGCTGTCGAAGCCACCGGATGCGGACGCGGGCGCGCTGGCGGCTACGCCGGTAGGCGCATTGGCGACGACCGACTGCACACCGCCGGTTTGCCGCCCGGCATTGATCGACTGAGCCGGCGTCACCACAACCGGCACGACCTGACGCGAGCCCGGCGTCACATTGATGCGGGCAATCCCGGCCGGCGGGTTGGTTGCCGCCGCAGCCGCGGCCGCATTGGCGCTTCCCGGCGCGGGAATCGTCACGACCCCGTTCGCGTCGGGCTTGAAACTGGTACGGATCATTTGCGGCGCGGCAGGCGGCTCGCCCGCGCCCGGAATGACAATTGAGCCGCTCGCATTGGCGGCGCGCATGAATTGATCTGCGTCGCGCGCGACCGGCCCCGGCGTCAGCGACTGCGCGGTAGCGGCAGCGAGCGTCGCGGCGGAGCCCGTGCGTTTCGCGGGCGTTGCCTGCATTTGCGCGGCCAGATCGTTGAGCGCGGCCGGATTCTTTTCACCCGGGCCGGGAATCACGATCGGACCACCGGCGTCCTGAGCCTGCTGGGCCTGAGTTGTGGCCGGCAGCAGCACGATGCCCCCGGCGACCCATACCGCCAGGTTCACGATAAGGCGAGTCAGGAGACGGCATGCACCGCGCGAAGCGCGCCGCACCGGGCCCGCACCCACGCGATGCGCCGCCACGCAGTTTGCGCGGTGCGTCGGATCGAAGGTGGGCTGGTCCATCGTGTTTCTCCATCGAATGCATCGGTACGCCTTGCATTCTAGTGAGCGCCCCCATTGCGCAAACGTTGAATAGAAGCCCCCTTTCCCGGTTATTCGTCCGATTGCCACTTGCGTTCGGCCCATAAGATGCACTTCATGCAAAAAGGTCTTCCCGTCCAACGCAATCCTTACGCGACGCACAAAACGGGAAGCCTCGGGAACGTTCTCCGGAGATTTCTATGCTGGACAAACTCGATGCCGAATTCGCCTTTGGCCGCCAGGCGCTCGATGTGCGCGCTTACCGGCAGGAACTGCTGTCGTCGAATATCGCCAACGCCGATACCCCCGGGTACAAGGCGCGCGACGTCGACTTCGCTTCGTCGCTGGCCGGCGCGCTGAAGAAGACCGGTGGCGGTGCGGGCACGGGCGCCTCGAACAACTCGACGCTCGCCATGACGCAGCCCGCAGGGGTGACGAGCGGCATGTCGATGGTGTCGACCGCGCCGGGTCACATGTCCGGCAAGACGACGCTGACGCCGACCGGCGGCACGCCGGACGACTACGGCAATCTGCAGTACCGCATTCCGACGCAACCCGCGCTCGACGGCAACACGGTCGACATTGATACGGAACGCGTGCAGTTCGCGGACAACACGTTGCACTTCGAATCGGGCATGACGGTGCTGTCAGGCCAGATCAAGACGATGCTCGCGGCCATCCAGTCGGGTTCGTAGACAGAAGAGGTCAGGACACATGCCATCTTTAATGAACATCTTTGGTGTTGCAGGCTCCGCGATGTCAGCGCAGTCGCAGCGGCTCAACGTGACGGCGTCGAATCTGGCCAACGCGGACAGCACGACCGGCCCGGACGGCCAGCCGTACAAGGCCAAGCAGGTCGTGTTCGCGGTCAGCCCGATCGGCGGCGCGCGCACGGGCTCCGGTCAGCAGATCGGCGGCGTGCAGGTGACCGGCGTGGTCGACGACCCGACGCCGATGAAGACCGCCTACGACCCCGGCAACCCGGCGGCCAATCCGGACGGCTATGTCACGCTGCCCAACGTCGACCCGGTGCAGGAAATGGTCAACATGATCTCGGCCTCGCGCTCGTACCAGGCCAACGTCGAGACCTTGAACACCGCCAAGACACTGATGTTGAAAACGCTCACGATCGGAACCTGAGGAGAATTCCTTGACCACCAACACCACCATCGGCAGCAACGGCACGAACGTGTCGCAAACGCTGCTCGATACGATGAACGGCACGAGCAGCGCCTCGAGCTCGACCAGTTCCAGCGGCAGCACGTCGGGCACCTCGGCGACCGATCTGCAGAATACTTTCCTGCAACTGCTCGTCGCGCAGCTGAAGAATCAGGATCCGACCAATCCGATGGACAGCTCGCAGATGACCTCGCAGCTGGCGCAGATCAACACGGTGTCGGGCATCAGCCAGCTGAACACGACGCTCACCTCGCTCGCCACGCAGATGTCGGCAGGCCAGCAGTCGCAAGCCGCGCTCCTGATCGGCTCGACCGTGCTCGCGCCGGGCAGCTCGGTGTCGGTTGCAAGCGGCAAGGCCGGCGCGTTCGGCGTGCAGCTCGCCAACTCGGTGAGCGATCTGCAGGTGGTCGTGAAGAACTCGGCGGGCACGATCGTCAACACGATCGACCTCGGCAAGCAGTCGGCGGGCACGATTCCGGTGGGCTGGACGCCGACCGATTCGGCCGGCAACACGCTGCCCGACGGCAGCTACACGATTAGCGCGGTCGGCACGATCAACGGTCAGCAGGCAACGGCCACGACGCTCACGGGCGCGACGGTGCAAAGCGTCGTCATGCAGAGCAGCGGTACGCCGGGCCTCGTGCTGTCGAACGGCACGACCGTGGGGCTGACCAGCGTCGCCGCCATCCTCTGATTCAGATTCTGTCAGTTACGACTTTCCAGATACGGAGACCGTCATGGGTTACCAACAAGGTTTGAGTGGTTTGTCCGCGTCGTCGAGCGACCTCGACGTGATCGGCAACAACATTGCCAACGCGAATACGGTTGGCTTCAAGAGCGGCGCGGCGCAATTCGCCGACATGTACGCCAATTCGGTGGCGACCGCGGTGGGCAACCAGGTCGGTATCGGCACCAAGCTCTCCGAAGTGCAACAGCAGTTCTCGCAAGGCACGATCACCAGCACCAACCAGGCGCTCGACGTCGCGATCAACGGCAACGGCTTCTTCCAGCTGTCGAACAACGGCTCGCTGGTGTACTCGCGCAACGGCGTGTTCCAGCTCGACAAGAACGGCAACATCACCAACGCGCAAGGCCTGCAACTGATGGGCTACGCCGCGAACAGCGCGGGCATCATCAACACCGCGCAGACCGTGCCGCTCAGCGTGCCGACCGCGAACATCGCGCCGCAAGCGACCACCAAGATCGTCGCCGGTTTGAACCTGAATGCGCAGGATCCGCTGATGCTCGGCACGCCGGCCGTGACGCCGACCCTTGTCGCGGGCAGCACGCTCACGACGCCCGGCGCGACCATCACGAACACCGCCTCGGGCACGAACAACGACAACTACACCGTCAACTTCACGAGCCCGACGACCTACACGGTCACCGACGTCACGCTCGGCACGACCACCGCGCCTCCTGCTACGTACACGGCCGGCACGGCGATCTCGCTCGGCAACGGCCAGACAATCACGTTCAACGGCGTACCGGCTACTGGCGACAGCGTTGCGATCGCGCCGACGCCGGTCGCGTTCAACCAGAACAGCTCGTCGACGTATAACTACTCGACCAGCACGACGGTCTATGATTCGCTTGGCGGCTCGCAGACGGTCAACATGTACTTCGCCAAGACCTCGGCCGGCACGTGGAACGTCTACGCGGGCACCTCGACCGGCACCGCGAGCCTCGTCGGCCATGCGAACTTCAACTCGTCGGGCACGCTGCTCGGCACGACCAACGCGGCCGGCGTCGCTACCACCACGCCGTTCGTCTTCAACTTCAGCATTCCGACCACCGACGGTTCGTCGACGCCGCAGAACCTGACGCTGAACATCGGCGGCACGACGCAGTACGGCGGCAAGGACGGCGTGAACTCGCTGCAGCCCGACGGCTACGCAGCCGGCACGCTGACGAGCTTCACGATCGGCGCCGACGGCACGCTGACCGGCAACTACTCGAACCAGCAAACCGCGGCGCTCGGCCAGGTCGTGCTCGCGAACTTCTCGAACCAGAATGGCCTCGTGAATCTCGGCAACAACGAATTCCAGCAGACCTCGCAATCGGGTGTAGCGCAGATTTCCGCGCCGGGCTCGACCAACCACGGCGTGCTGCAGGGCGGCGCGGTGGAAAACTCGAACGTCGATCTGACGAGCGAACTGGTGAACCTGATCACGGCGCAACGCAACTATCAGGCGAACGCGCAGACGATCAAGACCCAGCAGACCGTCGACCAGACCCTGATCAACCTGTAAGCGACCGGGACTAACCCATCATGGATCGGCTGATCTACACCGCGATGTCGGGCAGCACGCAAGCGCTCGAACAGCAGGCTATCGTTGCCAACAACCTGGCGAACGCCTCGACCACCGGCTTTCGCGCGCAGCTTGCGACTTTCCGCGCCGTGCCGATGGCGTTCGGCGACGGCAGTTCGATCAACGACGACACCACGCGCACCTTCGTGCTGTCGTCGACGCCGGGCGCCGACTATACGCCGGGGCCGATCCAGCAGACGGGCAACCCGCTCGACGTGGCGATTCAGGGTCCGGGCTGGCTGGCGGTGCAAACCGCCGACGGCAACGAGGCTTATACGCGCGCCGGCAATCTGCACGTCGATGAGAACGGTCAACTGGTGAACGCCATGAACCAGACGGTGCTCGGCAACGGCGGCCCGGTATCCGTGCCGCCGGGTGCGGAAATCACCATCGGCAAGGACGGCACGGTGTCCGCGCTGACGCCTGGCGATCCGCCGACGGCGGTGGTGACGGTCGATCAGCTGAAGCTCGTGAATCCGGATCCGCAAAGCATGACGCGTGGCGACGACGGCCTGTTTCGCACCGCCGACGGCAATGCAGCCGACGCCGATCCGGCCGTCACGCTGGCGCCGGCATCGCTTGAAGGCAGCAACGTGAATCCGGTCAGCGCGATGGTCGCGATGATCACCAATGCCCGCCAGTTCCAGATGCAGACCAAGCTGCTGGAAAACGCGGACAAGAACGACCAGTCCGCCAATCAGCTGCTCAGCTTTAGCTAATTGGTTGCATTGGGGTCACCCCATACATGGGACCGGACTAAGCGCTAAAGCGCTAACTCCGGTCGACATAGGAGAAGAATAGTGAATCGCTCGCTCTACATCGCCGCCACCGGCATGAATGCGCAACAGTCGCAGATGGACGTGATTTCGAACAACCTCGCGAACGTCAGCACCAACGGCTTCAAAGGCTCGCGCGCGGTGTTCGAGGATCTGCTGTATCAGACCATCCGCCAACCGGGTGCGAACTCGACGCAAAACACCGAACTGCCGTCCGGTATCCAGCTCGGCACGGGGGTGCAACAGGTCGCGACCGAACGTCTCTACACGCAGGGCAACCTGCAGCAGACCGGCAACTCGAAAGACGTCGCCATCAACGGTCAGGGCTTTTTCCAGGTGCAAATGCCCGACGGCACGACCGCCTATACGCGTGACGGTTCGTTCCAGACCAACGCGCAAGGCCAGCTCGTTACGTCGAGTGGTTATCAAGTGATTCCGGCGATCACGATTCCGACCAACGCGACCTCGCTGACCATCGGCAGCGACGGCGTGGTGTCGATCACCGTCGCCGGCTCGACCAACAGCCAGCAACTCGGCTCGATGCAGATTGCTACCTTCATCAACCCGGCCGGTCTGGATGCGAAGGGTGAAAACCTGTTCTCGGAAACGGCTTCGTCAGGTGCGCCGAACGTCGCGCAACCTGGCCTGAACGGCGCCGGCACGCTGAATCAGGGTTACGTGGAAGCATCGAACGTGAATGTGGTGCAGGAACTGGTGAACATGATCCAGACGCAGCGCGCTTACGAAATCAACAGCAAGGCCGTGACGACCTCCGACCAGATGCTGCAGACCCTCAGCCAGATGCAGGTTTAAGGCCAGGGACTGGGAATTAACAGGCGGTAATCAAAGATGTCGCACTTCACTCGTAATCCGGTTCATTCGCGCACCGCTCAGGCGCTTGTGCAGCTCACGCTGCTCACGGCACTGGGTGGCTGCGGCCTCGTACCGAAGCAGCCGATCACCCAGCAGCCGATGACGGCCGTTCCGCCGATGCCGCCGCAAGCACAGTCGCCGGGCTCGATCTTCAATCCGGGTTACGCGGGCCGGCCGCTGTTCGAAGATCAGCGGCCGCGCAATGTGGGCGACATCCTGACGATCGTGATTCAGGAAAACGTCAACGCGACGAAGTCGTCGGGCGCCAACGCGAATCGCTCGGGCAACACCAACTTCAACGTGCCGACCGCGGGCTTCCTCGGCGGCCTGTTCGGCAAGACCAACCTGAGCGCGACCGGCGGCAACGCGTTCCAGGGCACCGGCGGCGCGAACGCGTCGAACACCTTCAACGGCACGATCACCGTGACGGTGACCGGCGTGCTGCCGAACGGCAACCTGATGGTGAGCGGCGAAAAGCAGATGCTGATCAACCAGGGCGATGAATTCGTGCGCTTCTCCGGCGTGGTGAATCCGAACACGATCTCCAACCTGAACGCCGTCTACTCGACCCAGGTGGCCGACGCAAAGATCGAATACTCCGCGAAGGGCTATCTCAACGAAGCCGAGAACATGGGCTGGTTGCAGCGGTTCTTCCTTAACGTGTCGCCGTGGTGATCATGCGTACCGTCTTCTTCCGCTCGGGCCACCTCAGCCGCTTCACGCGACTCGTTCAGCTCGGCCGTGCTGTGGCGCTCCTGGCACTCGCCTGCGCGGCCTTGCCGGTGGCGACGCCCGCACACGCCGAACGTCTGAAGGACCTCGTGCAGATCCAGGGCGTGCGCGACAACCCGCTGATCGGCTACGGCCTCGTCGTCGGTCTCGACGGCACGGGCGATCAGACCACGCAGACGCCGTTCACCACGCAGACGCTCGCCAACATGCTGGCGAACCTCGGCATCTCGATCAACAACCAGGCGGCGGGCTCGACCAACCAGCAGTCGTCGTTATCGAACATCCAGTTGAAGAACGTCGCCGCAGTGATGGTGACGGCGGTGCTGCCGCCGTTCGCGCGTCCCGGCGAAGCAATCGACGTGACGGTCTCCTCGCTCGGTAACGCCAAGAGCCTGCGCGGCGGCACGCTGCTGCTCACGCCGCTCAAGGGCGCCGACGGCCAGGTGTATGCGCTCGGCCAGGGCAACCTGGCAGTCGGCGGCGCCGGCGCGAGCGCGAACGGCAGCAAGGTGCAGGTGAATACGCTCGCCGCGGGTCGCATCGCCGGTGGCGCGATCGTCGAACGCGCGGTGCCGACCTCGGTATCGCAAGCGGGCACGATGCAGCTCGACCTGAACGACATGGACTACGACACCACGCAGCGCGTGGTGGCCGCGGTGAACAACGCGTTCGGCAGCGGCACCGCCATGGCGCTCGACGGCCGCACGATTCAACTGCGCGCGCCGTCCGATCCGGAGCAGCAGGTCGCCTTCATGGCGCAATTGCAGAACCTCGACGTCAAGCCGGCGCAGGCCGCCGCGAAGGTGATCCTGAACGCGCGCACCGGCTCGATCGTGATGAACCAGATGGTCACGCTGCAGAGCTGCGCGGTGGCGCACGGCAATCTCTCGGTGGTGATCAATACGCAGCCGGTGGTGAGCCAGCCGGGTGCGTTCTCGAACGGCCAGACCGTGGTGGCCAAGCAGTCGCAGATTCAGATGAAGCAGGACAACGGCGCACTGAAGATGGTGACCGCCGGCGCCAACCTTGCCGATGTGGTGAAGGCGCTCAACGCACTGGGTGCGACGCCCGCGGATCTGATGTCGATCCTGCAGGCCATGAAAGCGGCGGGCTCCTTGCGCGCCGACCTGGAAATCATCTAAGGAAGACAACAGATGAATTCGGATACGACCAACTCCGCCAATGCGGCGAACGACCTGACCCAGCGCTTCGCGCTCGACGTGCAGGGCTTCGGCAAGCTGAGCGCACAGGCCAAGGCTTCGCCGCAAGCCGGCATGAAGATGGCCGCGCAGCAGTTCGACGCGGTGTTTACCCAGATGATGCTGAAGAGCATGCGCGATGCGACGCCGCAGGATGGTCCGTTCGATTCGCATGACAGCGCCACCTTCACGTCGATGATGGATCAGCAGTTGTCGCAACAGCTGTCGCAGAAGGGCATTGGTGTCGCCGACGCGATGCTCAAGCAGATGATGCGCAATCAGGGCATGCAGGTGGGCGGCGCGAGCGGCGCAGGCGGCGGCCTCACCGGCATGGCGAATGCGCTCGGTGGCGGCAGCGGCGGCGACGAAGGCCAGACCGCGGCGCTGAACGCGCTCGCGAAGGCTTACGGCAACGCGCAGGCGAATGGTCAGTTGGCGATGGGCAGGGGCTACTCGGCCAACAGCGCGCTGACTCCGCCGATCAAAGGCGACGGCAGCTCGCCGAAGGTCGATGCCTTCGTCGACAAGCTCGCCGAACCGGCGCAAGCCGCCAGCGCGGCAACCGGCATTCCGGCGCGCTTCATCATCGGCCAGGCCGCGCTCGAATCGGGCTGGGGCAAGAGCGAGATCAGGAAGTCGGACGGCACGACCAGCCACAACGTGTTCGGCATCAAGGCGACCAAGGACTGGACCGGCAAGACCGTCTCGACGGTCACGACCGAGTATGTGAACGGCAAGCCGCAGCGCACCGTCGAAAAATTCCGTGCGTACGACTCGTACCAGGAAGCGATGACCGACTACGCGAGCATGCTCAAGGGCAACCCGCGTTATGCGCAGGTCATCAATTCCGCGCATGACGTGAACGGCTTTGCCAACGGCATGCAACGCGCGGGTTACGCGACCGATCCGCATTACGCGAAAAAGCTGATGTCCATCATGCAGAAAATGGGCTGACCTGCCGTTAATGCAGGTGCGCAGTCGCACTCGGCTGCGCAGCGGATCAGTTTATGCAGTTTGATTTTCTCGAATAAAGTATGCACGCGACGGGGCCAGGTGCATAACAAGACGGACGAGGCCGGCCGCCTGCGGGCGGCCGGTCCACCCGCATAACCGGCGTGATGCTTGCCGGTATTCCATGCACACGGATTCGACCGCCGGAATATCGGCGTTTAACGTTTGCGGCAAATATTTCATTACATGCCCCTAAATTTTGGCTGAATGCTGCCGCTAATCAGTTAGACCCGATACCGGAAAGCGTTTAATGTCCGGTTGAATGCGCGTGCTGCGGCTTCGATGAAGACCGCGCGAAAGCCCCGGCAGGAGCTCTGGCACGCGCCCGCAAGAACATGCATACCGGCAAGCCCATGGATACTACCCAGTCGCACGGCCAGACCGACGCACCCGGCCAGTCGCACGCCACGCTAGACGAAAGCGCTCCCGATTTCGGCCGCCGCAATCCGCTGGAGATTGGCGTTCAGTTACGCAACCTCGTCAATCGAGGTGATTTCCTCACCGTCGAATACGCGGGCGGTCAGCTCGTGACGCGCCTGCTCGATGTCGACGTGCGCGGGCGCACCTTCACTTTCGATTGGGGCGCGCTCTCCGAACAGAACAAAGGCTTATTGGGCGCGCCGCGCTGCCAGTTCCACGCGTCGCCTGACGGCGTGCGCGTCGAGTTCGCCACCGGCACCCCGCGCGAAACCCGCTACGAAGGACTGCCCGCATTCGAGTCCGACTTCCCCGAAGTGCTGTACTACGTGCAGCGCCGCGAGTATTTCCGCGTCGATGCGCCGATTCTCGATCCGTATATGTGCACCGGCCGTCTGCCCGAAGGCGATACTTTCCGCTTCGAAGTGCACGATCTGTCGCTCGGCGGCGTCGGCATGCGCACTGCGGACGAACGCGTGGCCGAATTGCCGATGGGTACGCGGCTGCAGGATTGCGAACTGTTTCTCGGCTCGCTCGGCCGCCTTTCGCTCGATCTGCAACTGGTGTCTCACCGCTCCACCGCGTTGCCGAACGGCACGCAGCGTTATCAACTCGGCTTCCGTTTTCTGACGCTGCCGGGCAGCGCTGAAAACACACTGCAACGTCTGATTACGCAACTCGAAATGAAGCGCCGCTCACTGGTGCGCTGAACGGCGCAAGAACCTTGCTGCACGCGCCTCGCAAACGTTGAAACAAGCATCGGAATGGCCCTCAATTTTTCTTCGCGGGGGCCGTTAAACAGGATGTTCAAGTAACGTGGCGGCAAGTGGTCGGTGTCGCCCTTCAGGATGACGCATGTCGAGCAACCTCATCAATCTCGGACTCAGTGGGCTGAACGCAGCCCAGTGGGGACTTACGACGACCGGCCAGAACATCAGCAACGCGTCGACGCCGGGCTACACGATCGAAACGCCGGTCTACGCCGAAACCGGTGGTCAGTACACGGGTTCCGGCTTTTTGCCGCAGGGCGTCTCGACCGTCACCGTGACGCGCCAGTACAGCCAGTATCTGACCACTGAGTTGAACAATGCGCAGAGCTCGGGCAGCTCGCTGTCGGCGTACAACACGATGATCTCGCAGTTGAACAATCTTGTCGGTAGCCCGACAGCCGGCATTGCAAGCGCGATCACCAGCTACTTCACCGGTTTGCAGAACATCTCGAACAACGCCTCCAGCCTGTCCACCCGCCAGGGCGCGATAAGCGGCGCGCAGACGCTCGTGAATCAGATCAATGCCGCGGGTCAGCAATACGACGCGATGCGCCAGAGCGTCAACACGCAGCTCAGCAACACCGTTTCGCAAATCAATAGCTACACGCAGCAGATCGCCCAATTGAACGGCCAGATCTCCCAGGCCAGCACGCAAGGTCAGCCGCCGAACCAACTGATGGATCAGCGCGATCAAGCCGTGTCGAACCTGTCGCAACTGATCGGCGTGAACGTCGTGAACAGCAACGGCAGCTATAGCGTGTTCATGGGCAACGGCCAGCCGCTCGTATCGTCCACCAATAGCTACAACCTGGGTACGGCGCCTTCGACAGGCGACACCAGCGAACTGTCGGTGCAGTATCTCGGCCAGGCAGGTGCAAACCCGGCCGCTGCGCCGCAAAACCTGCCCGACAGCAAGATCACGGGTGGCACGCTTGGCGGCCTGCTGACGTTCCGCAGCCAGACGCTCGATCCGTCCGAAGCGCAACTCGGCGCGATTGCGGTGAGCTTTTCCGCGCAGGTCAACGCGCAGAACGGCCTCGGCATCACGCTCGCTGGCGCCCAGGGCGGCGCGCTGTTTTCGGTGGGCGGTCCGACCGTCTACGCGAATACGAAGAACACCGGCAACGCGTCGCTGAACGTCTCGTTCGCGAATCCTGCGCAGCCGACCACCGGTGATTACACGCTGGCTTATAACGGCACCAGCTACACGCTGACCGACAATTCGACCGGCAGCGTGGTGGGCTCGGCGACCACGCTGGCCCTGCCGATCAACGGCCTGAATTTCTCGACCACCGGCACGATGAACGCCGGCGATTCGTTCACGGTAGAACCGACCCGCGGCGCGCTGAACAGCTTCAACACCGCGACCACGGACCCATCGGCGATTGCCGCCGCAGCACCGGTGCTCGGGGCGGCAACGGCGAGCAATACCGGTACCGGTACGATCTCGCAAGGCTCGGTGACGGCCGGTTATACGATGCCGAATGCGACCACCACGCTGTCATACAACGGCGCGGGTCTCTCAGGCTTCCCGGCCGGTTCGACGGTGACGGTAGCGGGCTCGCCCCCCACCTCTTACCCGATCGCCACAGCGGCGACCGTAGTGCCGTATTCGTCGGCTACGGGTGCAGCGCTGACGATCACCAACCCGACCGCCGGACAGATGAACAACGTCTCGGTGACGATCAGCGGCGCACCGGCTGCCGGCGACACGTTCACCATCGGCCCGAACACCGGCGCGAGCAACGACGGCCGCAATGCACTGGCGCTGTCGAACCTCTCCGCGGCGAAGGCATTGGCGGGCGGCACGGTCACGCTGACAGGCGCGTATGCGAACTACGTCAACCAGATCGGCAACCAGACCAATCAGATTCAGACCTCGAGCACGGCGCAGACCGCGCTGGTGACGCAGATCACCACCGCGCAGCAGTCGGTCTCGGGCGTGAACATCAACGAAGAAGCAGCCAACCTGCTTCAGTATCAGCAGCTCTATCAGGCGAACAGCAAGGTCATCCAGACTGCGCAGACCCTGTTCCAGACGATACTCGGCATCTTCCAGTGAGGCGTTGAACATGCGCATCTCCAGTACGCAGTACTTCAATATGAACGTGGCGACGATGAGCGATCAGCAAGCTCAGTTGTCGCAGTTGTATCAAGAGATCTCGAGCGGCGTGAGCCTCTCCACGCCGTCGGACAATCCGCTCGGCGCGGCGCAGGCGGTGCTGCTGAGTTCGACGGCGACGAGCCTGTCGCAGTACACGACCAACCAGGGCGCAGCACTCTCTTCGCTGCAACAGGAAGATTCGACGCTCGGCAGTGTCAATACCGTGCTGCAGAGCATTCACACGCTCGTGCTGAGCGCCGGCGACGGTTCGCTGAACAACGGCGACCGCGGTTCGATCGCGACGCAATTGCAGAGCTTGCGCAGCCAGTTGATGACGCTCGCCAATGCGACCGACCCGCAGGGCAATGCCTTGTTCGGTGGTTATCAAACCACTGCGACTCCGTACACCACCAACGCGGCCGGTGTCGTGAGCTATTCGGGCGATACCGGTACGCCTTCCATGCAGATCACGTCCTCGCACACGATTCAGACCGGCGACAACGGTCTCGCGATCTTCGGGAGCGTGGCAGCTATCGGCACCAGCTCGGTGCCGGCCGCGACGGCCGGCAACACGGGCACGGGCGTGATCAGCACCGTGAGCCTGACGAACCCGACCAATCCGGCCAATGCGGATACGTACGCGATCAACTTCACGTCGGCGACCACCTATACGGTGACCCAGACCCCGCCGAGCGGGGCGCCGACCACGAGCGCGCCGCAACCGTTTACGGCCGGCTCTGCGATCACGCTTGGCGGCCAGACGGTGAACATCACTGGCGCACCGAACGCAGGCGACAGCTTTTCCGTGACGCCGGCCACGCAAGGCAGCATGGATGTGTTCGCCAATCTGAGCCAGTTGATCACCACGTTGCAATCGCCGCTGTCCGGCGGCGCCTCGACGGCCAGCTACCAGAGCGCACTGACCACCAGCATGACCCAGCTCGAAAACACGATGAACAACGTCGTGACCGCGCAGGCGGCGGTGGGTGGCCGCGAGCAGCAAGTGCAGGCGTTGCAGACCGTCACCCAGACCAACACGTTGCAGACGTCGAGCAACCTCGCGGATCTGACGCAAACCGACATGGCCAAGACGATCGGCCAGTACACGATGACGCAAAACGCGCTGCAAGCGGCGCAGCAGGCGTTTGTGAAGATTCAGAGCGTTTCGTTGTTCCAGTACCTGAACTAAGCGAGCAGTCTGAAACGAAGAAGGGCGGAAGCCGGTGCGAGCCGGTTCCGCCCTTCTTCATTTTGGGTGAGGCCGGGCTACTTAAACCCCGCCGCCACACGCCCCATCTGGTCGAGACCGACGTCGAACAGGCGCATGAAGAACGGAATCATGTTCGGGATCATCAGTTGCAGGAGCAGCATGCCGATCAGCATGGTCAGCGGAAAACCGATCTGGAAGACGCCGATTTGCGGCGCGGCGCGGTTCAGGATGCCGAGCGAGATATTGGTGATCAGGAGCGCGACGACCACCGGCAGCGACAACAGCAGGCCCGCCGAAAACACCGTGCTGCCGAAATTCGCCAGCGTGCGCCAGCCGGGCGCGCCCAGAATGTTCGCCGACACCGGCACGGACTGGAACGTGGTGAGCAGCGCGCTGATCATCTGCAGATGGCCGTCGATCACCAGAAACACCAGCATTGCAATGGTGTTCATGTAGCTCGACAGCACCTGGCTCGAACTGCTTGCCTGCGCGTCGAAGAATGTCGCGAAACCGAGGCCCATGCCAAGGCCGACGAAATCGCCGGTGGCGCTGATTGCCATGAACACGATCTGCATCGTCATGCCGAGCGCGATGCCGATCAGGAACTGGTTGACGATGATCCACACGCCTTCGGCGGAAAACACCGTGACCTGCGGCAGCGCGCCGAGCGTGGGCGCGACGATGATCGTGATGAAGGCAGCGAGGCCGATCTTCACGCGCGTCGGCAGCGAGCGGTTGCCGAGCACCGGTGCGGTCGCCACCAGCGCGAGAATCCGCACGAACGGCCACAGGAACGCCGTGAGCCAGACGTTCAGTTGGGCGTAGGTGACGGAAAACATGGCGGTGGGGAAGGGGGCAAGCGCCGAGCTGAGGCCGGGGCCGCGCTCAGTTGACGAGCGACGGAATGTTGGTGAGCGTCTGGCGCAAGTAGTCGAGCATGGTCGTCAACATCCACGGACCGGCGATCACCATCGTGACGGCGATCGCGAGCAGCTTCGGAATGAACGACAGCGTGGATTCGTTGATCTGCGTGGCGGCCTGGAACAGGCTCACCACCAGACCGACCACCAGCGCGACCAGCAGCAACGGCGCGGCAAGCAGCAGGCCGACGTACATGGCCTGGTGCGCGAGCGTCATGACGGATTCCTGATTCATGGCGTAGTACCGGAAGCGTGAAGGATTGAGTGACGCAACTGAATGAGCCGGTTAAATGAGCCGTTCAAACAAAGCTCTGCGCGAGCGAGCCGAGCAGCAGTTGCCAACCGTCGACCAGCACGAACAGCATCAGCTTGAACGGCAGGGAGATGGTGGCGGGCGACACCATCATCATCCCCATCGACATCAGCACGCTCGCCACCACCATGTCGATGATGAGGAACGGGATGAAAATCGTGAAGCCGATCTGGAAGCCCGTTTTCAGTTCGCTCGTCACGAACGACGGCACCAGCAGCGACAGCGGCACGTCTTCCGGACCTTGCATGGGCGCTGCGTGCGAGATGCGGGCGAACAAGGCAAGATCGCTTTCGCGGGTCTGGCGCAGCATGAAGGTCTTGAACGGCGCGAGGCCGCGGCTCACCGCCGTCTCCATCGGCATCGAGCCTTCGGAGAACGGTTTGTAGCCGTCGTTATAGGCCTTGTCGAGCACCGGCGACATCACGAACAGCGTGAGGAACAGCGCGAGACCGACCAGCACCTGGTTCGGCGGCGTGGTGGTGGTACCGAGCGCCTGACGCAGCAGCGACAACACGATGATGATGCGCGTGAAGCTCGTCATCATGAGCACCATCGCCGGCAGGAACGACAGCATCGTGAGCAGCAGCATCGTCTGCACGCTCAGCGAATACGTCGTACCGCCGTTCGGACCCGGGCTCGTATTGAAGGCCGGCAAACCGGCGGTTTGCGCGAACGACAGCGTCGGCAGCGCGAGCATCAGCGCCGGCAACACGACTGGCGCGGCGCGGCGCAGGACTGCAATGACTTTGGAGGCGGTGCGGGACATGCGAGTGGCGTGCGTTTGATGTGCTGATTGCACGGGGTGCGCTGATAGAAGACTGAACTGCATTACCGATCCCCGCCGCCTTGCCCATTGAAACGTTTGCCCACTTCGCCCTTTAAAGCGTCGCGAAAGCGTTGGCCGAAGGTGCCGGGCAACGCGGCGCCTTTACTCGATGCATCCGATGCGCCTGGTTGCGTGCCAGCGACCGGATCGAGCGCGGCCGAACCGGCGGGCATCGTGTGCAGCAGACGCACATTGCCGGGCGCTGTGCCGAGCACGAGCCACGTGTCGCCGATCTCCACCACCGCGACCCGCTCCTTGCCGCCGAGCGATGCGCCGCCGATCGTCTTCACGAGACCGCCGCGATTGGCCGGCTGCAGGCCGAAGCGGCGCGCAAGCCATGCACAGGCGAACACCAGGCCGATCACCACCAGCAGACCGACGATGGTTTGCAGCACCGCGCCGACGCCGAGCGCCGGAACGGCTGTACCAGCCCCCACACCCGACGCGATTTTCGCGGCGTTGTTGACCGCGTTCATGTCGGCTGCGTGCGCGGCTGATGGAGCGAATGCCGCCACCGAGGTCACTGCGAACATCAGCGCCGGGGTGGCCGCTGCCGTCGTTGCCATTGCTGCGAGCACAGCGCGATTGAGAAAATTGCGCGACGCATGCAGCATGGCGCGACCGGCAACGCGTTTCATCGATTCAGTTTCCGGATGCGTTCGGACGGCGTGATGATGTCGGTCAGACGGATACCGAACTTGTCGTTGACGACCACCACTTCGCCCTGGGCGATCAGGCAGCCGTTGACCAGCACGTCCATCGGTTCACCCGCCATGCCGTCCAGTTCTACGACCGAGCCTTGCGCGAGTTGCAGCAGGTTGCGGATCGCGATCTTGGTGCGGCCGAGTTCGACGGTCATCTGGACGGGGATGTCCAGGATCATGTCGATGTCGTTGCGCGTCGAGGTCGGCTCGACCTTCGAGAGCGGCTGGAACACGCCGGCCGTGGTCGCGCTGACTTCCGTGTTGTCGTTCTGCTCGGCCAGCGCGCGGGCCCAGTCGGCCATCGCCGCGTCGTCTTCGGCGCTGGTTGCGTCGGCGGCCAGCTGCGGCTCGCCAGCGGCCAGTTCGGCCTCAGTCTTTGCGTTCACGTCACTCATATCCACCATCCTTCATCGTGTCGGCTGCGCTGATCATTTTCTGGACCCGCAACGCGTACTGACCATTGAAAATTCCGTAGCCGCACTCCATCACCGGCACGCCATCGACTTTCGCCGTGATGTGTTCGGGGATGTTGATCGGCAGAACATCGCCTTTGCGCATGTTCAGGATCTGTTCGAACGTGACCGGCACCTGGGCTAGGTCGGCGGTCAGTTCCACTTCTGCTGCCTGCACCTGTTGCGACAGCACGCGGACCCAGCGGCGGTCGACTTCGAGCGCCTCGCCCTGGATCGGCGACGAGAGAATGTCGCGGATCGGCTCGATCATCGAATACGGCATGCAGATGTGCAGCGTGCCGCCCGTCGTGCCGAACTCGATCGAGAACTGCGTGACGATGACGATTTCGTTCGGCGTCGCCACGTTGGCGAACTGCGTATGCATTTCCGAGCGCACGAATTCGAACTGCAGAGGGCGCACGCTTTTCCACGACGCCGTGTAGTTGTCGAACACCAGGTTGAGCAGCTTGTTGATGATGCGCTGCTCGGTCTGCGTGAAATCGCGGCCTTCGACGCGGGTATGGAAACGCCCGTCGCCGCCGAACAGGTTGTCGACCACGAAGAACACCAGGTTCGGGTCGAACACGAACAGCGACGTGCCGCGCAACGGCTTCACATGGACCAGGTTCAGGTTGGTCGGGATCGGCAGGTTGCGGGTGAACTCGCTGTACTTCTGCACTTTCACCGGACCTACGGAAATTTCCGCCGAGCGCCGCATGAAGTTGAAGATGCCGACGCGCAACAGACGCGCGAAGCGGTCGTTGATGATTTCGAGGCCGGGCATCCGGCCGCGGACGATGCGTTCCTGCGTCGCGATGTTGTACGGGCGTACGCCCGCACGGTCGGTCTGCTCGGTTTCCGAGTCGGACTCGCCGGTGACGCCCTTGAGGAGGGCATCGACCTCCTCCTGGGACATGAACTCTTCGTGGCCCATTCCTTATTCCTCGTGCGTCCCGAAGCGGTTAATGATGGCGGCGCTTGATAACGCCACTGAGAACGTCACGGAGAACGTCACTGCACGACGAATTCGGTGAACAGCACGTCCTGGACGTGGATCGGCGCGGCGCCCTTATCGGTCGGCTGTTCGATCAGCGTCTGGAGTTCGGTGGCGAGCGCGCGTTTGCCTTCGAGCGGCGCGAGTTCTTCCGGATGTTTGTTCGACAGTGCGAGGAGGATGCGGCTGCGCACTTCCGGCATATGGTCGGAGAGTTCCTGCTGGGTTTTCGGGTCGTTGAGCTTGAGCGTCAGGCCGATCCGCAGGAAGTGTTGCTGGCCGTCGTCCGATTGCAGGTTGACTGTCATCGATTCGAGCGGGAAGAAGAGCGGCACGGGGAGCGGCGCCGGTGCGGCGGCGGTTGTCGCTGATGCCGGGGCCGGGTTGCGTTTGGACATGAAGAACCACACACCCGCGCCGGCAGCGCCTGCGGCGATGATCGCGATGAGGACGATCAGGATGATGCGCTTCAAGGGGCCCGGGGAAGCGGGCGCGGCTTGCTGGTTTGCGGTCGTGGTTGCCATGAGGTTTGCTTTGCTTGCCTTTAGTGCTGGTGATGGTGATTGTTGTTTATTTGCCTGCGGCGCGATGGGTCGAAAAGAAGGGTTATTGAGGGCTATCTCTGGTTTTTGCCTTTCAGGCGGGGGATTGCCTGACGGCGCGGGATTTAGGTTTTTTGCCTTTCAGGCGGAAGATTGCCTGCGCGGCGCTTTTGTCAGTACTCGTAGGGCGTTGGCCTTTCCCTGATCTGGCTTTGGTGCCTTTCCTTGTTTTGTTAGTGGTCTATTAGCGTTGCCCCTGTGCGGGGCGGCACTTACTTTCTTTGCCGCCGCAAAGAAAGTAAGCAAAGAAAGCGGCTAGAAGCCCCTGCTAAGCGGGTCCCGCAGCTCGCTCAGGGTAGTGGTGCATCTGGAATCTGTGTTCGTGCCCCTGCATAGGCTTGTGACAAGGGCGTCATACTTCCGGCGGCGCTGCGCGCGCCGAAGAGCCGTTCATAAAACCGAGCGCTGCGTTTTGGCGTTCACACCTCACCATCAGACCGTGACCTCATTATTGCGCGCCACCGCGGTTGTGATTGGAACGGCAACCGCACCCGCGCCGTGCCCCTGATTGCGGGACACCGGCAAATCATTCGAGGTACGGGTTCCGGGTGAATGCATGAGCTCCTCGCCGAGGCGAAGCCGACGGCCCCCACAAACCTCAACCGAAGCCCGTGGTTTCCCCTGCAGACCCGTCCGCGACGCACGCAGTGCGGAGTGGGAGCTGATGAGTCCTTTGTCACTAACGCGGAATGTGAGAGAACACGGATTCCAGTCGCACCACTACCCGCAGCAGACCACGGTGCCCACTTAGCAGGGGCTTCTAGCCGCTTTCTTTGCTTATCTTTCTTTGCGGCGGCAAAGAAAGTAAGTGCCGCCCCGCACAGGGGCAACGCTAATAGACCACTAACAAAACAAGGAAAGGCACCAAAGCCAGATCAAGGAAAGGCCAAAGCCCCAGGAACACGGACAATAAGCGCCGAGCAGGCAATCCCCCGCCCGAACGGGCTTAAGCAAACGTATCCACCAACCCAACAGTCCGCCGAACGGCAACATTAGCAACACTAGAATCAGAATCCGAACCACCAGTGCCGCCGGCAAAACCCCCAGCCCCGCCGCGCGCCCCAGAGCGCCCCGAATCTGCGCTCTGCTGCTGCCCGCCCTGCCGGGCAAACCCATCGCTAACACTAGCGCTCCCCAACCCGATACCGTTGGACTCCATCGCCTCGCGAAGCTTCGGCAACGCCGCCTCGACTGCCTCCCGAACCTGCTGGTGCTGCGAAACAAACAACGCATGTGCATGGTTATCGGCAACCTGCAACACAACCTGTAGCGGCCCCAGATCCTTCGGATTCAAAGTCAGCTCAGCACTCTGCGAATGTGCATTCGACAAAAACACCACCTTCTGACTCAACGCGTCTTCCCAGTCCGTCGTGCCCACCTGCGGTGACAAGGTATTCGCCACTTCGGCAGCACCGGCATTACCCGTCGTCTGCACGGCCGCTGTCGTACTCGCGGCGCTCGCCGCAGCCTGACCAGCCGCCAGCGCCGCCGTCGCGGCATCGGCCGCACTCTTGAACGACGCGAGATCGTCAGCCTGCGCACCGCCGGCGGCCGCCGTCGCGCTCAAGGCGTCAGCCGCTGCCTTTGCTGCCGTCGAGGGATCCGCCACGGTCGTGGCC
This sequence comes from Paraburkholderia nemoris, assembly GCF_905221015.1. Classification (NCBI taxonomy): domain Bacteria; kingdom Pseudomonadati; phylum Pseudomonadota; class Betaproteobacteria; order Burkholderiales; family Burkholderiaceae; genus Paraburkholderia; species Paraburkholderia nemoris. The sequence continues at coordinate 83,634 of NZ_CAJNBO010000009.1, read as the reverse complement.
GCCGCCGTCAACGCGGCCTTGCTCGCATTCGATCCCTTGCCGTCGCCGAACAAACCGGCCGCCAGTGTCTTGCCATCCGCCGTTCCGTTGAGTCCGTTGCTCGCGTCAGCACCCAAACCGTTCGCCGCCGTTGCCGCATTCGCCGCCGCGCCGCTCGCCAGTGCCTGCTGCGGAACCACGCCCTGGCCGCTCGCCAGCGCGGCAAGCGCCGCCTGCAAGGCGTCCTGCGCTGACTTCGAATCGGTCGCGCCCGTCTTTTTGCCCGTGGTGGTGCCCGTCGTCGGGTCCGTGCCCGTGCCGGGCAGTGTGGTCGCGGCGTCGGTCAGCGCCGCGGCGGGATCTGCGGTCGTCGGGGCGGTGGCGCTATTCGCGTTGGCCTGCGCTTGAGCCTGTGCCTGGGCAGCCGCAGCCGCTGCTGCCGTGGCAGCGTCGGTCTGCGTGGTCGTGTTGCCGGATTTCGCCGGCGTCGTGTTGGTCTGGTCGGTCGAGCCCTGCTGCGTATTGGCAGACGAAGTGGATGACGAGGCCGACGACGAACTGGATGAGGAAGCGTTCGTCGAGCTGCTGTTGTCCGTGTTGCTGCTCGCGGCATCCTGGCTCTTCGTCGACGGATCGGGCGGCGGCGGCGCGTCATGCACGCTCGACGAAGCTGCCGAGGACGACGAAGCGGACGCAGACGGAGAGGGCGGCGGAGAGAACGACGGAGCCGGCGGCTTGCTCGCGCTCTGCGCGGCCGCGCTGTTTTGCAGGTCGATGCTCTGCTGCAGGGTCTGCGAGAACGGCTTCGTGTTCGCCGCAGCGGCCATCGCCGCGTTGGTGGATGTGCTGCTGGCCGAGCCGAGCAGTGAGCCGATCTGTGAAAGAAGCGACATAGGGAATCCTGTCAATCCGTCAAACGGGGTGTTCGGTCAATCGAGGCGGTGCCCGGGCGCATCAGGCGCCCTCGACACGCATCCTCAGAATGCGGGCGGCGTGTTCGTCTGCATCGCGCTGGTCGCGCCGCGCCATGGTTTTTGCTTCGGCGGCTTCGCCGCGCGCCTGCAGCACTTCATACGAGCCGAGCTTCTGCTTCTGGCGTTGCCAGTCGGGCTTGGCAGCCTCGACGCGCGCATTGGCCGTCATCAGCAGATTGCGCTGCTGTTCGATGGCGGCGTCGAGCGTGTCGATGAATGCCTGGAAATTGCGCATGTTGCCAGCGGGCATGCCAGTCTGGGCGGTCGCCGTGAAACGCGCGTGATATTCATCGCGGTACTGCACCAGCGAGTCGAGCTGCGACTGCACGTCGTTGCGCTCGCGCTGCGCGCGGCCCAGACGTTGTGCGGCGGCGTCCACATCGTCCTGGGCCAGGCCGATGAGCGTCTTGATCGGAAAGTGTTTCGCCATCGTCAGCCTCCTTGGGCAAACAGAGCGTCCAGCAACTCGAGACTCGGTTCAAAGTTCGCGCATTCGCGAAAACCTTGCTGCAAAAACGCTTCCATCCGGGGATACAGCGCAATTGCGCGGTCGAGCAGCGCGTCGCGTCCGCTCGAATAGGCGCCGACGTTGATCAGATCGCGGTTGCGCTGATAGCGCGACAGCATCTGCTTGAACATACGCGTCTTCTCGAGATGGTTATCGTCGATCAGCGCGGTCATTGCCCGGCTAATCGACGCTTCGATGTCGATCGCCGGATAGTGGCCGGCCTCGGCGAGCGAGCGCGACAGCACGATGTGGCCGTCGAGAATCGCGCGCGCGGAGTCGGCGATCGGGTCCTGCTGGTCGTCGCCTTCGGTCAGCACGGTGTAGAACGCGGTGATCGAACCGCCGCCCGCCGGGCCGTTGCCGGTCCGTTCGACGAGCGCCGGCAGCTTGGCGAACACCGAAGGCGGATACCCCTTGGTGGCAGGCGGCTCGCCCACGGCGAGCGCGATCTCGCGCTGCGCCATCGCGTAACGGGTCAGCGAATCCATCAGCAGCAGCACGTGCTTGCCTTGATCGCGGAAATATTCGGCGAGCGAGGTCGAGTACGACGCGGCCTGCATCCGCAGGAGCGGCGAGACGTCGGCCGGCGCGGCGATCACCACCGAGCGCGCGAGGCCTTCCTCGCCGAGAATCTGTTCGATGAATTCCTTCACTTCGCGGCCGCGTTCGCCGATCAGGCCGATCACGATCACCTCGGCGCTGGTGTAGCGCGCCATCGTGCCGAGCAGCACCGACTTACCGACGCCCGAACCGGCGAACAGGCCCATGCGCTGGCCGCGGCCTACGGTCAGGAGCGCGTTGATCGCGCGTACGCCGACGTCGAGCACTTTGTGAATCGGCTCGCGGTTCAGCGGGTTGATGACCGGCGAGGACAGCGGCGCATCGGCATGCGCGCCGAGCGGACCGAGCCCGTCGAGCGGGCGGCCGGAGGCGTCCAGCACACGGCCGAGCAATTCCCAGCCGACCGGCAGGCGCTTCGCACCCGCCATCGGATCGGCGATCGGCGCGCTTTCGAGCGGGTACACACGTGCGCCAGGCAAGAGGCCGATCACTTCGGTGGTCGGCATCAGAAACAGTTTGTCGCCGGAGAAGCCGACGACTTCGGCTTCGGCCATCGCCAGCGAACTGCCGAAGGGCAGCTCGATCATTACTTCGGCGCCCACCGACAGGCGCAGGCCGACCGCTTCGAGCACCAGACCGGCGGCGCGCGTCAAACGTCCGCAGGCGCGCATCGGCTTGGCGATTGCGTTGCGGGCGCGCAGCGCGTCGAGCCGGCCGCGCCAGGCTTGCATGTGCGGATTGCTGTCGAGGGCGGGATCGTACGGGGCGGGGGCGGGAGGGGGTGAAGCGGGACTCGAAGAAACGGCAGATTCACGGCTCGCAGCGACGGATTCGCGGCTCGCCGCCGCGCCCTTCGCCGGGTGCCCGGCGCCGGGATGCCCGTGAGCGGGATCGCGCAGCGCGGCGTCGATCGCCGCGACCGCGGCCGCAGCGGGTGTCACCGCGGCCGGCACTTCCGCCAGCGCCTCGGCGCCGAACGACGCCAGCGCCAGCTCGCGTTCGAGCGGCGTCAGATCGCTGGCGCGGATTTCTTCGAGCGTAGGCTTCACCATGTGCTCACCTTGCCGAGTGCGGCGGCGACGCGCTCCCAGCGCGTGTCGATGCCGGCGTCGACTTCACCGGTGCCGGCTTGCGCGCGGCAGCCGCCGCGCTCGACCGACGGGTCGGTACGCACGGTCCAGCCGCGCGTTTGCAGTTCTTCCATCAGATAGGCTTCGACAACCGGCAGGTCGGCGGGGCTGACGATCAGTGCCGGCGCGCCGACCAGCGCCGGTTCGGTGGCCAGCACCTCGCGGGCGGCGGCAATCAGCGCGGTCGGATCGTGCTGCACGTGCTGGCGCACCACCTGTTGGGCGATGTCCAGCGCCAAGGCGACCAGCGTCTCGGAGATCGCGCCTTGCGCGCCGTCGAGTGCCGCCTTGAAGGTTTCGGCCAGCGCGGCGAGGCGCGCAGCTTCTTCACGGGCTTCGCTTTGACCCTGCTCGAAACCCTGTGCGTGGCCTTGCTCGTAACCGGCCTGATAACCGAGCGCCTGCCCGGCCACGTGACCCGTCGCGATGCCCTGTGCATGCGCGGCGTCGCGCAGACGTTCGAGTTCGGCTTCGAACGCGCCGTCGTCGACTTCGGGTTCGGGCGGTGCGGGGGGCACCGGATCGAACGAGGCCATCTCCCAGCGCTGGTAGGCCGAGAGGCGCTCCTTCGCTGTGGAGTTCTGATCAGACATATGCATCTTCCGCCTTGCCGCCTAGAACGATCTGGCCGCTTTCCGCCAGATTGCGCACGATCTGCAGGATGCGGCGCTGCTGCGTCTCGACTTCGGAGACGCGGACCGGGCCGCGCGCATCGAGGTCTTCGGCGAGCAGTTCGGCAGCACGCTGCGACATGTTCGACAGGAACTTCTGGCGCAGCGCGGGGGGCGCGCCCTTCAGCGAGATGATCAACGCCTCGGACTCGACTTCCTTCAGCAACAGCTGGATCGCGCGGTCTTCCAGATCGAGCAGGTTCTCGAACACAAACATCTGATCAATGATCTTCTGCGCGAGTTCCGCGTCGTATTGACGAACATTCTCGATGACGCCTTCTTCATGGTTGCTCGACATGAAGTTGAGAATTTCGGCCGCCGTGCGGATGCCGCCCATCGGGCTGCGCTTCAGGTTGTCGCTGCCGGACAGGAGGCCCGTCAGCACGTCGTCGAGTTCGCGCAGCGCAGCCGGCTGGATGCCGTCGAGCGTGGCGATCCGCAGCAGCACGTCGTTGCGCAGCCGCTCGGTGAAGCAAGCGACGATTTCCGACGCCTGATCGCGGTCCAGGTGAACGAGGATGGTCGCGATGATCTGCGGGTGCTCGTTCTTGATGAGCTCGGCCACCGCCGCCGAGTCCATCCACTTGAGGCCTTCGATACCGCTGGTATCGCTGCCTTGCAGAATCCGGTCGATGATCGCGCCGGCCTTGTCGTCGCCGAGCGCCTTGGTTAGCACCGAACGGATGTAGTCGCTCGAATCGAGCGAGAGAGCGGTGTGCTTCTCGGCCTCACGCACGAACTCCTGCAGGACCTCGTCGATCTGCTCGCGCGTGATGTTCTTCAGCGCGGCCATTGCCACGCCGATCTTCTGGACCTCACGCGGCCCGAGGAATTTGAACACCTGCGCGGCTTCTTCCTCGCCGATCGACATCAGCAGGAGCGCGCTCTTCATTACGCCTTCAGCGCTCATCGGACACCCAGTTTTTCACGACGGTTGCAACAATCTTCGGATCCTGACGCGCGATGTTGCGCGCGAATTCCAGGTTCCGTTCGTATTTGTGTTTCGAGCTCTCCAGCGCGAGCAATTCGTTGTCGCTTTCCAGTTCGGCGACGCTCGGCGCACCCACCCGCTCGGCGGCGGGGATGCCGTCCAGCAGCACCGGCTCGTCCGGCGACGGCAGCGCCGCGGCGGCAACCGGCTCGGGCGGCGGGAAAGCGCGGCGCAGCGCCGGCTTCACCATCACGAAGTAGAGGAACAGGGCGACTGCGGCGATCCCGAGGTAGGTCGCGATCTGCTTGGCGAGCGCGATCATGTCCGGCGTGCGCCACCACGGCAGGTCGGCGTCCGGGTCGACGTCGGCGGTGAACGGGCTGTTGACCACGTTGACCGAGTCGCCGCGCGCCTGATCGAAGCCCATCGCGTCCTTCACCAGCTGATTGACCTGTGCGAGCTTGTCGGCGGTGACCGGTTGCATCGTCGCGTGGCCCTTGGCGTCGACCACCCGCATATAGTTGACCACCACCGCCACCGACAGACGCTTGATGCCGCCCATCGGCTGCTCCAGATGCTGCACGGTCTTGTTCAGTTCGTAGTTGGTGGTCGAATCCTTGCGGTCGCTGACCGGCGTGGTCGTTACGCCCGGCGTGCCGTTGCCCGCCGTGATCGGCGCGGAAGCGGGCTGCGGCGGCTGATTCGACAGCGCACCGGGCACGCCCGAGGCCGCCGCTTGCGACATTTCGGTGGCGGTACTCGATTGCTGGCTGCGGATCGCCGCCTGCTGCGGGGTGCCGTTCGGACCGTAGTTTTCCGAGGTCTGCTCGGTGTGCGAGAAGTCGATATCGGCGCTGACCTGCGAGTGCGCGTTGCCGGAGCCGAACAGGGGCGACAGGATCGCGTCGATGCGTTGCTGGGTGTTGCGCTCGATCTGCTGGCGGTATTTCAGTTGCGAGGCGTCCAGACCGCTGCCGGTGGACGGCTGCGTCAGCAGGTTACCGTCCTGGTCGAGGATGGTCACGCCCTTCACCGGCATATCCGGCACCGCCGAGGACACCATATGGGTGATCGCCAGCACCTGGCCTTCGTCGAGCGCGCGGCCCGGGTAGAGGTTGACCAGCACGGAAGCCGACGGCGCTTCCTTGTCGCGCACGAACACGGAAGGCTTCGGAATGGCCAGATGCACGCGCGCCGACTTCACCGAGGAAATCGACTCGACCGTGCGTTCCAGTTCACCTTCCAGCGCGCGCTGGTAATTGATCTGCTCGGCGAACTGGCTGATGCCGAACTTCTGGTTGTCCATCAGTTCGAAGCCGACCGAGCCGCTCTTCGGCAGACCTTGCGAAGCCAGACGCAGACGCATTTCATGCACCTGCTCGGCCGGCACGAGGATCGCGCCACCGGCGTCGGAGAACTTATAGGGAATATTGGCCGCCTGCAGCGCGGTGATGATGGCGCCGCCGTCGCGGTCCGACAGGTTGCTGTAGAGCACCTTGTAGTCCGGTGCGCGCGACCACAGGAACAGACCCGCGACGATGGCGACTAGGAGCGCGACCGCGAAAATCAGCGGGGCGCGCGGGTTGCCGCGCATTTGCGCGAGGCCTGACAGACGCTGGCCGAAGTTGCCGCCCAGGTTGCTCCCAAGGCCACCGAGGTCCGCGGCACCACCGGCCTGGCCGGTGCCGGCAGCACCGGCGCCTGGCTGCGCGCCGGCGAGGCCCATGCGGGCGTCGGGGTTGATCAAAGAGTTGGCTGACGAATCCATGCGTCGGGTATCTCCGGGATGCCTTTGCGTTCTGCCGCTTGAGCGCACCGAGGGTCGGCGGGCGTGCGGACAGAGACTTTCACCATTGAAATTATCCGCAGCGCGGCTCAACCCGATTGCTTGAATAGAGCCGGGTTTCCCCCCTAGTTTCGGGGCTTTCCCTGATGACCCACTGCTATGCTTTCGTCCAGATCGGTGCGGTTTATGGCATGCCGGTCGTCAATCCCTGGAGAGAACATGACTTTGCCCGTGAACGCGCTCTCATCGGCGCTGCAACAGATGCAGTCGATGGCGGCGCAAGCGGCCGGCGGCAACGCCCCGGTCGCCAACCAGTCCGGCGCGGCGACGGCCGGCGGTTTCGCCTCGGCGCTGAAGGCCTCGTTGGACAAGATCAGCGGCGATCAGACCAAGGCGGTCGGTGAATCGCAGGCGTTCGAACTCGGCGCGTCGAATGTCTCGCTGAACGACGTGATGGTCGACTCGCAGAAGGCCAACATCGGCTTCCAGTTCGGCCTGCAGGTGCGCAACAAACTCGTGTCGGCCTATAACGACATCATGCAGATGTCGGTGTAAGTGCGACTCGGGCGGCAGGGCTTTTCCGCCCGCCCGAACGCATGCGCCCAGATGCAACGCTGTGTGGCTTCACGGCAGGACAGCCCGCCCGGCGCGCCCTTGAGGCGCTTCGTGGCAGGCGGGTCTGCCACGCTCGGCGCGATATCGCCCCTATCGGCCCCTTAATCCTCCTTACAGTGGCCTAAAGCTTTCCCGCTGCCTATCCGATAACCAGATACAGGCAGAAATCCGGGTGCGGCAACGTGCACGGATGGGGTGCCGCGACCAACCGCAGTTGAAGAGAGGAGGAGCGCCGATGTTTTCCCCAGGACACTCTGGAGCCAATGCGTACGCGCGCGTCGGCGTCGAGACAGGGGTGATGGGCGCGAGTCCGCATCGTCTGATCGTGATGTTGTATCAGGGCGCCCGGCAAGCGATCGCGCAAGCGCGCATGCATGTGCAGCAAGGCAATGTGCCGGCGCGTGGTGAGGCGATCGGCAAGGCGATTCAGATCGTCGAAAGCGGGCTGCAACTATCGCTGAACCTTGAGGTGGGCGGCGAGATTGCAGAGCGGTTGGACGCGCTATATAGCTATATGTCGCGCCGGCTGCTCGAAGCCAATATAAAACAGAGCGAGGCGATGCTGGTCGAAGTCGACGGCCTGCTGGCGACACTCGAAGAGGCATGGATCGGGATTGCCCCGGAGATCGCGCGGATGGCAGTCCAGCCGGCCGCGGAAAGCATGAGATGACATCGAACGCAGAATATTTCGCCCGCTACGAGGCGATTGCAGCGATTTCCCGCCGCATGCTGACGGCTGCCCGGCGAGCCCTGTGGAACGATCTGGTCCACTTGCAGGAGGAATATCGGAATCTGGTGGACGCGTTGAAAGACGCGGAAGCCGGGGTCAGACTGGACGATGCGGAGCGCCTGCGCAAATACGCGCTGATCCGTCAGATTCTGGCCGACGACGCTGCGATCCGCGATCTGGCGAATCCGCGTATGGCCAATCTGTCGGCGCTGTTTGCCGGACGGCCGACTCGCGTGCTCAAGGAACTGTACGGGGCGCGCTGAGTCTGCCCGCGAGCAAGGCGTTGCTTGAGTCCGCCTGACTGGATTTGAGCGCGTTGCTGCCAATGTGACCAAGGAATCGGTATGAACGGAATCGACGCGGTCGTCACTTCGCTGCTCGCGAACCGGGTCGACAGTCTGCTCAATCTCGCGCCGGGTAGTGCGACCGCCTCGCAGACCGGCGCGGCGGGTGTCGATACCGAGATTCTTAATACCACCCCCGTTGCGCCCCCCACGCCGGCGCCGGCTTCCGCGCAAACCGCGCTTTCGGCCGTCGCGCTGACGCTCAATGCGATCGTTAACTCCGGCGGCGAGGCGACCCCGGCCGTGCTCGGCCAGTTGCCGATCTGGCCGGCCGCGCCGGCGCTCGATGTCGAAGCCGGCGGCTTTTCGCTGTTCGACACGCCCGCCACGCCTGCTGCTTCATCTACCAATCCGAATACCGCCGCTACTGCCGGTGCCGCCGGTACCGCGGCCACTGCCAATGTGGCGGCGGCTCAGGTGCCGGTCGCGGCGCTTGCGGCCGCACTCGAACAGACAGTGGGCGATAGCGGCCTGTTCTACGAATCCCATCTCGCGCAATGGCTGGCCGGGCAGCGGCCGCCCGCAGCCCTCGCCACCGAAGCGCAAAACAAGCTGGTGGCGGCCGCCGCGCAATTGCCGCTCGACTGGGCAAGCGACGCCGATCAGGCCTCTTCCCCGAATGCGACCACCCGCCAGGGTATGGGCGCCGCGCCCAACGGCGCGCCGGACGGCAATGCGGCAGCCCGCGCGATGCCGTCGATCCAGACCGCGCAGGCCGCGCGCTTCGTGGCCGGCGAGGTGCTGGCGAGTTCGCTGTCTGATCTGAATGGCCAGCCGGCGCACTCGAGCGTGCACAGCGCCGCGGCGCAACTGGCCGACGACGGGTCGTCGCAAAGCTCGCAATCGATGGCAGCCGCGGTTCATCCGGCGACCGTTCCTTTGGTGCGTCAGCAACTCGATCTGCTCGCCACCGGGCAGTTTCGCTGGACCGGCGAAGCGTGGCCGGGCGCCAAGCTCGACTGGACCATCGAGCAGGAAGGCGACGAATGGGACCGCAGCGGCGGCGGCACGGCGAGCGAGGACGGTCAGCCGTGGCGTACGCGGCTGACGCTGTCGCTGCCCACGCTCGGCACTGTGGATGCAGATTTGACGCTGACCGGCATGCGGCTGGTTGCGCGCGTGCAGGCGAGTCCGGCCGGTGCGGCGCGGCTGGCGGCGCAAGGTGAGAACTTTCGGCAGCGGCTTGCGGCAGCGGGCATCGAACTGAACGGACTGACGATTCGCGAGATCGGCGGCGGCATACCGGCGACCGCGGCGGGTGCTGCTGCTGCGGCGGCCGGGCAGGCAGCGGCGTCGGCGTATGCGCGTTCGGCGGCCGCGGCCGCGGCGGCCGCAGCGACCGATAAATTGCCGGCGGGGCGCCGCACGGCGCGTGCCGCTCGCCCGGGAGCCACCCAGGTCGACGATTTCGATTGGGATATGTGATGAGCCGCAAACATCGCCGCAGCGCGGCCGCGCTCGTCTACGACGCACAAGGCAACGATCCCGCGCCACGCGTGATCGCCAAAGGCTACGGCATGCTGGCCGAGATGATCGTGCAGCGCGCCAAGGAAGCCGGCCTGTATGTGCACGAGGCGCCGGAAATGGTCTCGTTACTGATGCAGGTCGATCTCGATACGCGGATTCCGCCGCAGCTTTATCAGGCGGTGGCCGAGTTGCTCGCGTGGCTGCATCGGCTGGAAAGCGGGGCAGAGCATGCGCCTGAGGGCGGCGTCGCCGCCGCCGCGCAGGATGTCACGGATGTGGTCGCTACGGATATTGCGGATGCTTCGGGTGGGACGTCCAGGCGCTGAGTGCCCCGTCAAAACCTCATCATCAGCTTCAGCAGCGCATTCACCCGCTTGCCGTACGGCGGCGAGATCCATCCGCGCGCGTTCAGCCGCGCCTGCGTCAGCACCGGCTTCATCTTCGAGAAGGTCACGAAGCCTTCGTAACCGTGATACGCACCCATGCCACTCGCACCGACGCCGCCGAACGGCAGGCTTTCGCACGCCAGGTGCATCAGCGTTTCGTTGATCGCCATGCCGCCCGCGATGGTGTCGCGTGTGACGCGGTCGATGGTCGCACTGTCGTCGGCGTAGAGATACAGCGCGAGCGGGCGGGGACGCGTGTTGATCCACGCGATCGCATCGTCGAGCGTGTCATAGGGGACGATCGGCAGCAGCGGGCCGAAGATTTCCTCCTGCATCAGTGCGCTTTCGTTCGGCGCATTCGTGACGGCGATCAGCGGAAAGCGGCGGCTTGCCTCATCGGGCGTGCTGTCGGTCAGCGTGTGCAGTTGCGCGCCGGCAGCCTGCGCTTCGTCCGCGAGACGTTGCAGCCGCGCGAAATGCCGCTCCGAGATGATCGACGTGTAGTCGAGGTTGCGCGCAAAGTCGGGGTACATCGTCGCCATCCGCGCGCGGGCCCGTTCGATGAACGCCTGCTCCTTGCCACGCGGCACCAGCACATAGTCCGGCGCGACGCAGGTCTGACCCGCGTTGAGCGTCTTGCCGGCGACGAGGTTATCCACCGCGTTGTCGAAGCGCGCATGCTGACCGATGATGGCCGGCGACTTGCCGCCCAGTTCGAGCGTGACCGGTGTCAGATGTTCGGCGGCGGCGCGCATCACTTCATGGCCGACCTTGGTCGAGCCGGTGAATAGCAGATGGTCGAACGGTTGCGCGCTGAACGCGGCGGCCAAGCCAGCATCGCCGTTCACTACGGCGACGTGGTCGCGCGCGAAGGTCTGGCCGATCAGCTGCTCGAATAGCGCCGAGGTGCGCGGTGTCAGCTCCGACATCTTGATGATGGCGCGGTTGCCGGCCGTCAGCGCGCTGATCAGTGGGCCGACGGCCAGCAGCACCGGATAATTCCACGGCACGATGATGCCGACCACGCCGAGTGGTTGCGGCACCACTTTCGCACGCGCCGGCATCAGCCATTTGTTGGTGCTGCGGCGTTGCGCTTTCATCCACCGTTTGCCGTGTCTGAGCGCGGCGTCGATCTCACCCTTGATCAGCAGGAATTCGGCGAGCAGCACTTCCTGTTTCGCGCGATTGCCGAAGTCGGCGTTCATCGCGGCGGCGAGTGCGTCGCGGTTGTCGAGCATGACTTTGCGCAGCGCTTTCAGATGGCCGGCACGCGCTTCCCATGACGGATATGGCGCGCGCAAATACGCATGGCGTTGATCGCGTAGCAGCGCTTCGAGCGCGACGACTTCTGGCAAATCGTTCTTCATGTGTGTCCACTCCCTGATGGATGACGTGCGCGTTGAGTCGCGCTTATTGGTGTGTTGTGCTGTTAAATGCCCGCTCGATGATCGCGGCGTGGTCGAACGTCGCCGGCAGCGTGCCGTACACGCGGCCGCTCTCGCCGCAGCCGTCGGCAAGGCGCGTTGCGATGAAGGCATCGGCGACTTCCGGCGGCGCGTACTTCACCAGCAAGGTAGCTTGCGCGATCAGCACGATCTGCTGCGCGATCCGTCGCGCGGAGGCTTCGCGATGTTCGGCGGGCCCGTTGAGCGTGGAGGCGAGCTTGCCGAGCGCGGCGCTCAGAGCCGGGTGCCCTTGCGCATCCGCTTGCCAGGCGGCGAACAGGGCCTGCGCCGCTTCGGGCTCGCGCTCCATGGCGCGCAGCACGTCGAGGCACATCACGTTGCCCGAGCCTTCCCAGATCGAATTGACGGGCGCTTCACGATAGAAGCGCGCCATCGGACCGGTTTCGACGTAACCGTTGCCGCCCCACACTTCCATCGCCTCGCCGGTGAATTCCAGCGCGCGCTTGCAGACCCAGTACTTCGCGGCCGGCGTAACGATCCGGCGCCACGCACGCTCGGCGGGCGCAGCCGACGACGCATCGGCCGACGCTTCGAACGCGCGTGCGAGCCGCATGAACAGCACCGTCGCGGCTTCCGATTCCACCGCCAGATCGGCGAGCACATTGCGCATCAGCGGCTGATCGGCCAGTTGCCGGCCGAAGGCGCTGCGATGCCGTGCATGGTGGATAGCCTGCACCAGCGCCGCACGCATCAGGGCCGCGCTGCCGATCACGCAATCGAGCCGCGTGTAGTTCGCCATTTCGATGATGGTTGGCACGCCGCGGCCTTCGTCGCCGATCATGATGCCGAACGCATCGAAGAATTCGACTTCGCTGCTGGCGTTCGAACGATTGCCGAGCTTGTCTTTCAGACGCTGGATCTGCACGGCGTTCTTGCTGCCGTCCGGCGCGAAACGCGGCACGTAGAAACACGACAGACCTTCGTGATCGTCGGTGCGGGCGAGTACGAGATGCGCGTCGCACTGCGGCGCAGAGAAAAACCATTTGTGGCCGACGAGCCGGTATTCGGCGCCACGGCCGCTACCGCGCGTGGCATAGGCACGGGTCTGGTTGCTGCGCACGTCCGAGCCGCCTTGTTTCTCGGTCATACCCATGCCGATCATCGCCGAGGTTTTTTGCGAGAGCGGCAGGTCGCGTGGATCGTGTTCACGGGCGTAGAGCTTGTCGCGCAGCGTCTCGAACAACGCGGGTTCGCGTTGCAGTACCGGGATGCTCGCGAAGGTCATCGTCAGCGGGCAGAGGGAGCCGGATTCGAGTTGCGCGTGCAGGAAGTAGCCGGCGCAACGCGCGACCATGGCGCCGCTCTGCGGGTTCGAAAACGGCAACGCATGCAGGCCTTCGCGGCGCAACAGCGACAGCAGCGTGTGCCACGAAGGGTGAAATTCGAGCGCGTCGATGCGTTCGCCGCGCGGGCTGTGCGTGACAAGCTCGGGCGTGTGGCGGTTCGCCAGTTCGGCAAGCGCGAGTGTCTCCGGCGTGGTGAGCGCTGCGCCGTGCCGCAGCAGCGCCTCGCGATGCCACGCGGCGCCGTCGCGTTCGAGGGCGGCGGACAACGCCACGTCGCTCGCAAACAGGTTGTAGTCCGCGAGCGGAGGCGCCTGATTTGTCACGTCGTGAGTGTGGCCGAAACTGTGCCGTTCCATCTGCTGTCTCCGTTCGCCGGATGCACGCCGATCGTGGATCGACGCTGTGCTGTTTTATCGTGGCGTGTCGTACCGCACGCTTTGAGGACGGCGCGCCGGGCGCCGTGTTTGAATGCCTTACGCGGCGGCCTGACGGGCGCATGCGCGTCTTTCATCATAGGGTCGCGAGAAGGCTTTCGTTTAGAGGGATCGCTCTGACACGAACCCGCCGTCGCAACCGAACGCTCCCTACAATGCCGGTAAAACACACGTAGACAAGTGTGTACTAGACAGGGTCCGCAAGCAACGCGGCCCCAATTGGAGGAGCGGATGCAATACGACTACATCATTGTCGGTGCGGGCTCAGGCGGCTGCTCGCTCGCGAGCCGTCTGGCGGATAGCTGCCCGGACGCCACGGTTGCCCTGATCGAAGCCGGTCCGCATACGGACCGCAATCTGTTCGTGAACATGCCGGTGGGCGTAGCGGCCGTCGTGCCGCACAAACTCAAAACCAACTACGGCTATCTGACGACGCCCCAGCCGGGGCTCGCCGGACGCCAGGGCTATCAGCCGCGCGGGCGCGGCTTCGGCGGATCGAGCGCGATCAACGCGATGATCTACACGCGCGGCCATCCGCTCGATTACGACGAATGGGCGCAGCTCGGCTGCGAAGGCTGGTCGTGGGCCGACGTGCTGCCGTATTTCCGTCGCGCGGAAGGCAACGAGCGCGGCGCCGACGCGTGGCATGGCGCGAACGGCCCGCTGACGGTGTCCGATCTGCGCTATCGCAATCCGTTTTCGAAGCGTTTCGTGCAGGCCGCGACCGAGGCCGGCTACAAACCGAACAACGATTTCAACGGCGCAGATCAGGAAGGCATCGGCTTCTATCAGGTGACGCAGCGCGACGGACGGCGCTGCAGTGTCGCGCGCGCCTATATCTACGACCGCGAACGCCCCAATCTGCATACGATCGCCGATGCGACGGTGCTGCGCGTGATCTTCGACGGCAAGCGCGCAAGCGGCGTCGAAATCGTGCGCGGGGGCCGTACCGAAACGCTGGAAGCGCGTGCCGAAGTAGTGCTGGCAGCGGGCGCGTTCAATTCGCCGCAACTGCTGATGTGCTCGGGCATCGGGCCGGCGGCGCATCTGCAATCGCTCGGCATTGGCGTGCTGCACGATGCGCCCGAGGTTGGCCAGAACCTGATCGACCACGTCGACTTCACGATCAACAAACGGGTGTCGTCGATCGAGCCGACCGGCTTTTCGATTCGCGGCATCGCGCGGATGCTGCCGCAGTTCGTGACCTTCATGCGGCATGGGAAGGGCATGCTGTCGAGCAATGTCGCTGAAGCGGGCGGCTTCCTGAAGAGCCGGCCGACGCTCGAGCGTCCGGACCTGCAACTGCATTTCTGCGCGGCGATCGTCGACGACCACAACCGTCATATGCACTGGGGCCATGGTTATTCGCTGCACGTGTGCGTGCTGCGGCCGCATAGCCGCGGCACGGTGACGCTCGCGAGCGCCGACGCGCGTACCGCGCCGGTAATCGATCCACGTTTTTTCAGCGACTCGCGCGATCTCGACCTGCTGGTGGAAGGCGCGCAGATGGCGCGGCGCATTCTCGACGCGCCGTCGCTCGCGCTGCATGGCGGCAAGGAGCTGTACACACATGTCGGCCAGACCGAGGAGGACTTGCGCCAAACCATCGCCGAACATGCCGACACGATCTATCACCCGGTGGCAACGTGCCGGATGGGTGGCGATGCGCAATCGGTGGTCGATCCGCAATTGCGGGTGCGCGGCGTGACGGGGTTGCGGATCGTCGATGCCTCCGTGATGCCGACGCTGATCGGCGGCAACACGAATTCGCCGACTGTGATGATCGGCGAGCGCGCGGCCGAACTGATCGCGGCGAGCTGGCGCGAGGGGCAAACGGCGCCGGTGATGGCGTCGACGGGCGCCACCGGTGTGGTGGCTTGAAGGTGCAGCAATCTTCTTAATTTGGGTCGAAAATATAAGAATATTTAAGCTAACGTCGCTCAATTCGTCATAAATTGTGCCGTTTCGTTTATGAGATTCCCCCAAACCTATAATCGCGCCGCGAAAAAGAGCGCGTCAGGTGGCGCGTTCGGGAAATCAAGGAAGCGAAGCGATGAGTATCAATGTGATTCAGCTGATTCAGTCCGCGCTGACGGACGGTGTCGTGCGACAGATGGCGGCCCGCTTCGGGCTGCCGCCGGATGCGACCCAGAAGGTGCTTGCAACAACCGGCCCGGCGCTGGTCGCCGGCCTGATGCAGAAGGGCGCGACGCTCGACGGCGCGCGTTCGCTGTTCGCAACGATCCTCTCGCCCGAGGTGAACGGCCACATCGCCGAGCAGTTGCCGCAACTTCTCGGCAGCACCACCGGCGTGAGCCAGCTGGAAGGTGTGGGGCGTCACCTGCTCGAGCGAGCGTTCGATCGCCGCGTCGATACCCTCAGCGATGAAGTCGCCACCCAAACCGGCGTGCCGGCGCATGCGACGCACGCCATCACGGGTATCGTCGGCGCCACGCTGCTGGGCTTGCTGAAACGGCATTTTCTCGAAGGTCAGGGCAACGTCGGTCAACTGCCGACGCTGCTGGGTCATCAACTGCCAGCCATTGCCCCCTATCTGAACGATCGTCTGATGGCCGGTCTTGGCCTGAGCGGACTCGGTGCGTTCACCGGCAATATTCTGTCGCAGCTTAAGGCGGTCTCCGCGCACATCGACCATCCGACGCCTGCCGCCAGGCCGGTGGCCGAAGCCCTGTCGAACGTCCGCGTGCCGGCCGACGCGGTGGTGCGCGAGGAGCGCCGTCCGCGCAAGTGGCTGTGGTGGCTGCTCGCGGCGATCGCTGCGGTGCTGGCCTTCCTGTTCCTGCGCGGTTGCCAGAGCGAGCAACGAGGCGAACAAAGCAGCGAGCGCAGTAGCGTGGGAGCCGCGGCAACTGCACAGCCGGCGTCCGCATCGGCTGAGGCCTCGGCCGCCTCGGCTTCGACGCCTGCCGCTGTAGCTGCAAGCGCCGCCAGCGAAGCGCAGCAACCTGCCGCCGCGCCCGCGCCGACCACAGACAGCCAACTCAGCTTCAAGGTCGACGCCGCCGGCAAACCGACGCTCACGGCCACGGTTGGCAGCGAAGCCGAAAAGACCGAGCTGATCGACGCGCTAACGAAGCGCTTCGGTGCTGACCGTTTCGTCGCGAACGTCACCGTCGATCAGGACACCAAGCAGGCCGACTGGCTCGTTCATCTGGATGGCCTGCTGCCGCTGATGGCATTGCCGGGCGCGGAGGTGAAAGTGGCTGGCGCGCACGTGGAACTGAGCGGCAGCGCGGCAAACGCGAAGCTCGGCTGGCTCGATAAACTCAAATCGCTGTTCGGCGCCTCGTATCAGATCGGTTCGTTCAACGTCGAACAGGCGGTCGCCAACGCAACCGAAAACTTCCGCGGCGCGATCAAGGGCCTCCTCACGCCGGACAGCTCGTGCGCGACGGCAGACGTGGTCAAGGTGTTGAACCTGCAGGTGATCAACTTCGCAAGCGCCGGCGCTCGCGTGCCGGCCTCAGCGCTGGAAGATCTGAACCAGTCGGCGCAAGTGTTGAATGCCTGCGCGCGTAACGGCAAGACGGCCAAGCTCGAAGTGGCCGGCTATTCGGACAATGTCGGCGGTGCGCAAGCCAATCTGCAACTGTCGAAGAAGCGCGCCGAAGCGGTTCGCGCGTATCTCGTGAAGACGGGGGTGCCGGCGGATTCGCTGGTCGCGCAAGGTTATGGCGATGCAAGTCCGGTCGCGAGCAACGACACGGCGAGTGGCCGCTTTGCCAACCGCCGCATCGAGTTTGTCGCGCAGCAGTAATGATGGGGCTGAGGGAGCCTTGAGGATAAGTCTCTGAGATGCACCTTCGAGATGAACCCGTCGCGATGGGCTTCCGGGGTCGTGCTTTGAGACAAGCCTTCGAGGTCAGCCGTGCCCTGGAGACATGCCGCCCGGTTCGCGCCGGGCGGCATGTTGCTATTCGGCTGGCCGCGTATGCGGCGGCGGTGTCTGAACGTGCGCCGTGGTGCCGGTCATGCCGATGCCCGGCCCCAGCATGAAATCGTCACCGGCCTGGCCTGGCAGCGTCTCGCGGGCCACTTCCAGCCACGCGCGCGCCGCGTGCGACAGATAGCCATTGCGGCGCCACCCGATTGCCATTTCCCACGGAATCTCCGGTTCCACCACGGGGCGGCAGGTGAACTGCGCCGCGTCGAGTCGCCGGCAGTACGGTGCCGGCAGCAGCGCAATTCCGACGCCGGCCAGCACCAGCGCCGCCATGAAATCCCAGTGTCCGCTGCGCCCGACGATGGTCGGCGCAAAGCCGGCGCTGCGGCACGCGCTCAACACGACATCGTTGAGCGCGAGGCTCTCGCCGTAGAACACGAATGGTTCGTTGGCGAGCTCGGCGAGCGGCACTTCATGCAGATCATCCCAGCGCGAGCCGATGCGCGCGACCAGCCACAGCAATTGCCGGGTCATCGGCAATACCTCGATGTTTTCCGGGTCGACCGGTTGTAACACGCCACCTAACTCCAGCTCGCCGTGGATCAGCGCGGTCTCGATCGCGCGCGAACCCTGCTCGAACAGCTTCAGCTCGATTTTCGGGTAGCGCTGGCGGAAGGCGGCGATGGCCGGCGTGAACAGCGAGCCGCCCATTGGCGGAATGCCGATAGTCAACTCGCCGCGGCCGAGCGTGTCCAGGTCGTTCAGCTCGGCCTGCAACTGCGCGTGCGCGGCCAGCACGTCCTGACCGCGCTGGTAGACGATCCGGCCGGCGTCGGTCAGCACCATCTGGCGCCCGTCGCGCAGCAGCAGCGGTGAGCCGATTTCGTCCTCCAGCGACTTGACCATCTTGCTGATGGTCGGCTGGGTGACGAACATCTGCTCGGCGGCGACGGTGAAGCTCTGTTGACGGACCACTTCGACGAAATACCGCAGCGCTCGTAGTTCCACGATCTCAGGCTCCAGAATTCCAATTTGGAATGATCCGAGCGATTGTAAGTCATCGTATTTATGTTGCGGGGTACGCGATGGCGTGCTTCGTGTCGGTGCCGTTTGCGTGCAGTGTGTTGACCGGCGCGGTCGCACACGCCGTTTTTCCAGGATGGACCTGACGGGAAGCGGGCTACCATCGACGGTTCTCTATCGTTCGGCCCGCAGCGCCCGTTTCAGTCCATGACGCCCATCTCGATCATCATTCCCTGCTACAACGGCGCGGCGACGCTCGCTCGTGCGCTCCAAAGTTGCCTGATTCAGCCGGAAGCCGCGCAGATCGTCGTGGTGGACGACGGCTCGACAGATGCATCCACCGACCTGGTCGCACACTATGGACATCGCGACCCGCGCGTGTGCCTCCTGCAGATGCCATACAACGGCGGCCCCGCTCGCGCGCGCAACTGGGGCGCGATGCATGCGGCTCACCCTGTGCTTGCCTTCCTCGACGCCGACGACGAGTACCTGCCCGGCGCGCTGGCCGCCGCGAGCGCGTTTCTCACGCAGAACCCGAATGAAGTGTCCGTGCGGCTCGACGTCGAGTACGCGGATTTTCCGGCCGAACTCACCGGCCATGGCAACTTCGCCCAGCACGCCGCGACGCTTAGCAATACGGTGCCGAGCAGCTTGATCATCCGCCGCGCAGCGTATGCCGCGCTCGGCGGCTTTCCGATGGACGACGCATTCCGCCGTATCGGTGGCGAAGACGGCGCGTTTTCATGGGCTCTGCGCGACATTTTCGGCAACCGGCGTATGGATGATGTGAAGCGCGTGCGCATGCACTACCACGCGGGCATTCACGCCGAACGCTATTTCCGCATCGCGCTCGGCATGCAGGCGCCGGACCCCGTCGATACGGCCGATGCATTCCGGTTTTCGAGGCAGTTCCTCGAAACTGCCCGCGCGGGCATCGAGCAATTGCGCGCGGCAAGGGGCGCTGCTGAGCCAGCCGCCTCTGCTCCCCCGAATCACGCTCCGTAATTGCCGGCCCAGCCTCACCCCGAAGCCATCTCGATTTGCTACAATCGCCGTTCGTCTTCGAGGAGCGTTGCGACGGGTACCGCGAATCAGCATATTCGCCGGCCGCCCGCCAGGCTCGGAGGCTTCAATCGGAGGGCCAGGATGCGCATCGCGCTCCCATCCACCGCATCGAACCGCGCTCACGTCAAATTTCTAGTCAATTTTTTAGAAAGGAGGGCGTGATGAACGCCGCAGTTCTCGATTCAAAGCAAGATTTTCTCGTCGCCGATATGTCGCTTGCAGCCTGGGGCCGCAAGGAACTGAATATCGCTGAAACCGAAATGCCCGGCCTCATGCAGACGCGCGAGGAATACAAGAGCGCGCAGCCGTTGAAGGGCGCGCGTATCGCGGGTTCGCTGCACATGACGATTCAAACCGGCGTACTGATCGAAACCTTGACGGCACTCGGCGCGGACGTTCGCTGGGCATCGTGCAATATCTTCTCGACGCAGGATCACGCTGCCGCTGCGATTGCGCAAGGCGGCGTGCCGGTGTTCGCATTCAAGGGCGAATCGCTCGACGAATACTGGGAATTCTCGCACCGCATTTTCGAATGGCCGAATGGCGAATTCGCCAACATGATCCTCGACGACGGCGGTGACGCCACGTTGCTGCTGATCCTCGGCTCGAAGGCTGAGAAAGACCGTTCGGTGATCTCGAAGCCGGAAAACGAAGAAGAAGTCGCGCTGTACAAGTCGATCGCCAAGCATCTCGACGCCGATCCGGTGTGGTATTCCACGCGTCTCGCGCACATCCAGGGCGTGACCGAAGAAACCACGACCGGCGTGCACCGTCTGTACCAGATGGAAAAGGAAGGGCGCCTGCCGTTCCCGGCCATCAACGTGAACGATTCGGTCACGAAGTCGAAATTCGACAACCTGTATGGCTGCCGTGAATCGCTGGTCGACGGTATCAAGCGCGCAACCGACGTGATGATCGCGGGCAAGATCGCGGTCGTGGCCGGTTACGGCGACGTGGGCAAGGGTTGCGCACAATCGCTGCGCGGCCTGGGCGCCACGGTGTGGGTCACGGAAATCGATCCGATCTGCGCGTTGCAGGCAGCGATGGAAGGCTATCGCGTCGTGACGATGGAATACGCAGCGGACAAGGCCGACATCTTCGTGACGGCAACCGGCAACTTCCACGTGATCGGCCACGATCATATGGCTGCCATGCGCAACAACGCGATTGTCTGCAACATCGGTCACTTCGATTCGGAAATCGACGTTGCCTCGACGCGCAAGTACCAGTGGGAAAACATCAAGCCGCAAGTCGACCACATCATTTTCCCGGACGGCAAGCGCGTCATCCTGCTGGCTGAAGGGCGTCTGGTGAATCTGGGCTGCGCAACGGGCCATCCGTCGTTCGTGATGTCGGCATCGTTTACGAACCAGACGATCGCGCAGATCGAACTGTTCGTGCACGGCGACAAGTACGAAAACAAGGTCTACGTGCTGCCGAAGCACCTTGATGAAAAGGTGGCGCGTCTGCATCTGGGCCGTATCGGCGCGGAATTGACGGTGCTGTCGGACTATCAGGCGAGCTATATCAGCGTCGACAAGAACGGTCCGTTCAAGCCGAACCACTACCGCTACTAAATAGCATTAGCGCGCGGGCGGTTTTAAAGCATGACAGTTTGACGACAAGGCGGCGCGCAAGGCGCCGCTTTGTTCGCCATGCCCCGCCCGTTTCCGTTCAAACGGACACCCTGCCAAAGGAGCTCTACATGACCGTGCTGCTGACCTGGCTGATCAACGCGCTTGCGCTCCTGATCATCACCTACCTCGTCCCGTCGATTCATATCCGCAGTTTCGGCACCGCCCTGATCGTCGCGGTGGTGCTCGGATTGATCAACACGATCCTGCGTCCGGTGCTGATCCTGTTGACGCTGCCCGTCACGATCGTCACGCTCGGACTCTTCATTCTGGTGGTCAATGCGCTGTGCTTCTGGCTGTGCGCGTCGCTGCTGAAGGGATTCGAAGTGTCGGGTTTCTGGTCGGCATTCTTCGGCTCGATTCTGTACAGCATCGTTTCGTGGCTGCTGTCCGCGCTTATTTTCGGCAACCGTAGTCTCGGTTGATCTACTGAATCATGAACCCGATCGAACTTTCATTCGAATTCTTCCCGCCGAAAACGCAGGAAGGCGTCGACAAGCTGCGCGCCACCCGCGCGCAACTCGCGTCGCTCAAGCCCAAGTTCGTGTCCGTCACGTTCGGCGCCGGCGGCTCGACGCAACAGGGCACGCTCGACACCGTCGTCGATATGGCGAAGGAGGGGCTCGAAGCGGCACCCCACGTCTCGTGCATCGGCTCCTCGAAAGAGAGCCTGCGCGCGATCCTCAACGAGTACCGCGCGCATGGCATCCGCCATATCGTCGCGCTGCGCGGCGATCTGCCGTCCGGCATGGGCGAAGTCGGCGAACTGCGTTACGCGTCGGAACTGGTGAGCTTTATCCGCGCTGAATTCGGCGACTGGTTCTGGATCGAGGTGGCCGGTTATCCGGAGTACCACCCGCAGTCACGCTCGCCGCGTCACGATCTGCAAAACTTCGCCAACAAGGTGAAGGCCGGCGCCAATTCGGCGATCACGCAGTACTTCTTCAACGCGGACGCGTACTTCCGTTTTGTCGACGACGCGAGGAAGCTCGGCGTCGACGTGCCGATCGTGCCGGGCATCATGCCGATTACGAACTTCTCGCAGCTGATGCGTTTCTCGGAGATGTGCGGCGCGGAAGTGCCGCGCTGGGTCGCGCGCCGTCTGGAAAGCTTCGGCGACGACCGCGAGTCGATTCGCGCGTTTGGGCTGGACGTGGTGACGGACCTGTGCGGGCGTCTCATTGACGCGAAGGTGCCGGGCCTGCACTTCTACACGCTCAATGGCGCCGCGGCGACCAAGGCGATCTGCGAACGGCTGGGCGCTTAAACTCCAGGCACCGTTGTTCAGAAACCGCGCGGCTTACCTGCCGCGCGGTTTTTTTATGGGTGAAATCCGACGCTGCCGCGCCTCATGCCTGAAATGGGCCCGCGCATTCTGTACCTTACGTTGCACCGGCGTGCAATACAGCGCCAACGGCGCGGGCAATCCGAGCTCCGCGTCAGGCATCACATCCTGCTGCGACGCAACAAACATGCCCATTTGGGCATTTCTTGCGAAGCGTAAGCCCGCATTGAACCCGATTTTTGAGCTGTCTATGATCAAAGCGCAGCTGACTTGGCTGCTGTGCGGAGAACGTGATGACAGTATCCCGATTGCTGTTTGCAGTTCGCCATACCTGTTTGCCAGTCTTGAGCGCCTGTGCGGTGCTGGCTGCCGGCCTCGCGCCCGCCGTAGCCGACGCGGCCACGCTGCCCGACAAAACCCTCGTGTTTTGCTCCGAAGGCAGTCCGGCGGGTTTCGACACCGCCCAGTTCACCACCAGCGTGGAATTCACCGCCGGCTCGTACACGGTCTATAACCGGCTGATCGAGTTCGCGCACGGCAGTACTGATATCGAGCCTGGCCTTGCCGAGAAATGGGACGTGTCGCAGGACGGCCTGACCTACACTTTCCATCTGCGGCACGGCGTGAAGTTCCAGACCACCTCGTTCTTCAAGCCGACTCGCGAATTCAACGCTGACGACGTCGTCTTTACTTATCAGCGGATGCTCGATCCGGAACAGCCGTTCCGCAAAGCCTACGCAGTGCCGTTTCCGTATTTCACCGACCTTGGCCTCGCGAAGAACATCACCAAGGTCGAGAAGCTCGATCCGTATACGGTGCGTTTCACGCTGAAGGAAGTCGATGCGCCGTTTTTGCAGCAGATCGCAATGCCGTTTGCGTCGATTTTGTCGGCTGAATACGCCGCTCAGTTACTGAAAGCAGGTAAAGCGTCCGATATGAATCTATATCCGGTCGGTACCGGTCCGTTCATTTTCCGCAGCTATACGAAGGACGATTCAATTCGGTTTGACGGCAATCCCGATTACTGGAAACCGGGCGTCGTCAGGATCAGCAAGCTGATATTCGCGATTACCGTCGACCCGGCCGTGCGGCTGCAAAAATTGAAGCGCGGCGAGTGCCAGGTGATGTCGTATCCGCGTCCCGGCGATATTCCAGCGGTTAAAGCCGATGCATCGCTCGCCATTCCGAGTCAGGTTGGTTTCAATCTCGGCTATATCGCGTACAACAATACCAAGAAGCCGCTCGACAATCTGATGGTGCGGCGCGCGCTCGATATGTCGATCAACAAGAAAGCGATTATCGAATCGGTGTATCAGGGCGCCGGCCAGGCCGCGACCAATCCGATGCCGCCGACGCAATGGGGCTACGACAAGAATCTGAAGGACGCCCCGTACGACGTCGACAAAGCGAAAGCGCTCCTCAAGGAGGCGGGCTACCCCGACGGCTTCGATCTGACGCTGTGGGCCATGCCGGTTCAGCGGCCTTACAACCCGAACGCGCGTCTGATGGCGGAAATGCTGCAGGCGGATTGGGCGAAGATCGGCGTCAAGGTGAAGATCGCTACTTACGAATGGGGTGAATATATTCGCCGCGGTCATTCGGGCGAGCATGAGGCAATGCTGATCGGCTGGACCGGCGACTATGGCGATCCGGATAACTGGCTGGGCGTATTGCTCGGCTGCGACGCGGTGAACGGCAGTAATTTTTCCAAATGGTGCTACAAACCTTACGACGATCTGATCCGGAAGGGGCGCGGCACGACTGATCTTGCCGAGCGCACCAAGGCTTATACGGAAGCCCAGGAAATCTTCAAGGACCAGGTGCCGTTCACGCCAATCGCCCATTCCACGGTGTACCAGCCCATCAGCAAGAACGTCACGGGCTTCAAGATCGACCCGTTCGGCCCGACGCAATTCTTGAACGTCGGCCTGAAATAAGAGCAGGCGGGCGGTTTTCCGGCCAAGCCCGCCTCGCTTCGTCTTCGCAACAGCCGTACGCTCCTGCCAGCGCCGGCGTACGGCCGCCCACATGCCCTAACTGTTTCCGATCGTCAACAGGGGTATTTTCCTCCGCTTGTTGCTGTGAGCCAAGCTCAAGTAAGATCGCGCTACGCCGGCGGAAGCCGGCCCCGAACCTGGAGGAAACATGAAGCAAAACAACCTGTTGCGCGCCGCGCGTGTTACGACGCTCGTCGCAGCTGCAGCGGCATCGCTGGTGGGCGCGAACAGCGCGCGCGCCGAGATCCCGAACAAAACACTCGTCTACTGCTCAGAAGGCAGCCCTGCGGGTTTCGATCCGGCCCAGTACACGACTGGCGTCGACTTCACGGCCAACACGTTCACCGTTTATAACCGCCTCGTCGAGTTCGAACGCGGCGGCACGAAAGTCGAGCCGGGCCTGGCAGAAAAGTGGGATGTCTCGGCGGACGGCAAGACCTATACGTTCCATCTGCGTCACGGCGTGAAGTTCCAGACCACCTCGTTCTTCAAGCCGACGCGCGAATTCAACGCGGACGACGTCGTGTTCACGTTCCAGCGCATGCTGGACACGAACCAGCCGTTCCGTAAGGCGTACCCGGTCCAGTTCCCGTACTTCACGGACATGGGCCTCGACAAGCTGATCACCAGTGTCGAAAAGGTCGACCCGTACACGGTCAAGTTCACGCTGAAGGAAGTCAACGCGCCGTTCATCCAGAATCTGGCGATGGAATACGCGTCGATCCTCTCGGGTGAATACGCAGACCAGCTGCTGAAGGCCGGCAAGGCTGCCGACATCAACCAGAACCCGGTCGGCACGGGCCCGTTCATTTTCCGCAGCTATACGAAGGACGCGACGATCCGCTTCGACGGCAATCCGGATTACTGGAAGCCGAACGCGGTGAAGATCTCGAAGCTGATCTTCTCGATCACGCCGGACGCCGGTGTGCGCGTGCAGAAGATCAAGCGCGACGAATGCCAGGTGATGAGCTATCCGCGTCCGGCCGACATCGCGCCGCTGAAGGCTGAAGCGAACATCGCGATGCCGTCGCAGCCGGGCTTCAACCTGGGCTACCTCGCATACAACGTGTCGCACAAGCCGGTCGACAAGCTCGAAGTGCGTCAGGCGCTCGACATGGCGATCAACAAGAAGGCGATTATCGAGTCGGTGTATCAAGGCGCAGGCCAGGCCGCAACGAACCCGATGCCGCCGACCCAATGGTCGTACGACAAGAACCTGAAGAGCGCCGCCTACGATACGGACAAGGCC
This sequence comes from Paraburkholderia nemoris, assembly GCF_905221015.1. NCBI lineage: Bacteria > Pseudomonadati > Pseudomonadota > Betaproteobacteria > Burkholderiales > Burkholderiaceae > Paraburkholderia > Paraburkholderia nemoris. Next base: position 58,209 of record NZ_CAJNBO010000009.1, on the reverse strand, counting down.
AAGGCATTGCTGGCGAAGGCCGGTTATCCGAACGGCTTCGACATCACGCTGTGGGCGATGCCGGTGCAACGCGCGTACAACCCGAACGCCCGTCTGATGGCGGAAATGATCCAGGCCGACTGGGCCAAGATCGGCGTGAAGGCGAAGATCGTCACGTATGAATGGGGCGAGTACATCAAGCGCGCGCACGCAGGTGAAGACGACACGATGCTGATCGGCTGGACCGGCGACAACGGCGATCCGGACAACTGGCTCGGCACGCTGCTCGGCTGCGAAGCGGTGAACGGCAACAACTTCTCGAAGTGGTGCTACAAGCCGTTCGAGGATCTGGTTCAGAAGGGTCGCGAGTCGTCCGATCAGGGCGCACGCACGACGGCTTACACGCAGGCGCAGCAGATCTTCGCGCAGCAACTGCCGTTCTCGCCGATCGCTCACTCGACCGTGTACCAGCCTGTCAGCAAGAAGGTGGTCGACATGCGTATCGAGCCGCTCGGTTATGCGCGCTTCGACGGCGTCAGCGTCAAGTAATAGTCATACAGTCAAGCTTACGCAGTAGCTTTTCGCACGGTTAGAAAACTGGTCGAAATGGTCCGGCGACCGGGGTCACAAGCCCTCGTCGCCGGTTGCGTTTTTTCTTCATCAAGACCATAGGGACGAACCATGTTCCGCTTTGTTTTGCGCCGCATCGGCATGGTGATACCGACCTTCATCGGCATCACGATCCTCGCGTTCGCGCTGATTCACCTGATACCGGGCGACCCCATCGAAGTGATGATGGGCGAGCGCGGCGTCGATCCCGCCATGCATGCCGCCGCGATGCACCGCCTCGGGCTCGACGAGTCCTTGCCGATGCAATACGTTCATTACATCGGTCGCGCCATGCACGGCGACCTCGGCACCTCGATCATCACCAATACCAGCGTGATGGGCGAATTCCTCGCACGTTTTCCCGCTACCGTCGAACTGTCGATCTGCGCGATGCTGTTCGCGTTGATCGTCGGCTTGCCCGCGGGCGTGTTCGCGGCGCTCAGGCGCGGCACGGTGGTCGATCACGGCGTGATGGGCACGGCGCTCACCGGCTACTCGATGCCGATCTTCTGGTGGGGCCTGATCCTCATCATGTTTTTTTCCGTCGACCTGGGCTGGACGCCGGTGTCGGGCCGCATTGCCGTCGAATACGACATTCCGCACGTGACCGGCTTCATGCTGATCGACGCGTTGATGTCCACCGACGAAGGCGCGTTCAAATCCGCGGTCAGTCATCTGATTTTGCCGGCTATTGTGCTCGGCACGATTCCGCTGGCTGTCGTCGCGCGCATGACGCGTTCGTCGATGCTGGAAGTACTGCGCGAAGATTACATTCGCACTGCGCGTGCGAAGGGTTTGTCGCCGGGCCGCGTGATCGTCGTGCATGCATTGCGTAATGCGCTGATTCCGGTCGTGACCGTGATCGGCTTGCAGGTCGGCACCTTGCTCGCAGGCGCCGTGCTGACGGAGACGCTGTTTTCGTGGCCGGGTATCGGCAAGTGGCTGATCGACGCGATCGGCCGGCGCGACTATCCGGTGGTGCAGGGCGGTATCCTGATGATCGCTACGCTGGTGATCGTTGTGAACCTCGTCGTCGATCTGTTGTACGGCGTGTTGAACCCGCGCATTCGCCATACGAGGTAACACGGATCATGGCAGACATTCAAAATACAGTCCCCCAATCGGTCACTCCACCCAGTGGCCGTGCTATAGCCGCCCGCGAATTCTGGGCGAATTTCTCGCGTAACCGTGGTGCGGTCGTCGCGGGCATCATTGTGCTGGTGTTGATCTTCATCGCGATCTTCGCGCCCTTGATCGCGCCGCATAGCCCGATCGAGCAATATCGCGATTCCGTAAAGATCCCGCCCGCCTGGCTCGACGGCGGTAACTGGAAGTTCGTTCTCGGCACCGACGAAGCAGGCCGCGACATCCTCTCGCGTCTGATGTACGGCGCGCGGCTGTCGTTCTGGATCGGCTTCGTCTCGGTGGTGCTCGCGCTGATTCCGGGCATCGTGCTCGGCCTGATCGCGGCGTTCTTCGAGAAATGGGCCGATACGCCGATCATGCGCATCATGGACGTGCTGCTCGCGTTGCCCTCGCTGCTGCTGGCTGTCGCGGTGGTCGCGATCATCGGCCCGGGTCTCGTCAATACGATGCTGGCGATTGCGATCGTCGCGCTCCCGGGCTATGTGCGGTTGACGCGTGCATCGGCGCAAGGTGAATTGCAGAAGGAATATGTGACGGCTTCGCGCGTTGCCGGCGCGGGCACGCTGCGTCTGATGTTCTCGCAAGTGCTGCCGAACTGCACCGCACCGTTGATCGTGCAGGCTACGCTGGGCTTTTCGTCGGCGATTCTCGATGCCGCCGCGCTCGGCTTCCTTGGTCTCGGCGTGCAACCGCCGTCGGCGGAGTGGGGCGCGATGCTGGCCTCGGCGCGCGACTATATCGACAGCGCCTGGTGGATCGTCACGATGCCGGGTCTTTCCATCCTGATCTCGGTGCTCGCGATCAATCTGCTCGGCGACGGGCTGCGCGACGCACTCGATCCCAAACTGAAACGGATGGCATGACATGAGCAACTTATTGACCATCCGCAATCTCGCGGTGAATTTCAACGGACTGCCCGCAGTCGATCGGATCAATCTCGATGTCGCGCCCGGCGAAGTGGTCGGCGTAGTCGGCGAATCGGGCTCGGGCAAGAGCGTGACGATGATGGCGCTGATGGGCCTGATCGACGCGCCCGGCAAAGTCACCGCCGACGAAATCACCTTCAACGGCAAGGATCTGCTGAAGGCATCGGCGAAGGAACGCCGCAAGATCATCGGCAAAGACATCGCGATGGTGTTCCAGGATGCGCTCACCAGTCTGAATCCGAGCTACACGGTCGGCTATCAGATCAAGGAAGTGCTGAAGCTGCACGAAGGCCTGCGCGGCAGTGCGTTGGACAAACGCGCGCTGGAGTTGCTCGACCAGGTCGGTATTCCAGACCCGAAAGGCCGCATCGGTTCATTTCCGCATCAGATGTCGGGCGGCATGAACCAGCGCGTGATGATCGCGATGGCGATTGCCTGCAACCCGAAGCTGCTGATTGCCGACGAACCGACCACCGCGCTCGACGTGACGATCCAGGCGCAGATCATGGAGCTGCTGATCAAGCTGCAGAAGGAACGCGGCATGGCGCTCGTGCTGATCTCGCACGATCTGGCGGTGGTGTCCGAGGTCGCGCAGCGTGTCGCGGTTATGTACGCTGGCGAAGTCATCGAAACGAACCGCGTGCCGGACATCTTCGCGGCGCCGCATCATCCTTACACGGAAGCGTTGCTGGCGGCGATTCCCGAGCACAATGTCGGCGCAGTGCGGCTCGCCGCACTGCCGGGCATGGTGCCGGGGCGTGACGATCGTCCCAAGGGATGTCTGTTCGCACCGCGCTGCAAATATGTGGTCGACGACTGCATGAAGGCGCGACCGGCATTGACACCGATGCAAGGTCACGCCGAAGTGGCGCGCGTGCGCTGCATCAAACCCCTGAACCTGAGCGGCGACGCCAACGTTCACACCCATGGAGGCGCACGATGAATGCAGTACTCGAACCGCGGCGCCAGTCGGACCATGCGGGCGATCACGTCCTGGTTGCCGACAAGCTCGCGCGTTACTACTCGGTGAAGCGCAGCATGTTCAGTCAGGGCACGGTCAAGGCCTTGAACGGCGTGTCGTTTGCGCTCGATCGCGGCAAGACCCTTGCGGTGGTGGGTGAATCCGGTTGCGGAAAGTCCACCCTCGCGCGTCAACTGACCATGATCGAAAAGCCCAGCGCGGGCCGTCTGTTGATCGATGGTGAAGACGTGGCGGGCGCCGATCACGCGAAGATCGCAGCGCTGCGGCGACGCGTGCAGATGGTGTTTCAGAATCCGTTTGCCTCGCTGAATCCGCGCAAGACAGTCGAGCAGACGCTCAGCGAACCGCTCGCGATCAACACGCAACTGAGCACGACCGAACGCGCCGAACGGATCGCGCAGATGATGCGCACGGTCGGCCTGCGTCCGGAGCATGCCAAACGCTATCCGCATATGTTCTCGGGCGGTCAGCGGCAGCGTGTGGCGATTGCGCGCGCGATGATCCTCGATCCGCAAATCGTGGTCGCCGATGAGCCGGTGTCCGCGCTCGATGTGTCGATCCAGGCGCAGATTCTCAATCTGTTCATGGATCTGCAGGAGCAGTTCAAGACCAGCTACGTGTTCATTTCGCACAATCTGTCGGTGGTGGAGCATATCGCCGACGATGTGATGGTGATGTACTTCGGCGGCGTGGCGGAACTCGGCGACAAGAAGCGGATTTTCTCGAATCCGCGTCATCCGTACACGCGTGCGCTGATGTCGGCCACGCCTTCGATCTTCGAAGCGGATCGCACGATCAAGATCAAGCTGCAAGGTGAAATGCCGTCGCCGCTGAATCCGCCGTCGGGCTGCACGTTCCATCAGCGCTGCCCGTACGCGATCGACCGTTGCCGCAGCGAAGAGCCGAAGTTGCGTGAAGTCGATGGCCGTCAGGTGTCGTGTCACCGCGCCGAGGAGGTGGGGGACATGGATGCCTGATGCAGTGGCGGCGCGTCGTCTTGCGCGCCGCTCGCGTGATGGTGGCCGCCACGCTGCTTTCGCGCGGCGCTGGGGAGCGTTTGCACTGACCGGTGCCGCGCTGCTCGGCGTATGTTCTGCTTTTCACCTGAGCGCAGGGCCGGTCGGCCTCGCGCATGCTGCTGGGGCGGCCGCCAATACGCCCGCCCAGGCGGGGCGGCCGGCAATGCCGGTGCCCAGTCTGCCGGCGCCGCCACGCACCACCTTGCCGGGTTTCAATCCGCCGCCCGCTACGCCTGGCACCACGGCGAGCGGTCCGGTGCGCGCGCAGCCGGCGCGCATGCCGTTCTATGTCGCGACCCGCGGCACCACGACCATTTACGTGCTCGGCACGTTGCACGTGGGCGACCCGGTCGACTATCCGCCCGGTCAACCGTTCCGCGCGCCGATCCTCGGCGCCCTGGCGGCCTCGCCGACGCTGGCGCTCGAACTCTCACCCGATGAACTGCTGGTCTCGCAAGACGATGTGTCGAAGTACGGCGTATGCCGCGGCGACTGTCTGCCGGGTCTGCTGCCCGAGCCTTTGTGGCGCAAGCTCGCCTTGCGCCTGCGCGGCAATCCCGCGGCGCAGGATGAAATCAAGAAGATGCGGCCGTGGCTCGCGTCTCTCGTGGTCGAAACCTACGATTCGTTGAGTGCCGGCTTGCAGACCGAGTACGGCACGGAGGCGCAATTGCAGAACGTCTATATCAGGACGCGCGGCAAGATCGTCGGCCTCGAGACCTTGCCGCAGCAAATGCGTGCGTTCACCGGACTCACCCTTGCGCAGCAACGCGAAATGCTCGCGCAGGACCTGGTGCAGACGCCCGCGGAAAACGTCGACGATGTGAAGACGTTGCATCGGCTGTGGCGAGTGGGCGATGCCGATGCGATTGCGGCGTGGCAAGCCGCCAAAACCGAAAAGCTGGCGCGCGACAAGCGGATTTCCGATTCGATCGACAACCGGATCGTGTACGAGCGCAACCGGCGCTTCGTATCGCGGATGCTGCTGATCGCCGGGCCGAACAAGCCGGTGTTCGTGGCGATCGGCGCGTTGCATCTGGGTGGCCGCAAGGGCGTGCTGCAGCTTTTGCGGCAGCACGGGTTCGTGGTGGATGCGGGGTGAGAGTCGTCCCAGCCTCACGCGGCGAGATTTGCGGCGTGGTCGATCACAGTCCTAACCGGGGTAGGCCGTTCGGCCAGATCAGGAACCGGTAATTTCACAGCCAGTCCGACGCTGACGTGTGTCGCAAACTGCTCGCGGCTCACGCGGACATAGCTGCGCGTGCGTGCTATGATGTATGTACAGACGTCAATACAGGTGCTGTGTGCGGTTTGAATGGGACGAACTTAAGAATCAAATCAACATTCGTAAGCATGGCATCGATTTCCGGGATGCTGTCGACGTGTTTGATCATCCGGTGCTGACGGCGATAGACCAGCGGGAAGACTACGGTGAAGAACGCTGGATCGCGCTGGGCTGGATGGCCGCCATCGTAGGCGTGGTGGTGTACGTCGAACGCAATGCCGATGTGATCCGTATCATTTCGGCCCGCAAGGCGACGAAGCACGAGGTCAAACGCTACAAGTACAGCGTCTGGAATTGACTGGCACGGTGGGTAGCGTGGGAATGACTGAAAACGAGCAGAGGCGAAATTATGGCTAAAACATCAGGAACCGACTGGAAGCGACTTGCAAAAGCAGGCGACGCGCAAATCGACACGAGCGACGTGCCCGAATTGGGCGACGACTTTTTCGACCGTGCCGAGTTGCACGTTCCGCCGAAACAGGCTGTGACCATGCGCCTGGACGCAGATGTTCTGAGCTGGTTCAAAGAACAGGGAGCGGGCTATCAAACGCGCATCAACAAGTTGTTGCGCGCTTACATGCTGGCGCAGCAGCGTCGCCGTTCTTAAGGCGCGGCATAGGTTTATAGACTGCCGTCGCGTAGTTCTTCCGATACGCGTTTGACCACCGGTGCCCAATCGCCCAACCTGGTCTGCCGGAACAACTTCATCGCCGGATACCACGGCGAGTCGCTACGCTCTTCGAGCCAGCGCCAGTCCGAGTTGGCGGGCAGCAACACCCACACCGGCTTGCCAAGCGCGGCAGCCAGGTGCGCCACGCCGGTGTCCACGGCGATCACAAGATCGAGGTTCATGATGAGCGCGGCGGTGTCGTCGAAGCTCTTCAGATCCGCGGCGAAATCGTGGGCGCGGAACGCTTCGGGAGCATCAGCCAACTGATCGTGCGCAGGACCCTTTTGCAGCGCATACCACGCGATGTCATTCAGCTCGCTTAGCGGGCTCAGGTTGGTCAATGCCATCGAGCGATAGCGATCGTTGCCGAACGTTGGACTGCCGGACCACACCAGGCCCACTTTGCGTTTTGCTTTACCGGCTGCGTCCACCCGCTTGCGCCACGTCTTGATCTTCGCCTTCTCGGCAAAGATGTACGGCACATCTGCAGGAATGGTCGACAGTTCGGTGCTCACGCAAGACGGCACGCTCATCATCGGCACCCAGAAATCGTACGGGCCTTCAGGCTTGCCGCTGAACGCGCGATGCACGCCCGGGATGCGTTCGACCAACGGCAAAAGCGGCTCGCGCACACAGAGATCGACCGTAGCGCCGAGTTGCTCGAGCACGCGCGCATAGCGCAAAAACTGGAAATGGTCGCCGAAGCCCTGTTCGCCGACCAGCAACAGACGGCGCCCGTCGAGCGGCTCGCCGTGCCACTCGGCAACGCCCGGTACGGCGATCGCCTCGTAGTCGCTCTTGCGCCAGCGTTGCGCAAACTCCGCCCAGCCCTGCTTGTAATCGCCGCGCTTGAGCAACAGCCAGGCGAGGTTCTGATGCGCGTCCGCGTAGTTGGAATCGAGCGCCAGTGCATGGCGGTAGAAGCCTTCTTCATCATCCAGCCTGCCCTGCGCGCCGAGCGATCCGCCGAGGCAAACCAGATTCGTCGGATTCGGTTTGAGTGCGACCGCACGCCGATACTGCGATTCGGCGCCGACGTAGTCGCCAAGTTTGCCGATAAGACTGCCCAGGTTGATGTGGGCCTCGGCATAGTCGCCGCGCAGTGCCAGCGCCCGTTCGAAACTGGCGATGGCGGCGGCGTGATCACCTTGCGCGTTGTACGCATTGCCAGCATTGAAATGCGCTTCCGCCGATTGTGGATCGAGCGTCAGCGCGTTCTGATAGCAGGCCAGCGCCTCATCGTAGCGGCCGAGCTTGTTCAGCGCCGTACCGAGGTTTAGATGCGCGTCGACCAGTTCCGGATTCGCCGCCAACGCTAGACGGTATTGCTCGATCGCTACTTCGAGCGAGCCTTGCGCTTGCAGCGCGACGCCGAAGTTGTTGCGCGCGTCGGCGAAATCCGGTTGTAACTGCAGCGCCTGGTCATAGCAGATCATCGCTTCTTCGCGATGGCCGAGCGCAACGGCGACGAGGCCACGGTTGCTCCAGCAGGCGGCGTCGGTGCGATCGAATTTGAGCGCTTCGCTCATCAACTCGGCGGCGAAAGCATGGTTGCCGCGCTGATGTTGCAGTACGCCGAAGTAATGCAGCGTTCTGGCGTGCGTTGGATCGAGTGCGAGGGCTTCGCGGTAAAGAGGCTCGGCGGCATCGAGGCGGCCTGCTTGGTGCGCTTCGAGCGCAGCCTCGATCAGAGAGGTGAGGTAAGCGGAGGGCGGCGCGGTGGTGGGGTGGGATTGATGTTCCATGAGGGACCGGCTGGAAGGCGCTGACGGCGCGCGTTGCACGCGTCGTCAGCGCATGTGGATGGAAGAGCATCCACCAGCTTATGTCCAGGCCCCTTGCCAGACGATCGGACGCCTCCGAATTCGGCGGCGTCCATTTGCCGCGGGCTCACGCGCATGCATGGACCAGAGCGAAAGTCCTACGCGATGTTGGCATTTGCCGCGCGGCGCGGCCAACCGCCCTACAGGAACATCAGGAAATTCAACAGGAAGATGTTCACAACCAGCAAGCTCAGGGCAGTCGGCACCTGCACCTTGATCACCGCATTCTTATCCGGCAGTTCCAGCAGCGCGGCCGGCACCATGTTGAAGTTCGCGGCCATCGGCGTCATCAGCGTGCCGCAGTAGCCCGAGAACATGCCGATCGCGACCATCACCGCCGGGTTGCCGTGAAACACGCCGACCAGGATCGGCACGCCGACGCCGCCGGTCATCACCGGGAAGGCGGCGAAGCCGTTACCCATCACCATCGTGAAGAGCGCCATGCCGATGCAGTACACGGCGACTGCGATAAAGCGGTAGTCGAGGCTGATGTAGGCCGTTGTCACGTGAGCGACAGCCTTGCCGACGCCGGCGTCCGAGAACACGAGGCCGAGCATGCCGAGCATTTGCGGCAGCACCGCGGCCCATGACAATGCGTCGACCAGGCGGCGCGCCTCTTTCATCGACTGGCCGACGGTATCGCGTGTCATCACGCAGGCAATCGCAAGCGCAATCACGCAGCCGATGCCGAAACCGATCAGTGTGACGTTGGCCTTCTCGAACAACGGCATGCCGCCGAAGATCAGATGGCTGGCCGACAACGTAATGATCACGGTGACGACTGGAATCGTCAGCGCGGGCACGAACAGCTTGTTGCCCAGACGCGCGGCGCTAGCCTTGCGCGCTTCTAGCGACAGCAGTTTCGGCTTCGCTGCAGTCACGCCGCCGAAGCCCGCGGCCAGCGCCATCACGATTACTAGCACGCCGACCACCGAGGGCGGCAGCTTGTCGCCGATCAGGAAAATCAGCGCGTAAAGAATCCAGAAACCGCCTGCGGTGAAGCGGCGCGGGTGTTCCTTATCCGTGACGATCATGCCGCCGATGACGAGCAGCACCACGCCCAGCAGCCAGAACAGATAGGTAATCGTGAACGTCATGCTTTGTCTCCTGCGGCGGGTTGCGTCGGCGAAACAGAGGCGGTGTTCGCTGCGGCATTGCCGCGCAGTTCGCGTTCGAGCCTGCGATCGAGCAGATAGAGGCGGAAGCCGTGAATGATGAACGCGCAGATCGCGGTCGGAATGCCCCAGACGGCCACGTGAATCGGCTCGACGATGATGCCGGCTTCTTTCAGGAAGGTCGTCATCAGCACGATTGCGCCGAACGCGACGAAGATGTCTTCGCCGAAGAACAGGCCGACGTTGTCGGTCGCCGCGGAGAAGGCGCGCAATTTGAAACGCACTGCATCGCTGATCTTGCCGAAGCGCGTTTCAGTCGCGCCTTCGGCCATCGGTGCGATCAGCGGACGCACCATTTGCGGATGGCCGCCGAGACCGGTCAGGCCGACAGCGGCGGTCAACTCGCGCACCAGCAGATAGACGATCAGCAAGCGCCCTGCGGTCGCGGCCTTGATGCCGCCGATCCACGCTTGCGCGCGCTCGCGCAGGCCATGCCGTTCCAGCAGGCCGATCACGGCCAGCGGCAGCAGGATGATCAACGGGATATTGCGGGTCTTGATGAAACCGGTGCCGATTTCAGCAAGGATCTTTTCAGGCGGGAAGTGCGCGGCCAGACCGGTGATGATCGCGGCCACCGCCACGATCAGCATCGGATTGAACCGTAATAAAAAGCCGACGATGATGACGGCCACGCCAATGAGCGGCCATAGACTGACTGTTGTCTGCATCTGGATCTCCAAACAGGGTTTCAACCTCGCCGCTTGTGGCGGCTAACGTGGGCCGGCGCCTGGTGATCCACGCGCCGTCTTGCTGCCACGGCTCTTGATGGCCGCCTTGCTTCGACTACACCTGCATCTGCTGCTTGTTTGCTGCTCGTTTGCCGCTTATCTGCTGCTCATTTGCTGTTCCACGGCGGGCACTGCAATGCGTCGTCCCGCACCTGGCAAACGCCCCGCATGATGCGGGGCGTTTGGGGTTGGGCGACGGTTGAATCGTGCTGCCTGGCTCGCGCTGGTCGACGCGCGAGTCAGACGCTCGCGGCGCCGGCCGCGTGAACCTCAATGCCCGCGTCCTCTAGCGCGCTGCGGATGCGCCGCGCGAACGCCAGTGCATGCGGACCGTCGCCGTGCAGGCAGATGGTTTGAGCGTTGAGCGGCACCCAGTTCCCGTCGACGGCCTGCACGCGGCGCTCGCGCACCATGGCGAGCGTGCGCTCCAGCACCACGTCTTCGTCGTCGAGCAGCGCGCCCGGCTCCTTGCGCGGCACGAGCGAGCCGTCGGCGCGATAGCCGCGGTCGGCGAATACTTCTTCGATGGCAGTCAGGCCGGCAGCCCGGGCAGCCGTCACGAGTCCGCTGTTGGCGAGCGCGAACACCGCCACCGACGGGTCGAAATCGTGAACCGCCGAGACAATCGCATCGGCGATCTTCGCGTCGCGCGCGGCCTGGTTGTACAGCGCGCCGTGTGGCTTGACGTGCGCGATGCGCCCGCCTTCGGCCTGCGCGATCGCCGACAGCGCGCCGAGCTGATACAGCACGCCCGCGTAGATATCGTTGGCCGGCAGATCCATTTCCTTGCGGCCAAAATTCTCAGGATCGTTAAAGCTCGGATGCGCGCCGATCGACACACCCTTTTGCACCGCCCAGCGCACGCAGTCGCGCATGGCGTTGGCGCCGCCCGCGTGCCAGCCGCACGCGATGTTGGCCGAGCTGACGAGGTCGAGCAGCGCCTCGTCGGAACCGCAGCCTTCGCCGAGATCGGCGTTCAAATCGATTTCCATGGTGTTCCTCTACTTAGTGTTACAGCGCTGCGACCGCCGGCTGGCGCGCGCAACGTTCTTCGTGCATGGCAATCGCGGCGTCGATCTGCCGCAAGTACGTGCGTTCTTCCAGCAAAGCCTGGCGTGCCTCATAGGGCGTCGTCGGGATGAAACGGATGGCGGCGTTCAGGCGAACCTGCGCGAGCTTCCACAGATCGGCCTGAATCACGGCGCCGATCTTCGGATAGCCGCCGGTGGTCTGAGCATCGCTCATCAGCACAATCGGCTGGCCATTCGGCGGGACCTGAATCGTGCCGGGCAGCACCGCGTGCGAGAGGAGATCGTTTTTCCGGGTGCGCTTCAGTTCCGTACCGGCGAGGCGATACCCCATGCGATTGCTGTTCGGTGTGACCAGCCATTCATCGGACCAGAACGATTCGTGCGCTTCTTCAGTGAAGCTATCGTATTCCGGGCCTTGCAGCACGCGGATCGGCACAGCCCACGGCACGCCCGATGGATGCCGGCCGCGCCGCAGCGGTTCGTGAACCAGCACGAACTTGCACCAGGCGGGCGCCTTCACGCCGAACTCCGGCGCTTCGGGGGTAAAGCCGAGGTAGCCGCGTTGCGGCGGCGCGCCGACCGGCAGACGGTCGCCGTCGCGCAACGCCCGGCCGCCTAGTCCGCCGAAATGGCCGGCGAGATCGGTGCTGCGCGAGCCGAGCATCGGCAACACGTCGATACCGCCCGCGATGCAGACATAGCCGCGCATGCCGCGTTTGGCCGCTTGCAGAACCAGCTCCTGGCCGGCCTGCACCGGCAGGCTCCACCATGAATAGACCGGCTTGCCGTCGAGCGTCGCGCCGAATTCGGTGCCGGTGATGGCCACTCGTGTGGCGCGCAGAAAGCGCAGCACGGTCGGTCCGAAGGTAATTTCCAGGCCGGCCGCATCGGGCCGGTTGCCCACCAGCCGGTTGCCGACTTCTAGCGACAGACGGTCGAGTGCGCCACCCATCGCGACACCGAGGTGCCGGTAGCCGTGACGGCCGAGATCCTGAATCGTGGTCAGCAGACCCGCGCGAATCACATCGATCATGCGTGTATCCCCGCGACGGTAAAGCGCACCCGGTCGCCCGGTTGCAATAGCGTGGGCGGACGGCGAGACGGGTCGAACAGCGGCAGTTCGGTGCGGCCGATCAACTGCCAGCCCCCGGGAGAGGTCGCCGGATAAATGCCGGTCTGTTCACCGCCGATACCGACCGAACCGGCAGGCACTTCCAGCCGCGGCGATGAACGGCGCGGCGTGTGCAGTGCTGTGTCGAGCCCGCCCATATAGGCGAAGCCCGGCTGAAAACCGAGAAAAAACACCACGTACTCGCCGTCCGCGTGACGTTGTACGACCTCGCGCACGCTCAGGCCGGTGTGATTAGCGACCACTTGCAGATCGGGTCCGAACTCGCCGCCGTATTGCACCGGGATTTCGACCTCACGGCCGGCCGCGGGCAGGTCGCCCACCGCGTTCCAGGCTGCTTGCAGAAGGCCCACCAGCGCTTCGCGATCGGCTTCGAGCGAATCGAATACGAGCGTCAGATTGTTCATACCCGGCACAACCTCGAGCACGTGCGGCCAGTCGCGCGCAGCCTCGGCGGCAGCCCACACGCGCCGCTGGCAGTCCAGCGTGGCGGGCGGCGGCGCCTCGCAGACAAGCGCGGCATCGCCGAGCGGGAAGATTCTTGGTTGGCTCATCGCTTAATGGCCCAGGTTGAGTCGGGAATGTCGGACCCTATACCTGGTTATCGGCATCGGGCCCGCGATGTATGAAGCGTACATTATCAATAAAATATCAACAATTTATCTATAAGCGTTTTCGCCAGGCTCCCCGGAATGGATGGCTCGTCGTACACTCCTGACACTTTCCCATCCTGTTTCTCGAGAATTTTCACCATGTCGCGCCACCCCACCAAGATCGTTTCCTCGGAACATCTCGTGTCCGACACCAGCGCGGAGCTGTCCGAACTCGAGTACGCGCTGATCATGGCGGGCAATGCATTCAACCGATGGATGGTGCGCTGCATGTCGGCGGCCGGCGAAAAAGACATGACCGCGATCGAAGTCTCGTTGCTGCACCACGTCAGCCATCGTGAGCGGCGCAAGAAGCTGGCGGACATCTGCTTCGTGCTGAACATCGAAGACACGCACGTCGCCACTTACGCGTTGAAGAAGCTCGTAGCTAGAGGGTATGTAAAAAGCGAAAAGACCGGCAAGGAAGTGTTCTTCTCGGCGACCGATGCGGGCCGCGAGCTCTGTCTGAAATACCGTGAAGTGCGCGAGAGCTGCCTGATTTCGACGCTGAAGGAAAGCGGCCTGACCAACGAGCAGATTGGCGAGGCGGCGCAATTGATGCGCAATGCGTCCGGACTGTACGACACGGCCGCGCGGGCGGCGGCGTCTTTATAACGAGGTTTGGCCGCGGCAAGTATTGAAGGGTGCGCCTCGCAGGGCGCTCTTCAAACGCTTAATCCGCCGGCTGGGGATAGAGGCCGGCTTCCGTCACAATCAGATCGAGCGGGATGTCATGAGCCTCGCGCTGCAATTCGTTCGTGCGGCATGCTTCATAGGCGATGCCGACCGTGACCGGCTTCTTCGTCCCCGGCCATGCGGCCAGCGTGCGATCGTAGTAGCCACCGCCGTAACCGAGCCGGAAGCCGTCGGCGTCGAAGCCCACGCACGGCACGAACAGCAGATCGGGAACCACCACGCGCCCCGAAGTGGGTTCGGCAATCTTGTGATGGCCGATCTTCATCACCATATCCGGCGCCCACGCGTGAAACTCGAGCGGCGCGCCGCGTTCCTTGACGATCGGCAAACCCGCCTCGCGTTGCGAGTCGGCCGCGAGCCAGATCGCAATCGCGGTGCGCGCGTCGAATTCGCCCGCCAGTGGCCAATAGAACCCCACGCTGCTCACGCCGTAGTGCTTCAACGCATCGAGAACGCGACGGTTGAGCGCGGCGTTGTGCGCCGGCTCGGAAGCCGCTTGTAGCCTTGCTTCCAATAGCATTCGACGCAGCGCCTTTTTCGATTCTGCGACAGGGTTGCATGCTATGCTTGGGTTCAATTCGCGCTCCAGAAACAACGATGTCAAAACGCCTCTATCGAGTATATCGCGCGGCCGGTCTGGCGCTTGCCGCTGCAGCACTCGTCGCGTGCAGCACGGCCTCCGCCGTCAAGCCCATTCCCCTCTCGCAACTCACGAACGACGACCAGACCTTCGTCCAGCTTCGCGAAGCCGCCCGCAATAATGACGCGGCGCGCGCAGCGCAACTGGCGAGCATGATCCCGAACTATCCAGCGCCTTCGTATCTGGAGTACTTCCAGCTCAAGCCGCAATTGTTCGATTCCAGCGGTCACGCGCGCATTGACGCGCCGGATGCGCCGGTGCTGTCGTTCCTGCAGAAGTACGACGGCCAGGCTATCGCCGACCGCATGCGCAACGACTACCTCACGGTGCTCGGCGCACGTCACGACTGGCGTAACTTCGATCAGCAATACGCTCGTTTCGTGCTGAACGACGATACGCAGGTTAAGTGCTACGCGCTCGAGTCGCGTGCCGCGCGGGGTGAAAACGTCGCCGACGCGGCGCGTGCGCTGCTCGTCGACCCGAAGTCGTACGGCGACGGCTGCGTCGATCTGATCACCGCGCTCGCGGTCAATCAGCAATTCAGTTCCGACGACGTGTGGCAACAGATCCGCCTCGCGTACGAACAGAACTACACGAGCACGGGCAGCAAGCTCGTCGATGCGCTTAGCAACCAGCCGCCCGATCCGGTGCTGTTCGGCCAGGCCACGAGTACGCCGCCGTTGTTGCTGGCGCGCGGCGTCGGTCCGGATACGCAATCGCACCAACTCGCTCTGCTCGCGATCACGCGCATGGCGCGCAACGACCCGGCCATGGCCGCGGCCACATTTGCCTCGGTGGCGCCGTCGTTGAGCTCGCCTGAGCGCGCAATCGGTTGGGGCACGATTGCCTATCAGGCCGCCGCCAAGCAGATGCCGAGTGCGGTGGATTGGTACCGCCTGTCGGTGAATGCGCCGCTGTCGAACCCGGCGTACGAATGGCGCACCCGCACCGCGCTGCTCGCCGGCGACTGGACCATGGTGCGCTGGTCGATCGAACAGATGCCGGCGGCGCTGCGCAATCAGCCGTCGTGGGTGTACTGGCATGCCCGTGCGCTCAAGCAGGCTGGCGACACAACCACGGCCAACCAGGAATTCGAGTCGATCTCGCAGGGCTTCAACTTCTACGGCCAACTGGCTGCGGAAGAGCTCGGCCAGAAGATCACCGTGCCGCCGAAAACCACCGTGACCGACGCCGAAATCCAACAGGCCGGCAACACGCCGGGTCTCGATCTGGCGCAGCGCTTCTACGCGCTGAATCTGCGGCTCGAGGGCAATCGCGAATGGAACTGGCCGCTGCGCAATATGAGCGACCGGCAGCTGATCGCTGTGGCCGAATACGCGCGCCGCATCGAGTTGTATGACCGGACCGTGAACACGGCGGACCGCACGAAGAGCGAGCACGATTTCTCGCTGCGTTATTTGTCGCCGTTCAAGGATATCGTTGAGCGCGATGCGCAGTCGAATGGACTCGACGTCGAATGGGCATACGGGCTGATTCGCCAGGAATCGCGTTTCATCATGAACGCTCGCTCGGAAGTTGGCGCGAGCGGCCTGATGCAACTGATGCCGGGCACCGCGCAACTGGTGGCGAAGAAAATCGGCCTCGGCCCGATTTCGCGCGAGCAGATGAACGATATCAACACCAACATCCTGCTCGGCACGAACTACCTGTCCATGATCTACAATCAGTTCGACGGGTCTGCTGTGCTGGCCACCGCCGGTTATAACGCCGGTCCCGGCCGTCCGCGCAACTGGCGGCAATCGTTGCAGCATCCGGTTGAAGGCGCGATCTTCGCCGAGGCGATTCCGTTCCAGGAAACGCGCGACTACGTCAAGAATGTGTTGTCCAACACGGTCTACTACGCGGCATTGTTCGAAGGCCGTCCGCAATCGCTGAAGGCGCGTCTGGGTTATATCGCACCGTAAGCGCCGTGCCGCCGCCGCGTCAGGTTTTCTGATGCGGCGGTGCGCCACGCCAGCCGTTGCCGCGGCTTCCACCAGGGAGTCGAAAATGCGACATCAAGCCGTTGCGGTCATCGGCGGTTCCGGTTTTATCGGCAGCCATCTCGTCAATGCTCTGGTTGAAATGGGCAAAGACGTGCGCATCGCCACCCGGCGGCGCTATAACGCCCGCCATCTCACCCTGCTCCCCATCGACGTGATCGAAGCTGACGTGTTCGATCCGGTTCAGCTCGCGCGTTTTGTCGAGGGCGCCGATTGCGTGATCAACCTCGTTGCCACGCTGCACGGCAAACGTGGCACGCCCTACGGCCCGGAGTTCGCCCGCGCGCATGTCGAATTGCCGACCAAAATCGTTGCGGCTTGCGAAGGCAAGGGCGTGCATCGGCTGATTCATATCAGCTCGCTCGGCGCCGACTCGAACGGGCCGAGCATGTATTCGCGTTCGAAGGGCGACGGGGAAAAGGCCGTGCATGCGGCGAATCTGGCGTGGACGATTTTCCGTCCGTCCGTGGTGTTCGGCCCGGAAGACCAGTTCCTCAACAAGTTTGCGTTCCTGCAGCGGATGTTCCCGGTGATTCCGCTTGCGATGCCGGACGCGAAATTCCAGCCGGTGTACGTCGGCGACGTGGCCAAAGCGATCTGCAACGTGCTCGATCTCGACGCAGCGAGCGGCCATACCTACGAGCTGGGCGGGCCGACCGTCTATACCCTCGAAGACCTCGTCAAGTATTGCGGCGACGTGATCGGCCGGCATGCGCGAATCATTCGCCTGCCGGAGGCGTTGGCGCGCTTGCAGGCGTTGACGTTCGAAATGGCGCCGGGCGAACCGGTGATTTCGCGCGACAATCTCGATTCGATGAAAGTCGACAACGTGTTGAGCGGACCGCTTGCGCCTGAACTCGGCATCGAACCCGCCAGCATCGAAACGATCGCGCCCGTGTATCTGACCGGCGCGTCGTCGCGTTCGCGCTTCGACACGTTTCGCGCGAGCGCGGGGCGTTGAACCTTTTCTAATCTCTACCTTTTATACCAGGCATGAAGCTGCTTATCGGTGACAAGAACTACTCGTCATGGTCGATGCGTCCGTGGTTGCTGGTCAAACATTTCGGCATTCCATTTGAAGAGGTGCTGATTCATCTGAATGAGGCCGGCACGAAGTCCGCGATTCTGGCGTATGCGCCGACCGGTCCGGGCAAGCTGCCGTGCCTGATCGGCGAAGACGGATCGGCTACCTGGGATTCGCTGGCGATCGCCGAGACGCTGGCTGAGCGCTTCCCGCAGCATGCGCTGTGGCCGCGCGACCCGGCGTCGCGTAGTCACGCGCGCAGCATCAGCGCTGAGATGCATTCGGGTTTCGGCGAATTGCGCTCGAACATGTGGATGAACATTCGTGCATCGTTTCCGGGCAAGAACGCCACACCGGGCGCGCTGGCCGACATTGCACGCATCGACGCGATCTGGAGCAGGTGTCTCGATACCTACGGCGGTCCTTTCCTGTTCGGCGAGTTCAGCATTGCGGACGCGATGTACGCACCCGTCGTGATGCGCTTTAACACGTGGCAACCGGTGCTCTCTGAGGCTGCCGCGGCTTATGTTCGTCGCGTGACGGCGTTGCCGGCGGTGAAGTCATGGATCGACGACGCGTTGCGCGAAACGCATGCCATTCCGTACCAAGACGTATGCCCATGAATATCTACGCAGTAGGCGGCGCGATCCGCGACGAGTTGCTGGGCGTACCCGTGCAGGACCGGGACTACGTGGTGGTGGGCGCGACGCCCGAGCAGATGGTGGCGCAGGGCTATCGTCCGGTGGGCAAGGATTTCCCGGTGTTCCTGCATCCGCAGACGCACGAGGAATACGCGCTTGCACGCACCGAGCGCAAGACGGCCGCAGGCTATCACGGCTTCCAGTTCTTCTACGCGCCGGACGTCACGCTCGAAGAGGATCTCGCGCGCCGCGACCTGACGATCAACGCGATGGCGCGCGAAATGCGCCCGGACGGCGAACTGACCGGTCCGGTGATCGACCTGTTCAATGGCCGGGGCGATTTGCAGGCGCGGCTGTTTCGTCACGTCAGCGATGCGTTTCTGGAAGACCCCGTGCGGATTTTGCGGATTGCGCGATTTGCGGCGCGCTTCGTCGATTTCACGGTGGCGCCGGAAACGATGGCGCTAATGCGCAAGATGGTGGCCGACGGTGAGGTCGATGCGCTGGTCGCCGAACGCGTGTGGCAGGAAGTGTCGCGCGGGTTGATGGAGAAGAAGCCGTCGCGCATGTTCGAAGTGCTGCGGGAATGCGGCGCGCTGGCGAGGGTTCTGCCGGAGATCGATGCATTGTTCGGCGTGCCGCAGCGGGCTGACTATCATCCCGAGGTGGATACGGGCGTGCACGTGATGATGGTGGTCGACCATGCCGCGCAGCAGGGTTACGCGTTGCCGGTTCGGTTCGCGGCGCTCACGCACGATCTGGGCAAAGCGACGACGCCGGACGACGTATTGCCGCGGCATATCGGGCATGAGGGGCGCAGCGTGGATTTGCTGAAGCCTTTGTGCGAGCGGCTACGGGTGCCGAATGAATGTCGCGATCTGGCGCTGCTGGTCGCGCGGGAGCATGGGAATATTCATCGCGTGATGGAGATGGGGGCAGCCGCGTTGGTGAGGCTGCTCGAGCGCAGTGATGCGATTCGGAAACCTGCGCGGTTTGCTGAAGCCTTGCAGGCTTGTGAGGCGGATGCGCGTGGGCGGCTGGGGTTTGAGATGCGGGAGTATCCGCAGGCTGAGCGGCTGCGGGTTGCGCTTGTTGCTGCGCGGGGGGTGGATGCTGGTGCAGTGGCTAAGCGGCTCGTTGACTCGCCTGCGGGGATTAAGGATGCAGTGCATCAGGAGCGCGTTCGCGCTGTTGAAATGGCTCTCCTTGCTTGAGGATTTTTGCCTGCTCGGCGCTTATTGTCAGTGTTCTTGGGGCTTTGGCCTTTCCTTGTTTTGTTAGTGGTCTATTAGCGTTGCCCCTGTGCGGGGCGGCACTTACTTCTCTTTGCCGGCTGCAAAGAGAAGTAAGCAAGAGAAAGCAGCTCAAACCGCTAATGCTAAGTGGGCACCGTGGTCTGCCATGGGTAGTGGTGCATCTGGAATCTGTGTTCATGCACGGCATGCGCTTGTGACAAGGGCGTCATACTTCCGGCGGCGCTGCGCGCGCCGAAGAGCAGTTCAAAAACCGGTCGCTGCGTTTTGGCGCTCGCGCCTCGGCATCAGGTCGTGGCTCGTCACCACACCGCCATCACCATCATGATTCCGATTGGAATGGCAACCGCAACCGTGATCGGGATCGGGATCGGGACCGTGGTGGTGATTGCCGCGCACCGACATATCATTCGAATGGAGTTCCAGGGTGAATGCAGAGGTGCCTTGCCGAGGCGAAGCCGACGGCCCCACAAGACCCGAACGGAAGCCCGCGGTTTCCCCTGCAGACCCGTCCGCGACGCACGCAGTGCGGAGTGGGAGCTGATGACTCCTTTGTCACTAACGCGGAGTGTGCGAGAACACGGATTCCAGATGCACCACTACCCGCAGCAGACCACGGGCCCCGCTTAGCATTAGCGGTTTGAGCTGCTTTCTCTTGCTTACTTCTCTTTGCAGCCGGCAAAGAGAAGTAAGTGCCGCCCCGCACAGGGGCAACGCTAATAGACCACCAACAATTCAAGGAAAGGCCAAAGCCCCAAGAACACTGACAAACAGGCGCCGCGCAGGCAACCAGAACCACGCCGTCGCCAAAGACAAACCAGGCTACAAAACCCTCGCGATCAGCGACAAAACAATCGATACCACAAGCGTCGACATAAACGGAAACGGATACTCCCGCCCGAAGAGCCGCAAAGTAACATCACCAGGCATCCGCCCAATCCCAACCTTCTTGAGCCACGGCCAGCAGGCCGACAACACCGCCACCGCAATAAACGTAGTCAACAGCCAGCGGATCATCGCCAACCCCTAAGGCAAAAAATCACAACGTATGTGACCGGTCACCGCTCGAAAACGCCTGCAGCGTGTCATCCAGCCCGCGCGAAAACGCGATCACCTTGAACAGCTCACCCATCTCCGCCTCGGACAACAACTTCTGGACCGCATTCGCCGCAGGCAAAAACTTCGCCGTGTCCGAAGGATCGAGCGCCGATAACGTCTCGGTAATCCCCGCGTTCAACAAGAACCACGCTTGCGAAGTGAAGCCCAACAAATCGGCGCCAGCCTCGACACCGGCTTCGGCAATGCCGGTAAATTCCACGTGCGCGGTAATGTCCTGCAAACCCGGATAAACAAACGGGTCACCATGCGCCCGGTGCCGGTAATGGCACATCAACGTGCCCTGCGCACGCTGCTCATGGTAGTACTCGTGGCGCGGAAAACCATAATCGATGAAAAACGCCGCGCCACGCGTAAGCATCGTGCAAATGGTCCGCGTGAATGCCCGGGCGGCGTCGTGCGTTTCGGTCACGTAGTCGTCACCGGCAGTTTCAATCTCTGCCAGAAGCGCAATGTCCGCAGCCTCCGATACCAACCGGTCGTCGAACGCAAAGGCCTCGTCGCGCCACGTCACGCCGCGTTCATGCCAGGCACCGTCGGTAAATGCGAACAGCCGCACCGGCATCGCGTCCAATACCTCATTGCCGATCACCACGCCTTCGAATTGCTCCGGCAATGCGTCCAGCCAGCGCACTTTCGCGGCCAGAGTTGGCGCCGCAGCTTCGATCGTCTCGCGTTGGCGCTCGCGCAACTCACCGGACAAATCCACGATCGAATAGCTGTCGAATTCGACGCCCAGCGCGTCGAGCGCATTCAGCAAGCCGGCGGCGAGTTTGCCCGTGCCGGCGCCGAATTCCATCAGTTCGAGCGTGCCGCTCGCCTCCAGGGCCTCGGCGAGCGGGCGCGCCAGCGTCGCGGCGAAGAGGGGTGACATTTCCGGCGCCGTGACGAAGTCGCTGCCGTCGTCGCCGCGCAGGCCGAATTTGCGGGCGCCGCCGCTGTAGTAGCCGAGTCCCGGCGCGTAAAGCGCGCGCTCCATGTAGCGGTCGAATGGCAGCCAGCCGCCAGCCGCTTCGAGCTCCGCGCGGACCTGTGCGACAAGCGCTTCGGACTGCGCAAGCGCGCTCGGGCCGGGAGCAGGTAAACTATCGGGTTGGTGAGCTTTCGGATTCATCCCCGCATTGTAAATGACCGCCTCTATGGACACCGCCGCCGCCCGCGCGCCTGAAACGCCGCGCATCGTGCTGATTACCGGCGCCGCCCGCCGCATCGGGCGCTCCCTCGCGCTCGGCTTCGCCGCGCGTGGCTGGGACGTGGCGGTCCATTACGGTGCGTCGCGGGAGGAGGCCGACGAAGTAGTCGCGGAAATCGTTGCCCTAGGCCGCCGGGCGGTGGCTTTGCACGCGGAATTGGGCGACGAGGGCCAGGTTGAGCAGCTTCTGCCCGCCTGTATGGCCGCGCTGGGCCGCCCGTCGTGTATTGTCAACAACGCCTCGCGCTTTGAGGAAGACACGGCGCAGAACGTCGGTTACGACCTTCTGCTGAAGCTGACCGCGATGAATCTTGGCGCGCCGCTCGTGCTGGCGCGTATGCTGTTCGAGGCCACGCCGGAAGCCGCGCGCACTGATGAAAGCCAGCGCGGCGTGGTCATCAACGTGCTGGACCAGAAGCTGTACAACATGAACCCGGACTACCTGTCCTACACGCTGTCGAAGGCAGCGTTGCAGACGGCGACGGTGGCGCTGGCGCAGGCCTTGGCGCCGAAAGTGCGCGTGGTCGGGCTTGCCCCTGGTCTGACGATGCAATCCGGCGATCAAACGCCGGCCGGTTTTGAAGAAGCTCACCGTGCCACGCCTTTGGGCCGCGCGTCGCGGCCGGAGGATATTGTCGCCGCCGCGCTGTATCTCGCCGATGCAGCGGGCGTCACCGGAACGACGCTGGTGGTCGACGGCGGGCAGCACCTCGTGCCGCTGCCGCGCGACGTTATGTTTTTGACGGGCGCCTGAAGCGCCCACTTGAGTGCTCCGCACTCTTTTTTCGACTGGAACGAACATGTTTGCCGCTCTTTCGCATCCCCGGCTCGCCGATTGCCGCCGGCTCTTTCTGCGCAATTACGAAGTGCACATCAACATCGGCGTGCACGACTTCGAAAAGCGCGGCGAACAGCGCGTCGTGATCAACGTCGAACTGTTCGTGCCGCTCGCGCTGTCCACGCCGGTTCAGGACAAATTGAACGAAGTGGTCGACTATGACTTCATGCGCTCGACCATCGCGCGCCGCGTCGAGCAAGGCCATATTCACCTGCAAGAAACACTCTGCGATGACCTCGTCAAGGCACTGCTCGATCATCCGCAAGTGCGCGCCGTGTGCGTGTCGACCGAAAAGCCGGACGTTTATCCCGACTGTGACGCCGTGGGCGTCGAAGTCTTCCGTATCAAAGAGGATTGAGCCATGAATGCTCAGGAAATCCTGAACGACACCGCGGCCCCAGGGGCTGCACAAGCTGCCCAGGCCTCAGCGGTTAAAGCGCCGCTGACGCGCCGCGAGCAGAAAGAAGCCTACGAGAACAACAAGCTGTTCAAGCGGCTCGCGCGCCAGGTCGGTGAGGCGATCGGCGACTTCAACATGATCGAGGAAGGCGACAAGGTGATGGTGTGCCTGTCGGGCGGCAAGGACAGCTACGCGATGCTCGAGATCCTGATGCGGCTGCGCGAACGCGCGCCGATCAACTTCGACATCGTCGCCGTGAATCTCGACCAGAAGCAGCCGGGCTTTCCGGAGCATGTTCTGCCCGAATACCTGAAACAACTCGACATTCCGTTTCACATCGAGAACCAGGATACCTACAGCATCGTCAAGCGGCTGGTGCCGGAAGGCAAGACCACCTGCTCGCTGTGTTCGCGGCTGCGTCGCGGCATTCTGTATCGTGTGGCGGGCGAGCTCGGCGCGACCAAGATCGCGCTCGGCCATCATCGCGACGACATTCTGCAAACGCTGCTGCTGAACATGTTCTACGGCGGCAAGCTGAAGGGCATGCCGCCCAAGCTGCAATCGGACGACGGCAAGAACATCGTGATCCGTCCGCTCGCCTACGTGAAGGAAACCGATCTGGAAAAGTACGCGGAGTTGCGCGAATTCCCGATCATTCCGTGCAACCTGTGCGGCAGCCAGCCGAACCTGAAACGCGCGGAAATGAAGGCGCTGATCCGCGATTGGGAGAAGCGCTTCCCGGGCCGTATCGAGAACATGTTCAATGCGTTGTCGAACATCGTGCCGTCGCATTTGATGGATCACCAGCTGTTCCCGTTCGCCGGTCTGCGTGCAAGCGGCGAGGCCGATCCGCAAGGCGATATCGCCTTCGACGAAGAGCCGTGTTCGACCGATTCCGGCGAGGGCGCAACCTTCAACGGATCTAAGCCGATCTCGATCGTTCAGTTCGACGATATGTGATCAAGCCGTGAAATGCCCTGAAATCAAAGGTTTCCGGGTGTTTCAGCAAGGTAATAAGGCCGCGCGAGCGGCCTTTGTCGCTGTGGCCTGCATGATAGAATCGTGGGCTCGAAACTTGTCTGATTGCCGACGCCATGAACATCGTGATTTTGGCGGCAGGCACCGGTAAGCGCATGCGGTCCGCGCTTCCCAAGGTGCTCCATCCCCTGGCCGGCCGGCCGCTCCTCGCTCATGTCATCGACACCGCTCGTGCGCTCAAGCCCACGCGTCTGGTCGTGGTGGTCGGTCATGGCGCCGAAGCCGTGCGCCAGGCGGTAGCCGCGCCGGATGTCCAGTTCGCCGCTCAGGAGCAGCAACTCGGCACGGGCCACGCGGTGCAACAGGCGCTGCCGCTGCTCGATCCGTCCGAACCCACGCTGGTGCTGTACGGCGATGTGCCGCTCACGCGCGCCAGCACGCTGCAGGCGCTGACCGATCGCGCGGGCCGAGGCGGCTACGGCGTTCTCACTGTCACGCTCGACGACCCCAGCGGTTACGGGCGCATCGTGCGCGATCAGCACGGCAAGGTGTCGCGCATCGTCGAACAGAAAGACGCAACGCCCGAACAGCTCAAGATCGCCGAGATCAACACCGGCATCATCGTCGCGCCGACCGAACGTCTGGGCGGCTGGCTCGCGGCATTGAAGAACGACAACGCGCAAGGCGAGTTCTACCTGACCGACGCGGTCGAGATGGCGATCGAAGCCGGACTCGAAGTCGTCACCACCCAGCCTGACGAAGAGTGGGAAACGCTCGGCGTGAATAGCAAGCAGCAGCTTGCTGAACTCGAACGGATTCATCAGCACAATGTCGCCGAGACCTTGCTGGTGGCCGGCGTGACGCTTGCCGATCCGGCTCGAATCGACGTGCGCGGCACGCTCGAATGCGGCCGCGACGTCTCGATCGACGTGAACTGCGTGTTCGAAGGCCGCGTCACGCTGGCTGACAACGTGACGGTCGGGCCGAACTGCGTGATCCGCAATGCGACGATCGGCGCAGGTACGCGCGTCGACGCGTTCACGCATATCGAAGGCGCCGAAGTCGGTGCGAACGTCGTGCTCGGCCCCTATGCGCGGCTGCGTCCGGGCACGTCGTTGCAGGATGAGTCGCACGTCGGCAACTTCGTCGAGGTGAAGAACTCGGTGCTCGGTCATGGCTCGAAGGCGAACCATCTGACGTATATCGGCGATGCGGACGTCGGAGCGCGCGTCAATATCGGCGCGGGTACCATCACCTGTAACTACGACGGCGCGAACAAATTCCGCACGATCATTGAAGACGACGTATTCGTCGGTTCGGACACGCAACTCGTTGCGCCGGTGCGCGTCAAGCGCGGCGTGACGATCGCGGCGGGCACCACGATCTGGAAGGATGTCGAAGAAGACATGCTAGTCCTGAACGATAAGACTCAAACAAGCAAGCCGGGCTACGTACGCCCGACCAAGAAGAAGAGTTGATGGGCGTGACGCGCGCATGAAGCGCGCCCCCTGAAACCCAGCACTGAAAAGGAATAAGCCATGTGTGGCATTGTCGGCGCGGTTGCGCAACGAAACATCGTTCCCGTCCTGATCGAAGGACTGCGTCGCCTCGAGTACCGCGGCTACGATTCGTGCGGCGTGGCCGTGCTCGGTAGCGACGGGCCGCGTCGTGCGCGCAGCGTCGCGCGCGTGGCGGATCTGGACGAGCAGGTGAAGGAGAGCCACCTCGAAGGCATCACGGGTATCGCGCATACCCGCTGGGCGACGCACGGCGCGCCAGTGACCGACAACGCTCACCCAATCTTCTCGAAAGACGCACTCGCGTTGGTACACAACGGCATTATCGAGAACTACGAGTCGCTGCGTGAAATGCTGCGGGGCAACGGTTATACGTTTGTCTCGCAGACCGACACAGAGGTTATCGCTCACCTGATTCACAGCCTGTATCGCGGCGATCTGTTTGCCGCGGTGCGCGAAGCGGTCGGGCAATTGCACGGCGCGTACGCGATCGCGGTGCTGCATAAGGATCAGCCGCATACGGTGGTCGGCGCGCGGCAAGGTTCGCCGCTGGTGGTGGGGCTCGGCAATGGTGAGAACTTCCTCGCGTCGGATGCGCTGGCGCTTGCCGGCAGCACCGAACGTTTCATCTTCCTCGAGGAAGGCGACGTCTGCGAACTGTCGCTCGAGGGCGTGCGTATCGCCGATCGTGACGGTTATGACGCGCAGCGCGAAGTGCGCCAGGTCGCGGCGTATGGTGGCGCGGTCGAACTGGGCCCGTATCGCCACTTCATGCAGAAGGAAATTTTCGAGCAGCCGCGTGCAATTACGGACACGATCCCGCAAGGCGATTCGTTCGACGCGGCGCTATTCGGCGAGGGTGCCGGCAAGGTGTTCGCCGACATCGACAACCTGTTGATTCTCGCGTGCGGCACGAGCTATTACTCGGGATTGACCGCGAAGTACTGGCTCGAGTCAGTCGCGAAGATCCCGACCCAAGTGGAAATTGCCAGCGAGTATCGCTATCGCGAGTCGGTGCCGAACCCGAAGTCGCTGGTGGTGGTGATCTCGCAGTCGGGCGAAACGGCCGATACGCTGGCGGCGCTCAAGCATGCGCAGTCGTTGGGGCATAAACATACGCTGGCGGTGTGCAACGTCGGCACGAGCGCGATGGTGCGCCAGACGGAATTGTCGTTCCTCACCCACGCGGGTCGCGAGATCGGTGTGGCGTCGACCAAGGCGTTCACGACGCAACTGGTTGCGCTGTTCGTGCTCGCCGCGACGCTCGGGAAGCTGCGTGGGCAGGTGAGCGCGGAGCAGGAAGCCGAGTATCTGAAGCAGTTGCGTCACTTGCCGGCGGCGTTGAATAGCGTGCTGGCGCTGGAGCCGCAGATCATTGCGTGGTCGGAAGAGTTTTCGCGCAAGGAACATGCTTTGTTCCTCGGGCGCGGCCTGCATTATCCGATCGCGCTCGAGGGCGCGTTGAAGCTCAAGGAGATTTCCTATATTCACGCGGAAGCGTATCCGGCCGGCGAGCTGAAGCACGGGCCGCTGGCGCTCGTGACTGAAGCGATGCCGGTGGTGACGGTGGCGCCGAATGACGCGCTGCTGGAGAAGCTGAAGTCGAATATCCAGGAAGTGCGTGCGCGGGGTGGTGAGCTTTATGTCTTCGCGGACGCGGATACGAAAATCGTCAATGACGAAGGTCTGCATGTGATCCGGATGCCGGAGCACTATGGCTTGCTGTCGCCGATCCTGCACGTGGTGCCGCTGCAGTTGCTGGCGTATCACACGGCTTGTGCGCGAGGCACGGATGTGGATAAGCCGCGGAACCTGGCGAAGTCGGTGACGGTGGAGTGAGGGTGATAGGCTAGCTATCGCTAGTGTTCCGTCCCAGAAATAACTTTGCATAGCCGGGCCACTTTCTGCAGAATGGAATCGGCTGTCGCGGTCCATACGAACGGCCGCTTGTGCTGGTTGTACTGCTCGGTATAACGCTCGATGCTGGCGATGAGCTGGCGCACGTTTCTGAATGACCCGCGACGGATCGCCTGCTGCGTAATCAGGCCAAACCAGCGTTCAACCTGATTCAGCCAGCTCGAGTAGGTCGGCGTGAAGTGCATGTGGTAGCGCGTATGCCTGGCGAGCCACGCCTTGACCCTCGGATGCTTGTGTGTCGCGTAGTTGTCGACGACCAGATGCACGTCGAGATTGGCCGGCACCACCTGGTCAATATGCCTGAGGAACGCCAGGAATTCCTGATGCCGGTGGCGTGGCTTGCATTGAGCAATGACTTCGCCCGTTGCTGCATTGAGCGCAGCGAACAAGGTTGTGGTGCCATGTCGGACGTAATCATGCGTCACCCCTTCGAGATAGCCCAGCCCCATCGGCAGCATCGGCTGCGTGCGCTCCAGCGCTTGACACTGGCTCTTCTCGTCGACGCACAGGACAAGGGCGTTGGTGGGCGGGCTCAGGTACAGCCCGACAATATCGCGCACCTTCTCGACGAAGAATGAATCAGTAGACAGCTTGAAGCTCTTTGAACGATGGGGCTGTATACCGAACAGCGACAGATACCGGGCAACCGAACTCTTCGAAATCCCTGTCTGCGCGGCCGCGGAACGCACGCTCCAGTGCGTTGCCCCGTCCGGCTTCTCATGCAACACCCTGGCCAGCAATTCCGCGACCGCCTCGTCGTCATGTGTGCGCGGTCGGCCTGGGCGAGCTTCATCATGCAGACCCGCAAGCCCCTGAGCGACAAACCGCTTCTTCCAGTGCGTGATCGCCGGTGGCGTCACTTCGCAGTGCATCGCGATTTCCGTGGTCGTGTGACCGTCAGCGGCCATCAGGACAATCTTTGCCCGACGCACCAGAGAATGAGGCAACGAACGCGAGCGACTCATGGACAGCAACTGTTCTCGCTCCAGTTCCGACACCACAACCTCGATCCCCTTGCGTCCCATGATCCCCTCCTGTTCATCACGGACTTGATCATAGAACAATCCCAATTTACGTAAAGTTATTTCTGGGACGGAACACTAGCTTCACGCTGAAAAAAATGGTCGCCTGAGGGCGGCCGTTTTTTTGCCTCAACAGCGCACCTCACTTCCTCACCACCTCCACCGCGGCCGCCGACACAAACTCCGCGCGCACACTGTCCCCGACTTTCAACTGATCGAGGGGAATACTCGCCGCCGCCCTCAGTACCTGCTGATGCTTCGGCCCACGCAGCGTCACCATCCGGCTTTTGCGGTCGATCTTCAACACCGTCGCGACAACCTGCACCCTATGCGCCGACGATGCGTACCCCGCTGAAGCCGGTATCGCCACCGTCGTCTCGGTGCGTTCACGCACCCCTTTGGTTGTCACTTTGTCGACTTGAAGCAGCAGCGCCTGTTGGTACGCAACGTTCAGCGTGTCGCCGACCCGCAGTTTCCTGACATCGGCCAAGCGGGGATTCACGTCGACATCCGCGAGATTGCCGTGCGGACCGCGCAGGGTGACGCTGTTGGTGGCGGGATAGATCGCTACAACACGGACCTGGGCGTGAACGACCTCGGCTTTCCCTAGCGCGGTTTGACCGGCATTGGCGTCCGACGTCTGAGCGAAGCCGGATTGACAGAGCGCGGCCATCAGCACAGCCGCACTTCCCATGACAGTTGCCGATGAGCCCATTTTGCGCAGACGAGGCATCCGTTGCTCCCGAAATGACCGCCTCAAATGATGGTCCTGAGTGACTAACCCAAGCAACCCACCTAACGGACCAAAGCGCACCCGCCACGCGCCCGCGCTTATAACTCCGGACGCGCCAGGTCGCTCGTCACGATGTGCTCGCCATACACCTGCGCCGCCGCGACGGCTTCCAGCTTGGTCGCGTAAGGCCCGAGTTCCGGCGCGCCGTCGAACGGGAACAGCACGCGGCCGTCGGTGGTTCGAACCACTTTCAACACGCCGAAAAAACGCCGGTAGCCGGCGAGTTTCGACGTCGCCGACACTTCGAAATCGTCCTCCGACGTCGCAGGGACGCTGGGAATGAATACGGTCTTGCTCATACCTGAAAACATCTCTTGTTCAATGGGCCGACGCCTGCTGGAAAGGCCAAGGCGCGCCCGGTTGTCCCGGGAAGACATTCACCGGCGGCCTTCATTGTCTCAAATCCCGGCGCATCGAGCCGGATGCCGGATCAGCAGGCCGCTCAGTTGGTCAACCGGTCAGCAGCCAGCATTGCTGATCACCGTAGCATCCCCGGCAGCCCGCTCGCAACATCAAACCCCTTTGAGCGCCGCCTCATGCTCGGCCGCCAGTGCAACATCCCGCTCGCTCACCTTCACGAAGCTCGGCCGTAAGCAGATGCGCTGGGTGTACTCGAGCACGACCGGCGTCTCGGGCACCAGCTTGAACATCATCCCCCAATGCAGCGCGATGCCCCACAAAATATCCGCGGCCGACATCTTGTCTCCGAGCAAATAGGGCGACGCCTGCAACTGGCTTGTCACGGTCCCGAGCATCGAATCGAAATCGCCATAGGGCGACGTGGCGAGCGGCGCCTGTTCGCGCTTCATCGCCTTGTCGACCAGCGCCGGTTCGTAGCAGGCCGCGTAGTACACCAGCCAGCGCAGATAAGGCCCGCGTGACGGATCGTCGAGTGCCGGCGCGAGCCCCGCTTCAGGAAACAGGTCGGCCAGATAGATAAAGATGGCGACCTGTTCGGTGATCAGCGCGTCGCCGTGAAGAATCGCCGGCACTTTGCCGAGCGGATTGATCGCGAGATACGGCGCCTTGCGCTGCTCGCCGGCCTTCATGTTCAGCACCTTCAGCTGATACGGAGCGCCGAGTTCCTCGAGCAGCGTCAGTGCGCTGACGGAGCGGCATTGCGGTGAGTGGAACAGCGTGATCGTGCGGGCGGTGGTCATGGCGGGAGCCTTCTGGGTGAGCGTCTCGTTGGAAAAGCCAGCGTTCATCTGGCGCCGGGTGTCCCCATCCTAAGCGCCCATACCTGTCAGTTTGTGTCAGGTATGACTACACTTGTCCGCATGAGAGCCAGCCGTCTCCTTTCCATCCTGATGACCCTGCAAGCGCGCGGACGCGTGACCGCGCAGTCGCTCGCCGACGAATGCGCGGTCTCCCTGCGCACGATCTATCGCGACATCGACGCTTTGAGCGCCGCGGGCGTTCCCGTCCAGAGCGAACGTGGTGCGGAAGGTGGCTATCGTCTGCTCGACGGCTACCGTACGCGTCTGAACGGTCTGTCCTCGCAGGAAGCAGAGGCATTGTTCCTCGCCGGCTTGCCGGGGCCGGTGCAGGCACTTGGGCTCGGCGCTGTCATGGCCGGTGCGCAAACCAAGTTGCTCGCCGCGCTACCGATCGAATTGCGTTCTACCGCGGAGCGCATGCGCTCGCGTTTTCACCTCGACGCTCCGGCCTGGTTTTCCGACGCAGACCAGCCCGCGAATCTGCCGTTGATCGCGAGCGCTGTGTGGGAACAGCATCCGCTGCAGATTCGCTATCAGAGCTGGAAGGCCGAAAAATTTCGGCGGATCGAACCGCTCGGCATCGTGCTGAAAAGCGGCGCGTGGTACGTGGTTGGGCGAGTTGGCGCGGACATTCGCATCTATCGCATTTCGCGCATTCTCGAATTGAGCATGCTGAACGAGACTTTCGAGCGGCCGTCGGATTTCGATCTGGCAGCGTACTGGCAAGACAGCACGCAGCGTCTGTCCGAAGAGATGCATGCAAGCGAGGCAACGCTGCGCCTGTCGCCGTGGGGCATGCAGATGCTCGAAGCCTTCACGTCGCCGTTCGCACGCTCAGCCGCGAAAATCGGCGAGCCGGATCCGTCCGACGGCTGGTGCACGGTCACGTTGCCGGTCGGTTCGATAAGGCAGGCATGCGCGGAGTTGCTGCGCTTCGGCGCCGAGGCTGACGTGCTGGCGCCGCCGGAATTGCGTGCACGTTTTGCGGAAGTGGCGGCAGCCTTGCATCGCCGCTACGCGCAATGAGCGCGCCGGTTCACAGCGGGCGTAGCGACGTTTATACGTTGCGTTAGATGACCGACATATTGCAAACGTGTGGCGTGATTCACGTCGCCGTCATACGTGCTGCCTAAAGTTTGCCCGCGAATAAAACTCCAATACCCAAGGGCAAAACATGTCACAACGCAGCTGGTTGCGTGCTTTCTTCATGGCCGTTTGCGCGGCCTTAATTGGCGTTATCGTCGCCGCGTGCGGTTCGTCTTCGTCGTCGCTCAATCTGAGCGGGCAGCAGCAGATCCGGCACGTCTTCGTCATCACGCTCGAGAACGAAAACTACGCGACCACCTTCGGCGCGAACAGCAAGGCGCCGTATCTGTCGCAGACGCTGGCATCGCAAGGCGCGATGGTGCAGCAGTACTACGGCACGGGGCACGTGAGCCTCGACAACTACATCTCGATGATCAGCGGTCAGGCGCCGACGCCGGAAACGGACAACGACTGCATCACCTACCAGGACTACAAGCTCACCGGCACGACGTCAGACGGTCAGGCGATCGGCTCGGGTTGCGTGTATTCGGCCAGCATCAAGACGCTGCCGGACCAGCTGAAGGCCGCTGGCTACACCTGGAAGGGCTATGAAGGCGACATGGGCAACGACCCGACGCGCGAAGCCGCCACCTGCGGCCACCCGACGCTCAACACGACCGACCTGACCCAATCGGCCGAAGCACCGAGCGCGGCCGCGCCGCTGGGCGATCAGTACGCGACGCGTCACAACCCGTTCATGTACTTCCACTCGATCATCGATTCGTCCGACTGCGGCCAGAACGTCGTGAACCTCAACAAGCTGACGACCGATCTGCAATCGATCTCGACCACCGCCAACTTCAACCTGATTACGCCGAACCTGTGCGACGACGGTCACGACGCGCCGTGCGTGAACGGCCAGCCGGGCGGACTGACGAGCGCGAACACGTTCCTGCAGAAGTGGGTGCCGATTATCACCGCCTCGCCGGCGTTCCAGAAGGACGGTCTGTTGATCATCAACTTCGACGAAAGCAGCTACGCAACGGTGACGCAGTCGGCAGCCGACGAGGATCTGATCTTCTCCGGCGCAACGTGCTGCAGCCAGCAGCCGGGTCCGAATCTGCCGGCGTTCCCGCAGACTTCGTCGCTGACGTATAAGGGCTTGACGATCAACCTGACCAAACAGAGTTTTGGCGGCGATCAGACCGGCGCGGTGATGATCTCGAAGTTCATCAAACCGGGCACGGTGTCGACGGTGCAGTACAACCACTACTCGATGCTCAAGAGCATTGAAGACATCTTCCAGCTGGATCATCTGGGCTACGCGGGGCAGGCCGGTCTGGTCGGGTTCGGCAACGACATCTTCACGAACCTGTAAGCGACTCGATGCTGTCTTTTGCAACGCGATTCACCGTGCGCACTGCCGCGCGATTGGCGGCGCTCGTTGCGCTGGCCGGTGCCGCATTGCTGCCGTTCGAGGCAACGGCGGCAGCGGCGGCATCTGCGGCAACGCCGAACGATGCGAAGCCTATCTACAGCGACGCCGCAGCGCTCGGCAAGCTGTTGTTCTTCGATGCGTCGTTGTCGGCGTCGGGCAAGATGTCGTGCGCAAGCTGTCATAGCCCGTCGCACGCCTATGGGCCGCCCAACGGGCTGGCCGCGCAACTGGGTGGGCCCGACATGCGCTCGCAAGGCACGCGCGCCGTGCCGAGCCTGCGCTACGTGCTGAACCGCACGCCGATGTGGAGTCATGCGCAGGCGGCCAGCATGTCCGAGCGCCTGAGCGAGACAGACAACGCGCCGGTAGGCGGCTTCGGTTGGGACGGGCGCTTCAACCGTCTGCACGATCAGGCGAGTTTCCCGCTGTTCAATGCTAACGAGATGGCCAACAAGGACCCGGCGGCGGTGTTGGCAAAGCTGGAGCACACACCTTACGCAGCGCGCTTCAAGGAAGTGTTCGGCCAGAACATTTTCATCGACCCCACGAAGGCGTTCGCGCAGGCGATGTATGCCATCGAGCGCTTCGAACTCGAAGACCCAAGCTTTCACCCGTACACCAGCAAGTTCGACTACTACCTCGATGGCAAATTGCAACTAACGGCACAGGAGTTGAGAGGCAAAAAACTGTTCGACAATCCGACAGGGGGCAATTGCGCCTCCTGCCACATCGATCAATCGGGTGTCGACGGCTCTCATCCGCTTTTCACCGACTTCAACTTCCAGGCGCTCGGCGTGCCGCGTAATCCGGAGTTGCATGCGAACGCCGACCCGAAGTACTTCGATATGGGTTTATGTGGTCCGCTACGCACCGATCAGTCGAGCGACAGGAGCAACTGTGGACTCTTCAAGTCCGTGTCGCTGCGCAACACGGCGACGCGGCACGTGTTCTTTCACAACGGCCGCTTCCACACGCTAAAGGACGCGCTGCGTTTCTACGTTCAACGCGATACGAATCCTGCGAAGTGGTATCCGAAAGACGCACACGGCAAGGTCGATAAATTCAACGATCTGCCGGTCGCGCTGCGCGTAAACGTCGACACGACCGACGAGCCGCTCACGCGCAAAGCGGGCGAGCGCCCCGTGTGGTCCGAACGGGATATCGACGACGTCGCCGCTTTCCTCGCGACGCTGAACGATGACTACGTACTCAAACCGAAGCAGCCGAAGTAGCACGCGCGGACACACCAGCCGGCCACCTTTCATCAGACGAATTTTGGCCGTTTGGTGCCTCTTTTGGGGGCAGAGCTATAATGCGTGGATCCCCTTTCTTCCCCGTCCTCCGTTATGAGCCGGTTACTTTGCCTGATCGTGCTTTCGCTCGGCCTGATGCAAACCGCAACGGCCGACGAAAACAATGACCGCATGTCCGCGTATCTGACGCAGAAATTCGGTCTGGCAAAGGAAAAGGCTCAACAGATTTCCGACGCGGTGCAGTCCGCCGCTTCGAAATACTCGCTGCCGCCGGCGTTACTGCTGGCGATCATCTCGATCGAATCCCGCTTCAAGGAAAAGGCCAAGGGCGCCAACGGCGCGACCGGGCTGATGCAGGTGGTGCCGGGCGCCCATCGCGGGATGCTGAGGAACGTCAAGGACCTCACCGAGCCGACCACCAACATTGAAGTGGGTTCGGCGATCCTGTACGGCTACATGCGCTCGGCCAACGGCGACATGAACGCCGCACTCAAGAGTTACGGCGGATCGCAGGCGTACGCGAAGAAGGTGAGCTTGCGCGTCGAAGATTTCGCCGGCGTCGCCGGAGCACAGGACATCGCGTCGCACGCGGGCGCACAAGCCAGCATGTGCGAAGCCGACCGTTGCCCGGCGCCGGACAACTGGGCCGACGCGTTTACGATACCGGCCGGCAACACCGCAGTGGCGCTGCCAGGCGCATCGCCTGCCATGCCGCACTGAGCGGCAACTCCATCGCATTTCTCCTCTTTGCCATGCTCCCGCGCTTGAAGCTGCGGAATTGAGCCGTCACGCCATGTAAGGCGGCGCCGCGCTGCGCACTTTTTACGCACACCTGGCAACCGCTCTACAATGCATTCCCATTCGTGCTCACGCCGCACCTCTTCCGATCGATCATGTTCACCTCGTCTTCCAAAGCCACTGCCGCCGCGCTTTTCGGCCTGCTGACACTTGCCGCTTGCAGCAGCGCGCCGCAGCCGAAATTCCAGCAGGAATTGTTCGAAACGGGCGCGAGTCCTTACGCCCGCAATTTCAATTCGAGCGTCACGGATACCTGTGAGGCCGCACGCCGCGCACTGCTCAGTCAGGGCTATCTGACGACGCTGACGCGCACCGATACCGTCGACGGCACGAAAAATTTCCAGCCGACCGGCGATACGCATATCGTCGTCGAGTTCCATGTGGTGTGTACGCCGGGCGAAGAGGCGAGCGATACGAGCATCGTCTACGTCAATGCCGTGCAAAACGGCTTTGCGCTGAAGAAAAGCGATACGTCGGCGAGCGTCGGGCTAAGCGTGCTGGGTTCGCTGTCGCTGCCGATCCGTTCGAACAGCGATGCGATGGTCAAGATTTCAAGTGAGACCATCCCGTCGGGCAAGTTTTACGATCGTTTCTTCGGCCTCGTCGATCACTATCTGCAAACGGTGGTGCGCACGCAGCCGGTCGTGAACAACCGCATCGAAACGCGCCTGTTGCCGGTGCCGGTCGAAGCGACCATTCCAGCGCCGCTTCCCGACTGGCCTGATGCGATCGACAAAGCCGCTGCCGTGCAACCTGCGAGCGGGCCGAGCGTCGCGCCTTGATGCATTTACCGACACAGCGGGGTTTCGGCTGATCAAGAGCTGATCAGCCTTTGATCTCATCACGCAGCGGTACTTATCCTATGTTTTTTACTTCATACGTATATATATGTAGTAATAGTTAACAAGGGTTAACCCCGGCTGTGGATAACTATCAAATCCCCCGTCACATCAACGTCATGCGAAACCCATAACCCTGCGGAACACGACTGTAGAAAAACTACAAAGCTGGGATAACTTTGACAGGGCTTGCCTGACAGCGCGTCTTATCAAGATTTCGCACACAGGCTGTCCGATGCGCTATCCCGAAGTTATTCATAGGCAATTGTGGATAACTTGCGCATCCGGGCCCATGCCACCGGGTGGCGCCCCGGGTTTTTTTGTCGATCCCATCCGCTCGCCAGCGTACAGACCACGTTTCCCCGAACGCGCACATTGAAGCTGGAAGGTACAAAGATTGCGTCTATGTTTTTGCAAGCGCAACTGTTGCTATTTAGTCAAAATCATTTCAGCAACGCCCTATCCAGGCATAGAGTTAAAGTGTTTTCTGAAGTTATTGGTGCAGTGCGGGGGTGTGCAATGAAACGCAGAACAGCACGACAACTAGTCCGTCTTCTTTCGGATATCAGACATGCCAGCCACTGCACGACGCTGCGGGCGGCGGCCACAAACCGGGCCATATCCCTCGCATCTTCCGAGCATGATGAGGACGGCGCCGAAAACGACGAAAGCAACGACGCCACACGCGAGGCGAGCCACGACAAACCGGCCCGGAGCGGATCATGAGAGCCGCCAGCGAACAATCACTGCGTTTTCTGGTTGAGAAATGGCTGGCGCCGGGACCTTCGGTGTCGGTTCACGTAACCGAATTCAGTCGCACCCGTCTCGGCGGCAGGCGTTATGTGCGGGTCGAGACTTCTCAGGACGGTGGATTGCGCGGCCTTTTTTTCTTTCGACACGACGACGGCTGCTGGTGCGTGTTTCCGCCCACCGCCGATACACCCAAACTCTTCGCGCAGCCGCGTGCCGCTTAGCGGCCGAGGCGGTCGCTAAGCGGCGCGCGGGTGACTGTCTAAACCCTCACGCTTCGTGAGGCAAGCGATCACGTTCACCTCGGCGTCGCGAGACGGGCATCACCTGACACACGATCAAACCGGCAAGCATCAGCGCGCATCCGAATAGCGCACGCACCGTCAGCGTTTCGCCGAGCACGAGCCAGCCAGCGAGCGCGGCGAACACACCTTCCATACTGAAGATCACCGCGGCATGCGACGGCGCCGCGTACTTCTGCGCCACCACCTGAATCGTATAAGCAACGCCCACCGACAGCGCACCGCCGTACAGAATCGTCGGCGCGGCGCGCTCGATCACAGCGAGACTGATCGGCTCGATCACGAGACCGACGGTCAGACACGCTAGCCCGCAAGTCACGAACTGCACGAGCGCCAGCATCAGCGTGTCGTGCCGCAGCGCGAAGCGGCCCACCAGCATCATCTGCACGGAAATCACCAGGGCGCCGGCAAGCTGATACCAGTCGCCGTACAGGATCGAGAAGTGCTCGTTGACGCTCAGAAAGTACATGCCGATCGCTGCGAACGTCGCACCGAGCCAGGTACCGAATCCTGTCCGATGCCGAAACAGCACGCCCAGCAGCGGCACGAGCACCACGTACAACGAACTGATGAACCCGGCGTTGGCGACCTTCGTGTATTGCAGGCCGATCTGCTGCAACGAAATCGACGCCGACAGCACGATGCCAAGCAGCACGCCGGCACCGAGCAGTTCGCGTGCGCCGCCGGGTTCGCGCTTCGTTAGCTCTGCCAGTGCGGAGCGCCGCACGCAGACGATCATCGTCAGCACGACCAGCGCGCCGAGCAGGAAGCGTAGTCCGGTGAACAGGAATGGTCCGATCGCATCGAGGCTCAAGCGTTGTGCGACGAATGCGGAACCCCAGATCATCGCCGCGATCAGCATCAACAGATTCGCGCGCAGGTGTTGGCGTGTGTCAGGTTTCAAAGGCGGTTTTTCGAATTCGGTTGTTCTAACAAGGCGTCGTATCAGGCACCGATTCTATCCGCGCGCACGCGTGCGGGATACGCCGCGAACATTCGCGAACACTTGAACACAATTGCGCACACATTCCCCCAACTTCAGGACAGACGTGGCGAGGCCGCGTCCCTAGACTGCGGCTTCCGTCCCAAAAAAAGTCCTGATCGTGCGCAAACGCTTCGCCTATCTGTGTGTTCCGCTGTTTGGCTTGACCTGCTCGTCGATGGCCTATGCCGAGAATTTCTATATGTTTTCGCTGGCCGGCGGCGTGGCGCCGCGCTATCAGGGCAGCCGTGACTACCGTCCGTTCGTCGCGCCGCTGATTGCTGCCGAATTCAGCAACGGCATCTTTCTGAGCCCGATGGACGGCCTCGGCTACAAGCGCAGCTTTGCTAACGGCATGTTTGCATCGGCGGCGCTGAGCTACGACTTCGGCCGTACCGATCGCAATCGCGCTGATTTGCCCGGCTCCGATTACCTGAAGGGCATGGGCCGTATCCCCGGTTCGGTGATGCTGTCCGTGCAGGTCGGGGCGCATCTGTTCGGTCCGTCGACTATCAGCATCACGTTGGACCAGCCGCTGACGAACACGAGTCACGGCACCAGCGGGCACGTCGATTTGACCGTGCCGGTGCTGCAAAGCGTCGACAACGAAATCAGCATCAAGGGCAGCGTGCATGCCGGCAGCGGCCGCTACACGCAGACCTTCTTTGGAGTCACCGATGCGCAGGCGGCCGCGAGCCGCTTTCAGCCGTATGCGGTGAAAGGCGGATTCGACAGCGCGAAGGTGTCGATCGGCTGGACGTACATGTTTTCGCCGCGCTGGTCGGTGCGTACCGAAGGCGGCGTGACGCGGCTGCTCGGTGCATCGGCGAACAGTCCGATCGTGCAGTCGAAGAACAACTACTTCGCGATCTCGGCGCTGACGTATCGGTACTGATGCGCCTGTTGTTGATTGGTTGTCCGGATCGACGCTTCGACGATCTGACGTCCCCCGCAAGGAGCTCGCGATGTTTGCATGGCAAACCCCTTTGTCCAACGCCTGGCAGGACAGCTTGGTGTCGTCGGCGCGCGCGCAGGCGATGGGCGTCGACAGTGTGCTGCTGACCGGTGCGACCGGCTTTATCGGTGGCAATTTGCTGGTGACCCTGATCAACGCCGGCCTGGTCGAGCGCATGGTGTGTCTGGTGCGCGGCGTCAGCGTGGCCGACGCGCTCGCCCGGCTGCGCGCTTCGGCAGTGCGCTGCGGGCTGGCGCATTCTCGCGCTCAGCGAATCACTGATGCGAACGTGATGGTCGGCGAGCTCGGCAGCGCGTTTTCGGAAATCGATCTGGCGCGCATTGGCAAGGCGTCGCACGTGATCAACTGTGCGGGGCTCGCATCGTTCTCGACGCATCCGCAAGTACTCGATACAAATGTGCGCGATACGTTGCGCTTTGCGTCGCGTTTTGTCGGGAGCAAAACGCTGCGACGCTTTCTGCACGTGAGCACGGCGATGGCGTGCGGCACGCAATGCGGCGCGAACGTGCAGGAATCTCCATTCGGCTATGGCGAGACGCGCCACCTCGTGCCGTACACGCAGAGCAAACGCGAAGTCGAACGTCTGTTGCGCAGCACGTATCCACGTTTACCGTTGGTGGTGGTGCGACCGTCGAGCGTGGTTGGCCACACGGTGCTTGGCACGTTGCCGTCGGCGAGCCTGTTCTGGGTGTTTCGCGTGGTGCACGGCGCGCGGCGCTTCACGGCGCGGGCGATGAACCGCATCGACGTGGTGTCCGCCGACGACTGCGCGCGTGCGCTCGCGCTGCTGGCGGTGAAGCCGTCGCTGGCTTTCGATACGTATCACGTGTCGGCGGGCTCGGAGGCACCGACCATCGGTCAGATCATCAGCGCGATGGACGAAGCCACCGGCACCTCCGGCAACCGCTATTCGATGTGCCGTGTGCGCGACTTCGGCAGGATCGCACGCGAGGTGGTGGGCCGCGATCGTTGCGGCAGCGGCCGCCTGATCGAGCACGCGCTGCGTTTGTACGCCGGTTTCGCGGAGCTGGACTACGCGTTCGACAACCGCCGTTTGCGCGACGAGATCGGTTTCGAGCCGCTGCCCTTCACGGACTACGTGAGCGAATGTGTGCGGACCTCGCGCGGAGTGGGGATCGCCGAGCAGATGCGCTGGGACTTCAAATGAACCTTCAGCCGGTCGCACGGCGAGCGACTCGCGCGATAATCGCGCAACGGCCAGACGGCTCAAAACATCCCTGATCCGCCGGGCAGGCCGACTTTCAGGCAGACGCAATGGACGAGAAAGACTGGATCGCCGGCGCCGCGAAGGCGCTGGCGATCATCGAAGCATTCGATGAAGAGCATGCGCGCATGACGCCGACCATGGTGGCCGCCCGCGCCGGGCTCTCGCGCACGGCGGCGCGCCGCTATCTGCTGACGCTGCGCGAATTGGGTTACGTGGATACGGACGGCAAACTGTTCTGGCTCGCGCCGCGCGTATTACGGCTCGGTCAGTCGTATCTGGATTCAGCGCGCTTGCCGCGCACCGTACAGCCGTTTCTTCAGCGCATCACCGCGACAGTGCAGGAAACCGCGCTGGTCGCGATTCTCGACGAACACGACGTGGTCTACGTTGCGCGCAACGGCGTGAACCGCGCGATGGCGGTCGGTTTCGTGCTCGGCTCGCGGGCGAGTGCGCCGCTCTCGTCCGCGGGTTTGATCCTGTTAGCCTTCCAGCCGCCGGAAAGCATCGACCAGTGGCTGGCGTCCTATCCGATCAAGGTGTTCACGCCCCATACGTATTCGACCACGGAGCGCTTACGCGAAGTGCTGGGCGAAATCCGCCGCGATGGTTATGTCGTTACCGATCAACAACTGGAGTTGGGCATGCGCGGCGTTGCGGTGCCGTTGCGCGACCGGCATGGGTCGGTCGTGGCGGCGATCAGCGTGAGCATGCCGATGGGCCAGGAGTCGGCGAATGCGGCGCTGCATCGGGTGCTGCCGACCCTTCAGGAAACGGCCAGTTTGCTGCGGAATCTGGTCTAGAAGCGGGTCTAGGTAATCTCCCCAGTACGGCATGCTTAATGAGTGAAAGCATATCGAAAGCAAGCTGTCTCGCGGAAAATACATATCGAGTTTTGCGCATGACAAACCGCCTACGCTGCGTAATACTCTCCCGCGGGGAGCGGTAAGGCGCCTCAAGCCTTGTCTGCTTCACCGTTCTGCTATTTCATTCACATTGACTCAGTCGTCCAGGTTTGGGGAACAACACATGAAAAAATTCATCGTCTCGCTCGCAGCCGCATCGATCGCGCTGGTCTCCGTTCAAGCTTTCGCACAGGCATCGGACGCAGCAGCGCCGGCCGCTGCAGCTAGCGCGCCGAAGAAGCACCACATCAAGAAGCTGAAGACGCACGGCAAGCGCGCTCCGGTTTCGGCAGCAGCTTCGGCAGCCGGCACGAACGACAAGGGCGCGGCAAACTAAGCTCACGCTTGGTTTCGCCGGGCGAACCCTGCCGGTTCTCCTGTGCGCGCCGCTTGTCGGCGAGTGCGGCGCGGTTCCGGTTAAATGTCGCCAGCAAAAAGGCCAGAGCTTCTGCTCTGGCCTTTTTGTATTGGACGGCGGTTTTGGGCGTGGCTTAGCCGGCGAGGCCGCGCTTGATGACCTCGTTTAGCAGCCCGCTCATACCTTCCGGATGCGTGGCCGCCCGTTCTTTCAGTTCCGTGACCAGCTCGCCATTCAGCTTGCAGGCAAACGCGACCAGGCCCTGCGCCTGATCGAGCTTGCGCTGTTCGCGGCGGTCGAGCTTCGGCTCGGCGGCAGCGGCTTTGCCGAAGCGGTCGGCGGTCGACAGTTTCATTGCGTTGTTCAGCTTGAGTGCCTTGTTCTTTTCAAGGTCGGTCTTTTTCATCGCCATACGGAAGGCCTCTGCCAGATAAGTAATCCCGCATTGTACGCATCGCGCCGCGCGACGAGCGAGCGGCGCCGATCCCGCATCCGGGCGGCGTTGGCGAGGTGCTCAGACCTTGTGGAGTCTGAGCTCATTGGGCGGCGTCCAAATCGGGCCGCTCCGGCGCGCCGGCCACGCTGTCCATCAGCGCCCGCATACGTTGCCAGTGCGTGCCTTCCCAGAACACGCGCCGGCACACATCGCAGGTGACGAACTGGTTGTGCCGTTCCAGCACGCCATCTGGCGCCCGGTCGCCGACTTCATCTTTGGCGATACGCCGCAGCGGCGCATTGCACATCAGACACAAACGGAACGGCTGCGCGCTGCCGGCCAGATCGAGCCGTTCAAACACTTCGCGCAATTGTTCACGCGGCCGCAGCGTGCGTACGTAGCAGCCATGCGTGATGGCGCGGCGTTTTAATAGCTCCCGATCGCGCGTCAGGACGATGCGCTGCTGAGCGGCCGCGAGCGCTTCGATATCGGCGTCGGGGTAATGGTTGTCGTACAGCGTGTCGAAGCCGGCGAGCCGCAGCAGCGGGGCGAGGCCTCCCAGATGCGCATCGGCAATGAAGCGCACCACACGCAGCGGATGTTCGCGCACGCGCAATAGCGGCTGGATGTCGAGCGCTTCAAACTTGGGATAAACGGCGATGCGATCGCCCTCGGCGAGCGGATGATTGAAACCGACCGACTCACCGTTCACCAGAATCAGTTCGACCTCGGTATGCGGCACGCCGAGCACTTCGATCATATGTTTCGCGGTCGCGCCGCGCGCGCAGGCGCAACTGAACGCGCGCCGGCGCAGGGGCCGGGCGAGAAAATCGTTCAGCTCCTCATAGAAGCGGAATGTCGCGGTGACCATCGCATCAGTATCGCACCGTGTTTAATTGCGCGCTGTCCTGCACGTGTCGCATGGGTGTGCTTTACTTCCAGTTCCTTAGAAGACGGAGCGACAGATGGACATCGGTTTTATCGGTCTCGGCGAGATGGGCGCCGCGATGGTTGCAAACATTTTGAAAGCCGGGCATCAGGTGCGCGTGTGGAACCGCTCGCCAGAACGCGCGCAGCCGCTCGCCGACGCAGGTGCGCGGATCGTCGCGACGCCGGCTGAAGCGTTTGCGGGCGACGCTGTGTTCTCGATGCTCGCCGACGATGCCGCGCTGCGCGAAGTCATCACCGCGTCGCTGCTGGAACACGCCCCACGCGGGCTGATCCACGTCAACATGGCGACGATCTCGGTGGCGCTGGCCGAGGAACTGGCGACGGCGCACGCCTCGCGCGGCGTCCATTACGTTGCCGCACCGGTGATGGGGCGGCCCGACGTCGCGGCGGCGGGCAAGCTGACGATCGTGGCGGGTGGCCCCGCCGAGTCGATCGACCGCGTGCAGCCGATTTTCGACGCCATCGGTCAGAAAACCTGGCGCATCGGCTCGCTGCCGCAACAGGCGAACGTGATGAAACTCGCGGCTAACTTTATGTTGGGCGCGGCAGTCGAGACGCTCGGCGAGGCGGCCACGCTCGTGACCGGCCACGGTCTGGCGATGCAGGATTTCCTCGACGTGATCACGAGCGGCCTGTTCCCGGGACCGGTCTATTCGGGCTACGGCAAGCTGATCGCGGAGCAGCGCTACGAGCCTGCGCTGTTCAAGGCGCGCCTCGGACTGAAGGACCTGCGCCTCGCGCTGGCGGCCGCAGATGCGGTCAACACGCCGCTGCCGATTGCGAGTGTCGTGCGTGACAGCCTGATCGAAGCGGTAGCGCATGGCGACGGTGAGAAGGACTTCGCAGTGCTGGGGCAGGTGGCGGCACGGCGGGCAGGGCGCTGAGCGGGTGCTCGGGGCGTCGCTTCTGAAGGCGCGTCCCGCATCCATTGCTGGGCCCATGCTCGGCAACTGGGCCGAGTGCGCTTCGCCGCAAGGCCGCGGCGCCTGCGCGCCGTGGTTCGTGCCAGGGTGCGCGCAATAGGGCGTCGCCGCGGATTCGCACGGGCGGGCATAATAGCTGTCCGATTCCTATTCGCCTCGATCCCAATGAGTTTGCACACCTGGTGGCTGTTCGCCGCCACTGTTTTTGTCGTTTCCGCGATCCCCGGTCCGAACATGCTGCTCGTGATGACGCACGGCGCCCAGCACGGGCTGCGCCGTTCCAGCGCGACCATGGCCGGCTGCCTGTCGGCACTGGTGCTGATGCTGGCGGTGTCGGCGGCGGGCCTCGGCGTCTTTCTGGCGGCGTGGCCGACGATGTTCAACGCACTGCGGATGATCGGCGCGGCCTACCTCGTCTATCTGGGCATCAAGGCATGGCGGGCGCCGGCTGACGAAGGCGCTGCCGGCGCGGTCGACGAACTTTCCGCCAAACCCGCGCGCTCGCGCCTCACGTTGTTTCGCAAGGGCTTCCTGGTGGCGAGCAGCAACCCGAAAGCCATCCTGTTCGCCGCCGCGCTGCTGCCGCAATTCATTGACGCTGCGCAGCCCAAGCTGCCGCAGTTCGGTGTACTCGTCGCGACTTTCGCGGTTATCGAGGTGAGCTGGTACCTGGTGTACGCCGGTTTCGGCACGCGGATCGGGGCCAGACTGAAGAGCCGCAGCGTCGCGAGGATGTTCAATCGTCTGACGGGCGGCGTGTTCGTCGGGTTCGGCGCGATGATGGCGCTGGTGCGGCATTAGGCGAACGGCCGCGGCAGGTGCGCGGCACTCAACGCCACTC
Organism: Paraburkholderia nemoris; assembly: GCF_905221015.1. Classification (NCBI taxonomy): domain Bacteria; kingdom Pseudomonadati; phylum Pseudomonadota; class Betaproteobacteria; order Burkholderiales; family Burkholderiaceae; genus Paraburkholderia; species Paraburkholderia nemoris. The sequence goes on along the minus strand of NZ_CAJNBO010000009.1, from coordinate 13,804 downwards.
GCTCGCAAAGCGTTGTAAGGATTGTTGTACTTATACAACGCCGAGGGTCAACCCTAATTTGTATGTTGCGACGCACCAAACCATTTGCTATAGTTCGTCTTGTCTCCTCCATGTCTCCTCTGATATGGATTCAGCCCGCCGGCTTAGGCGGGCTTTTTTTTGCCCTGAATTTCCAGCGCCCTCCAGAAAAGACAAAGCCGGCTGACCCCTCCGCGGGGCTGCCGGCTTTGCTGTATCTGCGCCGAACTCAGAACTTGTAGGACACGGCCAGGAAGGAAATGATCGGATCGGCTTTCAGTTCCGCCTTCGAAACACCCAATTCCGTGCCGTCCGCCGCCTTGATGATCACCGACGAGGTGGTCTTCAGCGGAATGTACGTGACCGATGCGACGAGACCCCAGTGGTCGGTGATGTTGTACGAGAGCCCCGCATTGAACACCGGCTGCCAGGACGAAGATGCCTTCGCCGACACCTGCGTCTGTCCGGGCTTGCCCGCGCCGGCTGCCAGCACCGAGCCGAGATTGTTCTGCGTCGCGGTCACGAAGTTCGGGCTCAGCTGAACGTCGGAGAACCAGTTATACGACACGCCGATACCCACGAACGGCCTGAAATGGGCCGTCGGCGCATTGAAGTAATACTGGAACAGCAGCGCCGGACTCCACTGGCGCACGCTCTTCACGATCGGATTGGCCTGCGGATCGCCCAGATCCTGCTGACCGAGTGCGCCTGCCGGTCCCGGCGGCTTGACGGTGCCGTGCCCGTAGAGCTTGAAAACCGGCGGCACGCCCGCCACTGTCGACACGGCGATGTGATCGGTGAGGTAGTGACTGAATACGAGGCCGACGGTATTGGCGCTACTGGTCGACAACCCCGTGCCGGCAGACGTGAACGAGCTCGGCAGGCGCAGCGGTGTATTGATCGGCGTCGGGGCGACGGTGGTGGTCAGCGGCGTGCTCGAATCCTGCGGCATGACGTGGAACCAGCCGAGCACGGCGACGTTGTCGCCGGCGTGTTGCGCGTGCGCACTGACCGACAGGCAAGCGGCCAGCAGCGCGAAATAGATTTTTTTCATGTTGTTCCTCCCTGGGGCGCGCGTTGCGTTCGTCGCGCGCGGCGAGCGACGGCGGCCTCGCGGGCCAGCCGGTGCGCTGGATACTGGGTGGACGCCGGCTGCCGCGCTATTGCTGTGCGCAGCAGCCGGGACGCGAATGCCTCGCTGCGTGCCGGCGGCGCGTGCTGCGTCCATTACTGGACGAAGGCGCCGATCGTGAAGTACGGCGAGGCCGCGTTGGTCAGATCGAGGTAGCCGAACACGCCACCCGTGAAGATCATCTTTCCTGTCGGCGTGGTGCCCGTCGAGGCGCCCACTTGCGTCGTCGTCACGACACCCGGCACGGTCTGCGTGAAGGCCAGATTCAGCGCCGTCGCAAGCGATGCCTGCGAAGCATTGAACGGATCGAGCAGCGTGGCCTCGGTGCCTTCGAGCGCGGTAGTGCGATAGTCGAACTGGCTATCCACACCGATGTACTCACCGTTTTGCGAGTTCACCGCGATCGAGGTTTGCGGCGCCAGAATCGAGATGCCCGATTCGTCGTCCGCGTACGGACCGAGTTCGCCATTCACCGGCGTCGTCACCGACGAGTTCGCCGCGCCGGTCCGCACGAGGATCGGCACCACCTGGTTACGCAGCTTGCCGACGATCATGTAGCCGCGCGCCTTCGGCGTGGTGGCGAGCGTCGGTTTGGCCTGGCCCTGGAACTTGTCGGTTTCGAATGCGCCGCTGCCGTCCGACGACTGCACGAAGTTTGTACCCGGCTGCTGGCACGAGCCTGCGTTGACACCGGAGTTGTCGCATTCGCTCCACGTGCCGTCCGCATTGATCGTGATCTTCGTATCGACCGCGACCGGCGCGAAGTTCTGCGACGGAACCTGGTGATAGCCGAGTTGGTTGTAGGTGCCGACCACGTTCGCAAGGTTCGTTTCAATCGACGAGAAACCGATGAACGGGTAGTACGGGAACTTGGTGTCGGGTACTGCGCCTACGCCGAGAATCCCGCCGAACGAAATTTCCGCACCCGGGATCGTGCCGCCCGCCACGCCTTCGCCAACGAAAATACGCGCCGGACGATTCGGGTCGAGACTGGCGCCGTTCAGGCGGAAGGCGCACTGGTTGAGCTTCTGCGTCGGCAGCAGGGTTTCCTGGGTCAGCGTGCCGCTTGCGCTCTGGCCGGCGCGCGTCGGTGCGACGGTGCCGGTGGTCGCCGGAATCGGCGATTCGATGTAGCTGATCTGCCAGGTCATCTTGGTCGTGTCCATCTGCAGCTTGACCAGTTCGCCGTCACCGCCGCCGCCCGTGAACACCGTGCCGTAATCGAGCGACGCAGGACACAGGCGAACTTCCGTCACCGGTCCGTCTCCATTGCCGCCGCCACCACCGCTGCACGCCCCCAGCAACGGTGCTGCAAGAGCGAGCACCGAAAGGATTCTCCATTTCATACCGCCTCCAGAATTTTCTCGTTGTGTGTGGCCGGCTCCCAGTCCAGCCACCTATTGCTCTATTTATGCCTCGAGTTGCGAACTACCGGTCCTTCGTTCGTTACTTGCTGATCTGCGCTCCGATGCCGAAGTAGGGGGCGCTGGTCGCGGTGCTGCTGTTGAGTTGGGAAGTCGGCGCAACGCCTCCATTGACCGTGCCTTGTATCTCGATCGCATACAGCCCGCCGGAGGCAATCGCCAGACCGGTTTGCCCGTTGGCTTGCTGGACACCGACCAGCCCGGGGCTCGGCAGGCCGTAGCCCAAACCAAAACCGTCTTCGGCGGCGGATGTCGATGGATTGATGAAGGTGCCGACGCCACCTTGGATCAACGCCGCGGTGGACTTGAAGTTCGAGTCCGCCCCGACATAGCCGCCGTCGAAGCCACCCGATGCAAGCGGCGTGGCCGCGGCAAGCATGGCGATGCCAGATTCGTCGTCTACCTTGGCGTCGAGATGCAACGGAGGCGTACCGAGATTCACAGAGCCGGTGCGGATGACAAGCGGGACCGTTGCGCCGTTGATCTGGCCGAGAATCATGTGCGCTTGCGCCGAAATACCGCTTGGCTGGTTAAACGGCGGCAGCTTCAGTTGCGTGCCAATTTGCGGCGCGTTCTGGCTGTCAAAATAACCCGCGCTATTGGCCGTCCACGCCGTGCCGGTGGAGAGACAGCCGCTCGGACTCGGCGTGAAGGCAGCGTTGGCCGTATTCGAGCCGGTGCAATTGCCGCTTGCATCGAAGGTTTCGACCGTGTTGGTCGCTGTTGCCGCATACGAGCCAGATGGGACGAGGTGATACAGCAGGCCGTTGTATGTGCCCGCGAGCTTGGTGAGGTCCGTCGTCGTGCTCGCAAAACCGAGGAACGGATAGAAATCGAAGTGTCGGGCGGGCACTGCGCCGACGTGATCGATAACACCTGGGATGATGGTCAGTCCGTCATATTCGACGTCCGCCCCGGGGATGCCACCGCCGGCCACGCCTTGGCCAACGAGGATGATCGGCGGGTTCGGGTTGTTGACAAAATCCGGCGTCGTGTAGGTCGTGCCGTTGGCGGCAGCTGTGCCTGTGCCCTTGCCGAGAATGAATGCGCAACGAATCTGCTCCGCGGTCGGCAGCGCGCCGGTCGGCGGATGGATGACCGCGCCAGTGATCGTCGTGCCTTCGCGTGTGATCGTGACGTCGGCGTTAGTCAACGGGATCGGCGACTTGATCCACTTGAGCGAATAAGTCATCGCCGTCGCATCGATATTCACCTGCACCACTTCGCCGCTACCCGCACCACCCAGGAACGTGGTCTTCACGATGTCAGCAGTGGCCGGACATAACGCCGTCGTGCCAGCGTTCGAAGTCGGCGGACCTTGCACGCCGCAGCTCGAGCCCGAGCATTGCGGTGCGTTGATCGGACCGGGGTTGTCCGCCTTGCCACCGCCGCAGGCGATAAGAAGTGGGGCCGTGGCAATGGCCATCGCCAGGCCTCGAGTAATGGCGTGCGACATACTGCTGTCTCCCTTCCTGTAATTGTGCGAACTAATTTCGCTGCGCGATTAATGCCTGTCAATTGAATGAGCCGTCTAAAAAGACCGATTCAAACAGCGAAATGTTTGCCGGCTGCACGCCATGTGGGGCCTCGCAGCCCTTTTAAACAAAAAAGGAATTTTGGGTTCGGCGGCGGTACCGTTGCTTCGCGGCACACCCTTACCAGGCAAGCGTTGCAGCAAAATGGCTCTATGATCTTCGAACGACCGTTCGCCAAAAAATCCGGAGTTTCCCTATGCGGCAAACTATGCTGTGCGGGTCAATTCAGGGAATGAATTACCGGCAGTTGGTGAGCATTCCGATTTTTCTTTTTAAAGTAATGCGGGCTACTACTGATTAACTTTTAAAGAGGGATTGCGAGTGCAGGTTTTTAAAACAGAAAAAGCCGGTCTGTAAAGACCGGCTTTTTTTGGGGGATTGACGGCGAATTGCCGTCTGTGTCTCGAACCTGTTTAGCGTTTCAAGCCGGCTTCTTCGTCGGCGCCGATCGCGAGGTTCATGCACTGGATTGCCGCGCCCGATGCGCCCTTGCCCAGGTTATCGAGACGCGCGACTGTCACGAAGCGCTCTTCATTGCCGAACACGAACAGGTCGACACGGTTGGTGTCGTTGTTCGCCTGTACGTCGAAGAAGCCGCTGTCGAGGTTTGCTTCCGCGTCGAACGGCGCAACGTTCACGAATCCCTCGCCCGCGTAGTACTCGGCGAACAGCGCTTGTACGTCTTGCGGCGTGGCCTTCTTGGCCAGTTGGCTCGGCGAGAAGAACGTGGTGACCGCGAGACCCTTGTAGAAGTCGCCGACGATCGGCGTGAACACCGGTGCCGACTTCAGGCCCGTATGCGCCGCCATTTCCGGCAGATGCTTGTGCGTGAGACCGAGTGCGTAAGGGCGCGGGCTCTTCAGCTTGTCGTTACCGCCGGCTTCGTAGTCGGCGATCATCTTCTTGCCGCCGCCGCTGTAACCAGTGATCGAGTAAGCGTGCGCAGCAAACTCCGGCGCCACGACACCTGCTTCGACGAGCGGACGCATGGCCAGCACGAAGGCCGATGCATGGCAGCCCGGCACGGCGATGCGTTTCGCGGTGCGCAGACGCTCGCGCTGCGCGTGGTTCAGTTCGGGCAGACCGTAGGCCCAGTCGGCTGACGTGCGGAAGGCCGTGCTGGCATCGACCAGCACCGTGTGGTCGTTGTCGACCAGCGAGGCCGACTCGCGCGAAGCGACATCCGGCAGGCACAGGAACGTGACGTCCGATGCGTTGATGAGACGACGGCGCTCTTCGAGGTCCTTGCGCTTCGCTTCTTCGATACGCAGGATCTCTACGTCGGCGCGTTGCGACAGGTATTCAAAAATCTTCAGGCCGGTCGTGCCTTCCTGTCCGTCGACAAAAACTTTCGTGCTCATCTCGATCTCGCTGGCTTGCTGGAAACGGGGCGCGACACCGCGCCGGAACGCTATTTTAAGACCTGATAGCGGCGGGTGTGCGAAACGGGATGAAAAAACGACGATGCGCGCTGAAAATGACATTGGCGTGACCGGTTACGCGACAGATGCGTGCCGATGCAAGTGGGTTCCAAGCAAATTAGCAGCGCTTGCCATGGGCGCGCAGCACGCGTTCGGGCCAGCGCCGCGCCCAACTCGAGTGTGCGCGACCTGACCATGGCTCCCCAGCGCGAGCCTTCGAACGCAGCGTTATTGAACGCCCGCGTTCCACCGCACCGTCACGTCGGCAACGCGCTTGCCGAACATCCGCGCAGTTTCCAGATCACCGGGAGGCGGGGCTTCTTCCGGCGACGCATCCGCAGGGGACTGCGCCAGCAGGCCGGTAAAGCCGCCCACATAGTTCAGGTCGTTGCGGGTCGCCGCTTTGGTGTTCGACGGCATCATGCCGGTGCCCACCCAGATCATGCTGTGTTGCATCGCCAGCGTGACGAAGTACTGGATCGTCGAAAACTTGTCGCCGTTCATGGTCGCCGAGTTGGTAAAGCCGGCCGCGATCTTGTCCTTCCACGTCTGGCCGAACCACGGCTTCGAACTCGCGTCAGCGAATTTCTTGAAGTCGGCGGAGGGGCCGCCCATGTAGGTCGGCGCGCCGAAGATGATGGCGTCGGCGGCCGCCAGTTCTGCCCAGGCCGCGTCGTCGATCTCGCCGACCGGCATGAGTTTCGCGTCGGCGCCGGCTTCGAGCGTGCCGGCCAGCACGGCTTCGGCGACTTTCTTAGTGTGGCCGTAGCCGCTGTGATAAACGATGACGATTTTCGACATAACACTCTCCGGCAAGGTGAAAAAGCAGAGGTAAGTACGGCAACGGTGCGTGCGTATGTAGCGACGCGACATCGACAAGCATCGCCTGCGCCGCCCGGTTGCACATTAGCGTGCGTGGATGACAGAAATTCCGCAGCGGCAGCAATGCGATACGAGCCGGACACTCATCGGCGTGTCGATCCACGGCGCGACTTGTCTGGGCTTGGCACCCTGCACGATATGAGTCACGTTTCGGCTCGCAGCCGATGCAGTTCGGCTCAGATGTAGACGGACGCCGCTACCTTCCGTAGCTCACCACCATCCGCGCGCTGCCGAGCGTGGCAGTGCCGATCTCGTGATCGAACATGAGCGCAGGGCGTCCCTGAGCGAGGCGCAGGTCCGGAGTGCTCAGTGCATAAACGGTGACGATATAGCGATGAGGTTTGCCGGGCGGCGGGCAGGGGCCGCCGTAGCCGTCGATATCGAAGTCGTTGCGCGCTTCGACCGCGCCGAGTTTCTTCAGGAAGCCCGACGAGCTGGCGTTTTCCGGCAGGCTGTCGACGGTGGCCGGAATCGCCGCTACGGCCCAGTGCCACCAGCCGCGGCCGGGCGCATCCGGGTCGAATACCGTGACCGCAAAGCTGCGCGTTCCGGCCGGCGCATCGTGCCATGTCAATTGCGGCGAGCGATTGCCGCCTTTGCAGTCGTCCTGATCGAAAACCTGAGCCGCGTCCACGGTACCGCCCGCGCGGAAGCTGGTGCTGGTCAGCGTGAACACACCCTCGGCAGATGCGTCAGGACAATGCGCCGCGAATAGCGCGAGACCCAGCATCGCGCAGGTGAGGGACGGCATACGGCGGAATGGCGAAGCAAGCGAAACAACCAGGCAACGCGAGCGCATGTGCCGGTTCTCCTGTCAGGGCGCGAGGGGGTTGTCCTCGCGAGGATTATTGTCCCTATTTTGTGCCCCAGGGTCGAATCAAGTCTAACATTCGCTTTGCAACGGATCATTGTTGCCGCCAGCGGGCTTGGCGGACGCGAAATCGGCTATAGTCGGAGGAATTATTCGCGCGAATACAGGCGCGTGCCCGATCAGTTCAAGTACCAAGAATAGAAAGGTATGTCAGAAGTTTTGGAGAGCGGTTTATCCGTCGAGGGGAGGGCAATGCAAGATCCAGTCAGGGTCGTGGTCGCCGACGACCATCCGGTGATTCTGTTCGGCGCCGAACAAGCTTTGCTCAAGTTTCCAGGCCTGCAGGTCGTCGCGCGCGCGCGACAGTCAACCGAACTGGTGAAGGTGCTGCAAACCGTTGCGTGCGATGTGCTCGTCACGGATCTGGCCATGCCAGGCGGCCAATATGGTGACGGTTTGCCGTTGATCGGCTATCTGCGCCGCAATTTTCCCGACCTTCCCATCGTCGTGCTGACGATGCTGGAGAACGCCGCGTTGCTCAAACGCTTGAGCGAACTCGGCGTGACGTCGGTCGTCAATAAATCGGACGATCTGAGCCATATTGGGCTCGCGGTGCAGCACGTCAGTCGCAACCTGGAATACATGAGCCCGTCGGTCAAGGCGTCGCTCGATACGCTGCGCATGAATGCCGGGGGCAAGAACGAAGATGTGATGCTGTCGCGGCGCGAACTCGAGGTGGTGCGCCTGTTCGTGTCCGGCATGACGATCAAGGAGATTGCGGAGCAGCTCAATCGCAGTATCAAGACGATCAGTACGCAGAAGAACACGGCAATGCGCAAGCTCGGCATTGATCGCGACTCGGAGTTGTTCCAGTACGCGCAGAGCAACGGCTTGCTGAATCTCTCGTCTCATTCGGTCGACGATCCCGGGAGCACATCCTAGTCGCGGTCACCTCTTTGCCCGGCTGGGCGAGATCAATAGAAAAAGGCCGCCTGTCTCATCGACAGGCGGCCTTTTCATTCCATCCGGATCAAGCGACTACGCTTACTGCGGCGTTGCGTTGGCGCCGCCGTGTGCCGCGGACCATTCGGCCGGCGCGTGCAGGAATTTTTCCACTTCGTCGAGCGTCTTGCTGTCGAAGTAATTGTTGGCCTTGGCGACCCGCAACACGTCCCACCACGTGGCAAGCGCGTGCAGATCGACGTCGATGTCTTTCAGCACCGACACGCTTTCCTTGAAGATGTTGTAGTGGAACAGCACGAAGCAATGGTTCACCGTCGCGCCGGCAGTGCGCAGCGCGTTGATGAAGTTGATCTTGCTGCGGCTGTCCGTGGTCAAGTCTTCGACCAGCAGGACGCGTTGGCCTTCGGTCAGCAAACCTTCGATCTGCGCGTTACGGCCGAAACCCTTCGGCTTCTTGCGCACGTATTGCATCGGCACCATCAGGCGGTCGGACAGCCATGCCGCGAACGGGATGCCGGCGGTTTCGCCACCGGCCACCGCGTCGATCTGCTCATAGCCGACGTCGCGCAGGATGGTGGCTTCGGCCATTTCCATCAGGCCACGGCGCACGCGCGGATACGAGATCAGCTTGCGGCAGTCGATATAAACCGGGCTCGCCCAGCCGGACGTGAAAATGTACGGTTTCTCCGCGTTGAAGTGCACTGCTTGCACTTCCAGCAGCATCTTGGCGGTCGTGTCGGAGATCGTCTGGCGATCGAAGCCTGTCATGGGCGGATCCTTGGGTGTGAGCGAGGAGAAGCGGGCGCGAGGCCCGGTGGCGCAGCAAGCTGGGTATACCGCGCCATGATGGGCGGCGCCTTGATAGGCAAATACGCAACTGGTCAGTGGAGTGCAGGCCAGTTTTTGCTGCGCGCGTAGCCCGACATTTTACCCGAAATGGGCCCTCCCGAGGAGGCCGTCGTGCGTGCCGGCAGCGAATGACGGTCATAACGGCCGCGCTGAACAGGGCGTGCGCGGTTCGTCGAGAGCCGTATTGCTGCTGCGTGCCGGGTTGTTTTTCAGGCTGCTTTTTGGCTTGCTTGTGAGCGGCCTGGCGTGCCTTTACACTCACGCGAATTTGCTGGGCGGCCGTGCCGGGTTGCCGCCTCCCTGTCCTACGGAATGCTTTCAATGACTGTCGCTTCTTCTGCCACCGAGACCCGTGAACCTGCCAGGAGCGGCTATGCCGGCCGCGCGCTGATCGCTTCGGTGCTCGGTTACGCGATGGACGGCTTCGATCTGCTGATCCTCGGTTTCATGCTGCCGGTGATTGCCGCGGATCTGAATCTGAGCTCCGCGCAAGCCGGTTCGCTCGTCACCTGGACGCTGATCGGCGCGGTAGCGGGTGGCCTGATTTTCGGCGTGCTGAGCGACTATTTCGGCCGTGTGCGGATGTTGACGTGGACGATTCTGATTTTCGCCGTTTTCACCGGGCTGTGCGCGCTGGCGCAGGGCTATACCGACCTGCTGGCTTATCGGACCATTGCAGGCATTGGCCTCGGCGGCGAGTTCGGCATTGGCATGACCTTGGTGGCCGAGGCGTGGCCGGCGTCGCAGCGGGCGCGCGTCTCCTCTTATGTCGGGTTGGGGTGGCAACTCGGGGTGCTGGCGGCCGCGTTGCTGACGCCTTTGCTGCTTCCTGTAATCGGTTGGCGCGGGATGTTCGCGCTTGGATTGTTGCCTGCCGTGGTGTCGTTTGTCGTGCGGCGTCGCGTCGAGGAGCCGGCGCTGTTCACCGAGCGCGTCGCACGGGGAATGCGCAAGCTACCGCTCAAATTGCTGGTGGCTGACGGACGCACTACGCGCGCCAGCATCGGCGTCGCGATTCTCTGTTCAGTACAGAACTTCGGCTATTACGGTCTGATGATCTGGCTTCCGAGCTATTTGTCGAAGACGTTCGGTTATTCGCTGACCAGGTCCGGCGTGTGGACCGCTGTGACGGTTCTCGGCATGGCGTGCGGCATCTGGCTGTTCGGCATGGCTGCCGACCGTTTCGGCCGCAAGCCGACGTTCCTGTTCTACCAGGTGGGCGCGGTGGTGATGGTATTCGTCTACGCCCATCTGACCACGCCGATGGCGCTGCTGATCGGCGGCGCGGCGATGGGCGTGTTCGTCAACGGGATGATCGGCGGCTATGGCGCGCTGATCTCCGAGCTTTATCCGACGGATGCGCGCGCCACCGCGCAGAACGTGCTGTTCAACGTCGGCCGTGCGGTCGGCGGTTTTGGGCCGGTCGTCGTAGGCGCACTGGCCGCACGCTATTCGTTCGGCGCCGCGCTCGCTTTGCTCGCGTCGATCTATCTGCTCGATATCTTCGCGACACTCATTCTGATCCCGGAACGACGCGGCGCCGAGCTCGAATGAAATGCGCGTGACTCACGCCTGACCCATGCTTGACCTCGGCATGCGGCACGTGCGGGCAGCCGCTCAATGGCCGGTCCAATGTCCGCTGGATGCGGCGCTGCAGCATTGCTGGCCGGTGTTTCGCCGATGGCGAGCCATGTTAACCACTCAGTGCATCGACGCATTCGGGGTGTACACTAACCGACCCGCGTAGCACTCCGCACCGTCTTGCCCTCCGCCGAGGTTCGACGCCGCGCCGAACCGGCGCATGCGAAAACCGCCGCAGTCGATTATCCATTCGATAGACGTACGCGACGCCAACGGTGCAGTGTGCCGGGCCCAATTACTTACGTCTCGCAGGCTAAAAAATGGACGAACAACTTAAGCAAAGCGCTCTCGCCTACCACCAGTTTCCGAAGCCCGGCAAGATTTCGGTCACGCCCACCAAGCCACTGTCGAACCAGCTCGACTTGTCGCTCGCGTACTCGCCGGGCGTCGCCGCGGCTTGCATGGCGATCTACGAAGACCCGCTCGACGCGCAGAAGTACACCTCGCGCGGCAACCTCGTCGGCGTGATCACGAACGGCACGGCTGTGCTCGGTCTCGGCAATATCGGCCCGCTCGCTGCGAAGCCGGTGATGGAAGGCAAGGGTTGTCTGTTCAAGAAGTTCGCCGGCATCGACGTGTTCGACATCGAGCTCAGCGAGTCCGACCCGGACAAGCTGGTTGAAGCGATCGCGATGCTCGAGCCGACGCTGGGCGGTATCAATCTCGAAGACATCAAGGCGCCTGAGTGCTTCTACATCGAGAAGAAGCTGCGTGAGCGCATGAAGATTCCGGTCTTCCACGACGATCAGCACGGCACCGCGATCATCGCTTCGGCGGCAATCCTGAACGGCCTGAAAGTGGTCGGCAAGAAGCTCGACGAAGTGAAGCTGGTGTGTTCGGGCGCGGGCGCAGCGGCTATCGCGTGTCTGGATCTGCTGGTGAATCTGGGCCTGTCGAAAAAGAACGTGCTGGTCACGGACTCGAAGGGCGTGATCTACGAAGGCCGCGGCAACCTTGATCCGTCGAAGGAACGTTACGCGGCGAACACCGAAGCGCGCACGCTGGCCGACGCGATTCGCGGCGCCGATGTGTTCCTCGGCTGTTCGAGCGCCGGCGTGCTGAAGCCGGAAATGGTCGTCGAAATGGGCACCCAGCCGCTGATTCTGGCGCTGGCAAATCCGGAACCGGAAATCCGCCCGGAAGAAGCGAAGAAGGTGCGCCCGGACTGCATCATCGCAACGGGCCGTTCGGACTACCCGAACCAGGTCAACAACGTGCTGTGCTTCCCGTTCATCTTCCGTGGCGCGCTGGATGTCGGTGCAACCACGATCACGGAAGAAATGAAGCTCGCGTGCGTGCGCGCGATTGCGGAGCTGGCAGAAGAAACCGACCAGGGCGATGAAGTCGCCAAGGCGTACGAAGGCCACTCGCTCGAATTCGGCCCGGAATACCTGATTCCGAAGCCGTTCGATCCGCGCCTGATCATCAAGATCGCGCCGGCTGTCGCGCAAGCCGCGATGGATTCGGGCGTCGCAACCCGTCCGATTAAGGACATGGACGCTTATCGCGAAGAACTCGGCACCACCGTGTACCGCACCGGCATGGTGATGCGTCCGGTGTTCGCTGCCGCGAAGTCGGAGCCGGCGCGTATCGTGTTCGCCGAAGGTGAAGACGAGCGTGTGCTGCGCGCCGCGCAATTCGTGCTGCTGGAAAAGATCGCCAAGCCGATTCTGGTCGGCCGTCCGTCGGTGATCGAGATGCGTCTGAAGAAGATGGGCTCGAAGCTGAAATGCGGGGAAGACTTCGAGGTGGTCGATCCGGAAGACGATCCGCGCTATCAGCAATGCTGGCAGGCGTATCACGAACTCGGCGCGCGCGAAGGCGTCACGCCGGACGTCGCGAAGGCCGCGATGCGCAAGTTCAACACGCTGATCGGCGCGATCCTCGTGCGCCTTGGTCAAGCCGACGGCATGATCTGCGGGATGATAGGCCAGTACCACGCGCATCTGAAGTTCATCGAACAGGTGCTGGGTAAAGCGGACAACGTGCAGAACTTCGCTGCCATGAACCTGCTGATGTTGCCGGGCCGCAATCTGTTCATCTGCGATACGTACGTGAACGAAACGCCGACCGCCGAACAGCTCGCCGACATGACGATGCTGGCTTCGCGCGAAATCGAAAAGTTTGGCATTACGCCGAAGGTTGCGTTGCTGTCGAATTCGAATTTCGGCAGTGCGCCGTCTTCGTCGTCGCAACGTATGGCGGCAGCTCGCAAGCTGATCGCTGAACGTGCGCCTTCGCTCGAGATCGACGGTGAAATGCACGGCGACGCGGCGTTGTCGGAGGCAGTCCGCAAGGCTGCGTTCCCGGGCACGACGCTGACCGGCGAAGCGAACCTGCTGATCATGCCGAACGTGGAAGCAGCAAACATCACCTACAACCTGCTGAAGATGATCGGCGGCGAAGGGGTGACGGTCGGTCCGTTCCTGCTGGGCGCTGAGAAACCGGTGCACGTCCTGACGCCGGCTGCGACCGTACGCCGGATCATCAACATGACGGCGGTGGCTTCGGCAAACGCACGCAAGGGGTGAATACGCAGTAATGCGGATAGGTTGAAGCTGCGCCGCGCGGATTGCGGCGTTTGCGGTAAGCCTGTGAGAACGCCACGGAAGTTGATTCCGTGGCGTTTTTTTATGTGTGCATTCTTATGCCCATGGCCGTTGGTCTGAGAAATTCTTATGGAGCTAAGCGAGCTTTAAGAATGCTCCTATTCGATTCGCTGTGACACTTTTGTAAAGTTACTTCTGAGGCGCAGCACAACGCGATGGCAACGGAACAGTCGGCTGGTCAATCCTTTGCTTCGAGTAAGGCGCTGCGCTTCCTCTGGTGTTGAGAAGTTCGTAGTGGCTGTAATAGTTCTGATGGTGAAGACAGTAGTACCAATGGGTTGCAGTACTGGTAGTAAGTGTGTGTTGTTGTAGTTGGTAGTTGAAGTAGCAGTTGGTAGTTGAAGTAGCAGTTGGTAGTTGAAGTAGCAGTTGGTAGTTGAAGTAGCGGTTGGTAGTTGAAGTAGCAGTTTGACCTTGCCCCTGTTTAGCGAATCCCATAGCTGAGAGATTTATGCGGCTCGTCCCTGTTGAGCGGCGAACCAGTTTTTCTCGAACGTCATGGGGCTGACGTAGTCGAGC